>NZ_CP141587.1:1910000-2210000 GCF_035593985.1 Sphingomonas sp. LY29
GGCGGAAGGATGTCGGGTCATCATTCTCGATGGCGCGATGCATGGCGCGAAGGACCGCGACACGCAGACGACGGGCTTCGCCGGGATCGGCATGCTGCTTCGCGCGCTTGAGATCGAGGTCGTCATCGCCAACACGCTGCAAAGCTATTGGGCGGTCGAAGGGTCGCGTTTCGCTCGCATTCCGTCGATCCTTGCGCAGCACGAGAGCGAGCCGTGGGAAACCTATTTCGACGACTTGGCGCCCGACATGCGCGACGCCGCCTACAAGGCGTTTGCGGACGCGTATCGCGTTCTCTACGTCGCCGAGGCGACGCGGCGCTCATGGCTGCCGGTCCAGACCCGTCGCAACTTCGAAGTCGTTCGGCACGGCATCCCGCTCGATCGCCTGAAGGCCGAGACGACTCGGTGGACGCGCGCTGCTGCCCGCAAGAAGCTTGGCGTTCCAGCGGGCGCGTACGTCCTGTCGGTGGTCGGGACGGTCTGTCGGCGAAAAGGTCAGCTCGACCTCGTCAAAGCCTATGCCCGCCTGAGCGAAGAGCGGCGCGCCAGCACCTACGTCTTCATCGCGGGCAAGATCGTTGACCCTGAATATATTGTCGAGTTCAACGAAGTGCTGGACACCCTCGACAATCCGAATTTGGTGCTGACCGACCACATCGACGACCCGTTCCTGTTCTACGCAGCGAGCGATATTTTCGTCTGCACCTCACTCATCGAAAGCGCGCCGAGGGTGATCGTCGAAGCGATGGCGTGCGGCCTTCCCATCGTGACCACTCCGGTGTTCGGAATTCCCGAGCTCGTCGATGAGGGTGTCAACGCGGTCTATTACGAGCCGGGCGACGATCAGGAACTGGCGGAATGGATCGAACGCATGCTGTCGGACGACCAGCTGCGCGGCAAGCTGGCCAAGAACAGCCCCGCCGTGCTCGCCGGGCAGGCCGGGTTTGCCGAGATGGTCGACCAGTATGGAGAGATCGTTCGACAGGCGGTGAACCTGGAGATCGTCGACTAACTCTGCGCCGGGATTGTCTCAGTTAGCGCTCGATAGAAGCGGTCGCGGATCCGACGCCGTTCGGTCACGCTTTGGTCGTCAACGTCCGACGACGACCGCGACTTCTCGCAATCGGCATCGCGACTTTCCCGGGCGTAGACGGCGGCGAGTTCCAGGCCGACCTGGGCACATGCCATCGGCCAAAGTCGTTCGATCGCGTGAAGTACGGTGCCGTCGACCTTGATCGGCTCGGTCGGCCAAGTCGATTGTATCGTCGCCTCGCGCATCGCGTGAAGAACGGCCCCGCGAACCCAGAACATGTTGCCGATCGGGAAAGGCCCGGGATGATAGGGCAGGTTCTCGGTCCACGCGGCGGCGATCTTCTTCGCTTCGGCCCAATTCTCGGTCCAGCCGTTGTTTCGCGGATTGTCGGGGATGACGAGGCCGACGGCTGGATCGTTGAACAGGTCGATCGCCGGCTGCGACAGGACGCTGCGATACATGTTGTCTCGCCACCGCTCGCCGAACCAGTCGCCCGCTTCTGGGCTCTTCTTCGTATGCACATGGCACACGACGTCCGAAGGAGCGCATCGCGACGCCAGTTCGTCGATGAACGGTCCGATGTCACGTCCGCGGTTGGATGGGGTCACGACGATGTCGATATTCTCCATCGAGAAACGCTGACCGATCGTCCTGATCTCGGAAGCTTTCTCCTCGTTGGGAGTGGTGATGACGAACGATGCCGATCGCGCGCCCTTGGCGAATTGTCCGAAGATTTCGGGAAGAACGTCGGGGTAATAAGCGTGCACATGGACGATGGTGGACGCGGGCACGTCCTCGATCCTTCGATCCTGGCACCACACCGACCGGTAATGAGCCATGCGCCCATTTTCGTCACGGCGTGAATGCACGCCGGGCCGCGGGTTGAAGGTCGCAATGCCAAGGCGGAGCGAGCGCTCGATCAAATGCTTGGTCTCGACCATCTCGCGCTCGTCATTGAAGCGGTTGAAGCGGGTCTTGAGCGCGGGACCGGTGTAATCCGGATCGACCGTTTCGTTCGGCTCGATCGGCAAATCGCGGAGCGCTTCCGCAGCCTTGAAGACCTCGGCGGCATAATTGCCGTAGGTGCGCACCGATCCAACCGAGTGCTCCGGACGCTGCCGCTTTTTCCAAGGCCATTTCGCTGCTTGCGAGGCCGTCGTTCGTTCGATCGCGTCGACGATCTGCTCGACCGATCCATAGTCGGCTTCGATGAGGTCAATTTCGCCAAGCCGCGCCAGGTCGCCGAGCCCGGTCGCGCCAGCGAACGCGACCACCGGCGTTGCACGCAACGCCGCATCGAGCGCGACGTTCGGGAGGGGGTCGAGACGCGACGGCACGACGAAAACGTCGGCCGCGTCCATGAGCACCTCATACGCGGGCCCGGCAGGCACGAAGTGAACGACGTCGGTTCCGAATTGACACGCGGCCTCCTTGATGTGGACGTGCAGCCAGATACCGAAGCCGCGATCGTGTTCGTTGACCTGTTGCCCCACCCAAACGCAGACATGGCGACGGCGTCTGCGGCGAAGATCGGTGGCGACTTGCAGAAAGGTGTCGACCCCCTTGCGCATCTGAACCGCCCCGGCGGCAAGCACCAACGGGTCATCGCCAAGGTCGATGTTGAGCGATTTTTCGACCAGGGAACGGGCCTCGGCGCGGCTCCACTTTCGTTCGGAGCCAGCGCTCGGCGGCTGCGGAAGGACGATCGACCGCTGCGGCGGCCGGCCGACTTCCTGGATCAGCGTCGCCCATGATGTCCTCAGGCGCTCCGACGAGAAGACCAGCAGGTCGCAGTAATTGACGATGCTTCGTTCGAACTGGAAAAAATCTTCGCGGAACTCATGGACGAGGCAGACGATCTGCACGTCGCATTCGGCGATTGTCCGGATCAGTGGCTCGCAGGCGACGCTAGAAAAAACGGCGCGTGTGATTCCAAACCGCGCATTGAGGCTTTCATAAATGAAGAGCGCCTCCTGCATATTCGTCCCGGCGTGCACGGTGATCGGGAAGCGATATTGGGCGATATCGAGCAGCGGGCCGTCGTTCAGCAAAAAGAAGATCACGTTGAACTGCGACGACAGTTCCTGCGCCAGGTCGAGACCGACCTTGGGGGCGCCCGTTTGTGAGCCTTCGTGGATGCCCACGAGGATGAACGGAAGGCCGGGGGTCACGACGCGGTCGTTGAAGATGATCGAATCAAGCACGTCGAGGTTCGACCGACGGCCTTCTGCGCGGCCATGGCGCATGTAGTGGATAAGCGGCGGGATCGGAAAGTCGCGCAGGTCGGGATTGAACCGGATGTAGGCGGCCGCGGAGAAGAAGTCCTCGTCTGCTTCGCCTTTTCGCAGCGCATCGATCAGGCCGCGAAGATAGTCGGGATGGTCGGGGCCGTGCCCTGGAAACGGGACGAGGCCCTCCGCGATTGCCTGCTGGTCCAACCCTTCAGCCATCAGAAAGCTGGCGAAGGTGCCGTGGCGGCCTTCCGCCTGGCCGTACTGAATGAAGTGCGCGAACTTGCACTCCGCCTTGGCAAGGTCGGGATAGGTGTGAGCGTAGAAAGCAGGGTCGAAGAACGGGCCCGGGCTCAGACCCTCGGCTTCGCCCTGATCGACATAGTCTCGAGCGAGAGCCGCCCTGTCGAGGCTCTTTGAAAACCCGCGAAGCCCCGCATAATATGTCGGATCGAACCGCTCGGATTGCTCGACAATATCGTAAAGCGACACCTCGTCGGATGCGGTGACCGCATCCGAACCTTCGCCATCCTGCACAGCGGTCATCATAATCTTTCGAAGAATTCGAGCTTCGCCAATCGCCGCGCCCGCGGCTTTGCTTAAAATGGCGGGCCGCTTTAAGTCAATTCGGAGAAATTAACGTAAAGCGTCGCATTAATGGTGGCAACTCAATCGGCTATGGATGCGGAAAACCCAATGCGGCGGCGTCTGCACTTCAGGAAAACTCAGTGACGGATCGTCTGCGCATACTCGTCATCGGCGGCGGCTTTATTGGCAAGGCGGTCGTTCGACGACTGATCGCCGATGGGCATCAGGTCTCGGTCATCACCCGCGCGCCGCGCCCGTCGTCGATCGCCGGAGTGGATTGGCGGCACGGGGACATCGTCAGCGCGTGCAGTCCGGACACGCTGTCCGACGTCGATGCCATCTTCTGTTGTCATGGAACGATCGCGCCCGCCACGAAGCTTGCGAGCGTCGCGGACGCCTTGAGGAGCGAGACGCTTCCGATGGTCGATCTCGCAGAACTGGCGGCCAAGAAGGGGGTTCGGCGGCTCGTATTCGTGTCATCCGGTGGCACCGTCTACGGAGCCGCGAGCGAGGTTCCGACGTCGGAAGATTGCCGACCGGCGCCGATCAATACCTACGGAATGACGAAGGTGCAGACCGAATATGCGCTGCTCGACGTCGCGCGCCAGACCGACCTCGGGACGACGATCTTGCGCGTTTCCAATCCCTTCGGGTTCGATCAGGTGGGGACGTCGCGCAACGGCTTCGTCGCCGCCGCAATCTCGGCCGCGCTGTCAGGCGAATCGTTGGCTCTCTGGGGTGATGGCTCGGTCGTCCGGGACTTCGTGGCCGTCGATGATGTTGCCGGTGCGGCCGCGCGCGCGCTAACCGATCGGGGCGAGGAGTCTCGCGTTCTCAATGTCGGATCGGGAGTGGGGACCTCCCTGCAAGAGGTCTGCGACATTGTCGAAGCGGTGGTGAAGCGTCCGCTCCGCATTGCCTTCGAGCAGGGTCGCCCGGTCGACGTCCCGATCAATGTCCTCGATATCGGGCGCGCTGCCGAGCAACTCGGCTGGCGACCACGAATTGGCCTTAGGCAGGGGATCGAGGAAATCGTCGCCAGATTGGCCTGAAAGGTTGCCTTGATCACCTCGGGACGGCACGGCGGTCCCGACAACAGATCGGGGCCAAGCGATGCATCACACTGCGGCAAAGATCGGCGGCCTTGTGCTCAAGGCATATTGCCCGACCGCCGATGGCGACATTCTGGAGATCGGTTCGCTCGATGTGAACGGGTCCCTCAGAGCAGCCGCGCCGCCATACCGCTCCTACACCGGTATCGATTTCGAGCAGGGGCCGGGCGTGGATATCGTCGTTCAGCCGGGCGAGGAATGGCCGGTCGAGGATGCAAGCTTCGACTTCGTCATGGCATCCTCGGTCTTCGAGCATGACCCGGCATTTTGGCAGACCTTCAATCGAATGGCGCGCAAGGCGCGACCGGGCGGGTTCCTCTATGTCAGCGCACCGTCGAACGGGACGATCCATCGCTATCCGCAGGACTGCTGGCGGTTTTATCCCGACGCTGCGCCTGCCCTCGTCGACTGGGCGGCCGAAAACGGCCTGCAACTGACGCTGGTCGAAAGCTTCGTTGCCGAACGCGAGCATGACATCTGGAACGACTTTTGCGCGGTGTTCCGCCGGGAGCCGACTGACGAGCCACTTCCCGAGAAGCTCGTCTTCGAGGATCATGACTGCGTCAACGTCAGGACGTGGAAGTCGCCCGATCTGATCCGCCCCCGCGACGCGAGCCAGGACATGGTGCTGCTGAGCGGGCAGGCGGCGGAGATCAAGCGGCTGAACGAGCACATCGCCGATCTCGGAAAGGCGATCTCGGACTCGCAGCAGGCGGCGAGGGATTCGAGCGCAGCGGTGCAAGCGGCGGTGGAACAGGAACTGGCGGATGCCTCGCGCCAGAAAACGGCATTCGATTCGTTGGAAGCCGCCTTGCGGGAATCGGTCGCGTCACTCTCGATGCAACTCGACGAGACCAAGCAGCGTCTGGCGGCAACGCGTTCCGAGGTGGAGACCCTGAATGCGGAGGGCGCTCAGACGACGGCGAAGCTCGCCAGCGCGCAGGAAGAGGTAGAGTCAAGTCGGAAGCTGTTGGACGAGGCGGAGGCCAGGGAGCGCGTCCATCAGGAAGCGATCGCGCAACTTCAGGAGCAGATTTTCGATGCTCAGCGCCTATCAGCCGAGGCCCAGGCGCACGCCGCGGCGCTTCGGGAGCAATTCGACAGCGAGGCCCAACGATTGCGGTCGAATGCGCTTGATCGTGAAGAGGCGGAACAGGCGTTGCGCACCGCCGCTGCGAGCGTTCGCGAGGCGGAACAGGATGCCGAAACGGCGAGGCTCGATCTTGCCAAATGCCGGGACGAGTGCAATCGACTGAGGACGATGATCAACGTTGCTCCGGCCTCTGGCGACGAACTGCCGGCCATGAAATCCGCTCTGCAAGCCCTCGATAAGGAAAATGCCGCCGCCGACGCGCGCGCCGCCCGGGCCGAAGCGCGACTGGAAACCTGCTACGCTGAGCTGGCGCAGCTGGCCAACACGGTGCTGAAGGCCGAAGGGCGTGTCGCACTTGGCGACGAGACGATCCGCTGGCTCTCGGAAGTCTATCGGTCGAAAAACACCAAGCGCTCCTGGTACTGGTCGCTTATGCCCGAGGGATGGCGCAAGAAGCGGGAGTTTGCGGAGCTGAAGCGCAAAGGGCTCTTCGATGCGACCGCGTACGAGACCCAATACCCCGATGTGAAGGCGGCCGGGTTGGACCCGCTCTACCACTACATGTTCCACGGAATGCACGAGAAGCTGGAAGGCCGTCGATGATCGCAGGCGCCGAGCTCGGCGAACGCGTGACGGATGCCGAGATCGAAAAGCTGCTGACGAGCGGCAGATTCGATCCATTCTGGTATGACGAGCAGTATCCCGACGTGCGCCGAAGCGGCCTGTGTCCTGCCAGTCATTATCTGCTCATTGGCCGTCGCCTGGGCCGTCTTGGGAAAAAGCCGGCACCCGATCTGGCGTTCCCTACCGACGACGCCGTCGCATGACGCCATGCCGCCGCGCACCGTATAATCCGGTTGTCGTTACGGGTCCCGCAGAGTAAGGGCGTCGGCAGCCTCATCCCATTGTCTTCAGGCGGTTTATCACCGCCCTTCGCGCCGACCTCTCGACAGTGTGTTGCGCCAGCCCTTATAGGAAACCCATGAACGCGCCTCCGACGGACCAGGAAATTCTCCGCGCCCCTACTCGCAAGGCGTCGCGCCTGAAGTTTCTAGGGCGGCACCGCTGGTTCGTGGTTTTCGTCGGGCTGCCGACGTTGCTCGCCATTCTCTATTACGGCCTGATCGCTTCGGACGTGTACATTTCCCAGTCGCGGTTCGTCATCAAGACACCGGGGCAAAAGGGCATGCAGACGACGACGCTGGCAAGCCTGATCCAGACGACCGGCTTTTCGAGCGGCAAGGATCAGACCCAGGAAGTCATCGAATATATTCAGTCGCGCGACGCGCTGAAGGCGCTCGAAGGACGCGTGAATGTCCGCCAGCGCTACTCGCAGCGCGATGCTGACTTCCTCAGCCGCTTCCCGGAGATTTTCCGCGATACCTCGTTCGAAAATCTCTATCGCTACTACGGCAAGAAGGTGAATGCGGAGATTGACGCCGAGAGCGGCATGGCCGTGCTCGAAGTGCGCGCCTTCCGACCTGAGGATGCCTTCCTCATCAACGCGCAATTGCTCGACCTCAGCGAAACGCTCATCAACCGCCTGAACCAGCGCGCCGAAGGCCGCGCCATCGCCGAGGCGGAGCGCCGCGTGACCATCGCGGAGGACCGTGTCCGCAATGCGCGCAGCCAGATGGCCGAATTCCGCGACCGTCAGGAAATCGTCGATCCGGCGAAGCAGGCCACCGCCGCGCTCGAAATTTCGAACGAACTGATTGCCGAGCAGGCGGCGCTTCGCTCGCAGCTGTCGCTCATCAGCCGCGCGGCGCCGCGTCATCCCGCGATCCCCGCCTTGCGGAGCCGCATCTCGGCGATCGGCCAGCAGATCGATGCACAATCGGGTCGGGCCGTCGGCGGTACCAACAACATCGCGTCAAAGCTGAGCCGCTTCCAGCAGCTCGAGCTTGAGCAGGAGTTCGGGACTCAGACCCTGACCGCCGCGACGGCGAGCCTGGAGCAGGCACGTACCGAGGCGCAGAAGCAGCAATTCTACCTTGAGCGGGTGGTCGAGCCGAATAAGCCTGATCTTCCCCTGCTGCCGAACCGCCTGCGCTCGATCCTCGTGATCTTCGCCGCTTCGATGTGCCTCTACTTCATCGGCTGGATGCTGGTGGTCGGCATTCTCGAGCACTCGCCCGAAGACTAGGATGTTTGCTCGACTTCAAACGGGATTGCGCATCCAGCGCCGGGTCATCGGCGCCCTGATGATCCGCGAGCTCGTCACGCGCTACGGACGCGAGAACATCGGCTTCCTGTGGATCATGGTCGAGCCACTGCTGTTCGCGGTCCTCGTCGGCGTCATGTGGCGCGCGATGAAGGGGCCCGAAGATCACGGCGTCAGCGTCATCGCCTTCGTGGCGAGCGGATACATTCCCATCACCCTGTTCCGCCACGCGGTCAGTCGGTCGGTGCGGGTGTTCACGGTCAACAGCAGCCTGATGTACCACCGCCAGATAAAGGTGCTGGACTTCATCACGGTCCGGTTCCTGGTCGAGTTGATCGGCGCGATGATGGCCTATTTCTTCATCGTCCTGATCCTCATGCAGATCGGCGAATTCCCCGTTCCCGACGACCTCGGGAAGCTCTTGGCGGGGTGGTTTCTCTACGCCTTCTTCTGCTTTTCGCTCTGCCTGATCCTCGCGCCACTGTCGGAGAAATCGGACGTTCTCGAGAAGATCATTCCCGTGTCGACCTACATCATGATTCCGTTCTCGGGCACGTTCAACATGAACGCCTGGCTGACGCCCGAGGCGCAGGCGGTGATGTGGTATTCGCCGTTCGTCCACGCGATGGAGATGATGCGCGAAGGGATCTTCGGGCAAAGCGTCAATGCAATGTACGACTGGCAGATGCCCTTCTGGACCTCGGTGGTTTGCGCATTGATCGGGCTCGCGATGTGTCGCCGCGTCCGCCGTCATCTGGTGGTCGAATGATCACCTGCGAGGATTTGAACAAATCCTACCCGATGGGCCGCGGTCGCAAACATGTTCTCAAAGGGTTGAACCTCTCGGTCAGCCCTGGGGAGAAGGTCGGCTTGCTCGGGCGTAACGGGGCCGGCAAGACCACGCTGATCAAGCTCATCGGTGGGGTTGAACTGCCGACTTCGGGGAAGATCACCCGCCGAATGTCGGTCAGCTGGCCGCTGGGCTTTGGCGGCGGCTTTCAGGGGAGCCTGACGGGCTACGACAATGCCCGCTTCATCTCGCGCATCTACGGACACGATTATTCGACGATCAAGGATTACGTCGAGGACTTCTCCGAGCTCGGAAAACAGCTCCAGATGCCGGTGAAAACCTATTCGTCGGGCATGCGCGCGCGTCTTGCGTTCGCACTATCGCTGGTGATCGAATTCGACTGCTATCTGATCGACGAAGTCATCCTGGTTGGCGACCAGAGCTTCCACCGGAAGTGCCATTACGAATTGTTCGAAAAGCGGGCCGATCGCACGCTGATTTTGGCGTCGCACAGTGCCGAATTAATCCGCGAATTCTGCGATCGTGCGATGGTGTTGCACGACGGCAAGGGCACGACCTATGGCGACGTGAACGAAGCGCTGGAAATCTACGACAAGCTTTAAGCGCGACGCGGACTCATCGCGTATTTCAGTCGATCCACAGTCAACTTCAAGCGTCGGCGCGGCGCATCGGGACCCGACTTCAATTGGCGCATCAGGATGCCGAAATCGCGCATCGCGGTTCCGGGCCCGTCCAACCCTTCATAGAGTTGCCAAAATCGATCTGCCCCGATCAGGGGGATGAGGTTGAAAATGCCGTGAAAGCCGAAAGTCGGCCCTGCCGGCTGCCCTCGCTCAAACGAAAAACGCTCGGCAAGTTCGCGCGTCGCGAAGCGAATGCCATGCTCTCGCTCCAGTAGGTCCCGATTGGCCCGCCCGATTGCAATGTCCTCTGCCATGCCGCCTTCGAAGCGTGGGTCGAGGCAGGCCGCCATCAGTCGGCGGCTTCGCAATGAGAACCCGCCATTGCCGACGTCGTGGCCATCGTCGAATTGCGGCCATGGGGCGCCGACATAGTCGACATCTGAAAATGCGGCATCCCATGCTTCCGCATTGATGACAAAACCGTCCCACTGGGTGATCAGGCAGTGGTCGGTGCGAACGTGATGAACCAGATCGCGCAGGATGAAATCGGAATAGGCTTGCGACGACGCGATCGCCGGAATGCGGACGACGCGGAACGCCTCGGCAGTCGCGTCGACCTCGGCCTCGGTGAAGAGGACCGCATCGCCGACATCGACGTGGCGCAGTGACTCTCGTATCGCCGCGACCGTCGGCTGCACATGGATCGACGTCGCCGCACATAGCGTCACCGAGGGTAGCGAGAGCTTCGTCACGAGGCCGCGACCCGATGGTCGGTCAAGCGATGCCGCGCTCGACCAGGATCCGCTCGATCGCGCCGACATCGCTTGGATTGTTCAGTTCGATCGAATCCCACCCCAGCGGGTCCATCTGCATGACCGAGACAGGCAATCCGATGTCGAGAAAACGGAGCTGCTCGAGCCCTTCGACTTCTTCGAGCGTCGAGGGGGTCGCGGCGAGATAGTCAACGAGGGCGTGCGGTCGATAGGCGTACATGCCGAGGTGGAGAAACACCGGGATCGCGTCCACGCTCGCTGCCCTGTCCGGGAGATAGGGGATCATTCGCTTCGAAAAATAGAGTGCGCGCGAGGCGCGGTCGAAAACGACGGTCGTGCCACCGACGCGACCGTTGGCGGCATCGTCCTCCAAGTGGCGATAGAGCGTCGGGGAACAACGCACAGCCGGGGTCGCCATGGCTGCGTCCGCCTCGTCCGCGAGCCGCTTGACGAGGTCCTGAACGATCACAGGTGGGGAGAGGGGGGCATCCCCCTGCAAATTGACGATGATGTCGACGTCGAGGTCGAGCGCTGTGATTGCTTCCGCGCACCGCTCGGTTCCGTTCCGGCACGAGGTCGAAGTCATCACGACCTGCCCCCCGAAGCCCTCCACGACCTCCGCGATGCGATCGTCGTCGGTCGCGACCCAGATCCGGTCGGATGCGCCCTCCACTTCGCGGGCGCATTCCCAGCTCCGCTGGATCAGCGGCTTGAGCAGTCCGCTCGCCCCGGCAAGCGGCGCAAGCGGCTTTCCCGGAAAGCGCGAGGATTCGTAACGCGCCGGAATGATGATCGCGAAGCTGGGCGACGGCATCGTGGCTTAGCTTAGGCCGATCCGCAGGAAGTCATGGATGTGGACGAAGCCGATAGGAACGTTGGCATTCACGCTCGCGCGCCGGTCCATGACGAACGCGCCGGTGATCTTGTTCTGATTCAGGAGGTGCAACGCGTCCTCGGCAATTGTGTCGTTGCACAAGGTGATCGGGTCGGCGGTCATCACTTCCGCGGCCTTGGCAGTGGCCAGATCGTCGAAGTGCCGGCGAATGTCGCCATCGGTGATCACGCCGACGAGCCGGCCGGCCATGTCCACGACCCCCGCCATCCCAAAGCCGGTCGAGGTCATCGTCAGGATGACGTCGCGCATCGAGGTAGCCTGATCGACTAGGGGCATCCGCGCCGGACCGTGCATCACTTCCCGGACCGGAGTCATCCGAAGACCAAGCGACCCGCCTGGATGAAGGACTTTCATCCGGTCGAGCGAGAAACCGCGAGAATCCATGAGGGCGAGCGCCATGGCATCGCCAAGCGCCAACTGCATCGTCGTCGATGTCGTTGGGGCGATGTTGACCGTGCAGGCCTCGCGCGCTTCGGGATAGAGAAGGCGAACGTCCGCATTCTGCATCACCAGCGATTCCATGCGCGAGGCCACGCCGATGATCTTGACGCCAATGCTGACCGCGTAGCTGAGGAAAGCACGCAATTCGCTGGTGTTGCCGCTGTTGGAGATGACGATCAGCACGTCGCCGGGAATAAGCATCCCCAGGTCGCCATGTGCTGCTTCGGCGGGGTGAACGTAGATGGCGGGGGTGCCCGTCGCGGCCATGGTTGCGGCCCATTTGCGACCGATATGCCCCGACTTGCCCATACCGGTGACAACCACGCGGCCGGTGCTGGACAGGATGGTATTGCAGGCATCAACGAAGGTTCCGTCGAGCGACTGCGCGAGCGCCTGCAGCGCCTCGGCCTCGACCGCGATTACTTCCGCCCCACGGCGCAACATCATCTCGTTCAGCGGTGGTCGCCGAACACTTGCTTGAACCGTCATCGCTATCCCTTGCCAATCTGACCGACGCACGGCACGGCGCGTTCACGCTCGTCAGGACAAGCGCCTCCCTTACACGCAACAGCGCCTACGCAAAACAGCCTTTGCGACTGTTGGATCCCTACGGGATGCGAATTGCTGACCAAGCATGAGGATTGAAGTTCATTATCCCATTAGAACCATTGTTGATCGAAACTGGATATTAACGGCAACCGTGAAGACTTGCTTCATGCTCCCGAGAGACTTTGGCATTTCATCGAGACCTTACGCTTTAGGCTGACCTGGCCGAGCCAGACTGAGGTCTGTCGCGTTTTTTCGGACACTATTGCAAATGGGCAACGATCCGGCACAAAAACAAATCCGGCCGTGGAACCAGATCCCTTTCCCTTCGTCTGGAACGTCGTCAGATGCTCGCCTCGAAACGGGGGTGGCAGAAGTGAATTTGGCATTGCGCGGTGCAAAATCGTCACCTGTGCGAAACGAGTGCACTTTCGAGCAACACGATTGGATGCTATCGAGTGGCGGAGCACGGTTTTTGTCCGCGTTTAAATATTGGGTGGCCTCAGGGAGGTCACCAGGGTTTTGAGAAAGGGGAGTATTATGAAGCGTATTGCTTATAGCGCTCTGACGACCCTCGTTTTGCTGACTGCTCAGCAAGCGAGTGCGCAGGGAATTCAGTTCAACGGCGTCCGCGCCGAAGGACACATTGGTGGTGACCGGTTCTATTCGGAAGGCAACAATGACACGCACCTCGGTTGGGGTGGCGCAGTCGGTGTCGATCTTCGTGCCGGCAACCTCGTGTTCGGCCCGGAAGGCACCTTCTGGAACGCACGTGGCGAGAACATCACGCGCGACGGCGCCGGCGTTGCCGAGCGTAAGTCGTTCGAAGAGTGGGGCGTTGGCGCCCGCGCCGGCGTTCTGCTGTCGGAATCGACCCTGCTGTACGGTAAGGGCATGTTCGTCGTTAATGAACAGCGCAAGCGGTTCATCGCCGACAACCCCCTGGGCAGCTACTACAACCACTACCGCACCCGCGGTTGGCAGGTCGGTGCCGGCATCGAGCAGTCGCTTAGCCCGAACTTCTTCGTGAAGGCTGAAGGCCGCTACTCGAACTACCGCACGAACTCGTCGCGTCTGACGGCCCTCGTCGGCCTGGGCGTCCGCTTCGGTGCAGCGACTGCGGCCCCGCCGCCGCCGCCCCCGCCGCCGCCGCCCCCGCCGCCGCCTGCTACGCAGACGTGCCCGGACGGTTCGGTGATCCTGGCGACCGACGTGTGCCCGGCTCCGCCGCCGCCGCCGCCGCCGCCGCCGCCGCCGCCCGCTCCTGAGCGCGGCTAAGGTAGCTGAGATAGGGTCGGCTGGGTTCTGAGGAACTCAGCGGATCTTCGGGAAGGGCTCGCCGGCAACGGCGGGCCCTTTTCTGTGTCTGTTCGCTATGATCCGCCGCAAGCGGAAGGGCGCAGTGACCGATCTGGTCCGGGCCGAGAGACCAGCGTTAACGGAAGTCGCCGCTTGTCCGCGGCTGGCCTAGAACCGCACACTTGCCCCGGCATAGACTTCCACCCGGGGAGCAGGGCCACTGAGCCCAAAATTGGCGCCGAGATCGACTTGCAGTGTTCGGCTGAGGGCCAAGGCCAAGGCTGCATCGGCCGAGGCGGCGGTCGTCCTGTCCGCCGGAACGAAATTGGTGGCGGCCCAAAGCTCTCCGACGACCGTCAGGCGCGGCGAAAGCGGACGCGACACATTGACCAGATTGACCAGTTGAAGATGATGTCCGGCGCCGTCGCCGTCGGCCAGAATGTCGACCTCTGGGCCGAAGACGATCGAATAAGGCGTGTCGGTCGACACCAGGATCGGGACGGCCACGCCACCTTCGACCTCGTCGTTGCCAATGCCACGCTTGGCGGTCGGCAGTTTGACGAACGGGATCAGCCCCACCTGAATTCTTGAATCGCTCGGAGTCAGCCGATGCTTGTAGCGGACGGTCACGTCGCCAAACCCCAACGCTCGTTCGATGGTGCCAGACACCTCCGTCCTGATGCCGACAAGCGGAACGACGCCAATCTGGAGGTCCGATCGGCTGGTGAGGCCCAACTTGATCGTTGTGCCGCCAAATGTTGTTGCCGTCGTCCGCGTGCTTCCCGTTTCGGTGAGCGACCACGACGTAATGCCTGTCTCAAGCTGAAGCGCGCCCGGCGGAACCGTGCAGGTGGCATTGGCCTTGGCGGGTCGGTCGGTGCAGATCGGCGCTTCGTCGACCGTTTGGCCGCTCACGGCTGCGGGCATGACGAGGGCGATCGCCGATAATGCCAGATGGATCTTCTGCATGTCAGATCTCCAGCTGGCTGCCAAGTTCGACGACCCGGTTCGTCGGCAGGCGGAAGAATTCCATCGCATTCTCGCTGTTCTTGGTCATCCACGCGAACAATTGCTCGCGCCACAGCGCCATGCCGGGCCGCTTCGATGCGATCAGTTTCTGGCGACCGAGGAAGAAGCTGGTCGTCATCATGTGGAAGGGCGCGCCGCACGCCTCGACGAGGGCGAGGTCGCCGGGCACGTCGGTATCGTCCATGAAGCCGTAGCGCAGGATGACCCGGTAGACGCCTTCGCCCGCGGCGCTGATCGTCGACCGTTCGTGGGGCGCCACGTGCGGCACTTCGTCGATCAGTACGGTCAGGATGACGACGCGTTCATGCAGCACCTGGTTGTGCTTGATGTTGTGCAGCAGCGCGGACGGGATGGTGTCGGCGGACGAAGCCATAAACACCGAAGTCCCACGCACCCGGTGCAGCGATGCGGCGGTCGACTTGATGAACACCGACAGTGGCATCGCTTCTTCGGCCAGACGCTCGCGCAACAGGCGTCGTCCCTTCGCCCATGTGGTCAGCACGACGAAGATGACGGCCGCGACGAGCAGCGGAAACCAGCCGCCGTCGCCGAACTTGGTCAGGTTCGAAGCCAAATAGGCGCTGTCGATCAACAGGAACGCGCCGATGACGATGCCGGCCAAGATCGGATTCCATTTCCAGACGCGGAACAGCACGACGGCCAGCATGCAGGTCGTGATGAACATCGTGCCGGTGACCGCGATACCGTATGCCGATGCCAGCTTCGTCGATTCGCCGAAGCCCACGACCAGCAGCACGACCATGGCGAGCAGTGTCCAATTGACTATCGGGATGTAGATCTGGCCCGCGGCCTTGGCGCTGGTGTGCCGGATCGACAGGCGCGGCAGGAAGCCTAGCTGAACCGCCTGCCGGGTGACGGAAAAAGCGCCCGAGATAACTGCCTGGCTGGCAATGATCGTGGCCAGCGTGGCAATGCCGACCAAGGGCAGGCGAGCCCATTCCGGCGCCATGTAGAAGAATGGATTTTGAACCGCCTCGGGATTGGTCAGCAGCAAGGCGCCCTGACCGAAGTAGCAAAGCATCAGGCAGGGGTAGACCAGGGTCAGCCAGCTCAGCCCGATCGCCTTTCGCCCGAAATGACCCATGTCGGCGTAAAGCGTCTCCGCGCCGGTGACGGCTAGGACGACCGAGCCCAAGGCGAGGAATGCCTTGGTGGGATCGATCGCGAAGAAGTTCACCGCCCAATAGGGATTGAGCGCGCCGAAAATCTGCGGATACGCCGCGATGTTGGTCACGCCCAGAACGGCCAGCGTTGCGAAATAGACAAGGATGATCGGTCCGAAGAGCAGGCCGACCTTGGCAGTGCCGCGCGCCTGGATGAAGAAGAGGCCGACGAGGATGCCGATCGATATCGGCAGGATCAGCGGAGCAAGGCGGGCCTCGGCGACGGTCAGCCCCTCGACCGCGGATAGCACCGAGATCGCGGGCGTGATGATCGCGTCGCCGTAGAAAAGCGCAGTGGCGAGGACGCCGAGCGTGACAAGCCCCGTGGTCCACTTGCCGCCTTCGACCCGCCGGGAGATCAGCGCGAGCAGGGCGAAAGACCCGCCTTCGCCCTTATTCTCCGCACGCATGGCGACCATCACATATTTGGCGGTGACGACCATCATCAACGTCCAGAAGACGAGCGAAAGCACTCCGAAAACATGCGCCTGGTCAACCGCCAACGGGTGCGGGCCGATGAAGCTTTCCTTCATGGCGTAGAGTGGCGACGTCCCGATGTCGCCGAACACGACGCCGATGGCGCCGAGCATTAGCGCGGGGAGCGATTCCTTGGGCCCATAAGGGGCGGAGCTGTCTTGGCTTGTCATTCCGCCGATGTGGTCGGGGAGCGTGTAAGGATGCCATGTGAACCTCGCGGCGCGGCATAAGGATGTCGGAAAGTCGAGGCTTCGCCCCCTCGACGTTCGCCGGAAGCGGGTCCAATTATCGCGTGATGAACGACCGATCGTCCAAAATCGACGCTGCGCCGTGCGACCGTCCGACGCCGCCGCGAGCCTATGCGGAATCGCTATTCATGGTGGCCGCGGCGACCGGCATCGGGCTGCTGATGTCAGCACCGTGGGGAACGTCGGCAGTCGATCTGGTCTACCTCGTTCCGGTCGTCGCCTCCGCCAGCCTGTACGGTTTTGGACCCGGAGCGCTCGCGGCCTTGGCCTCCGCGTTGACGTACAATTTCTTTTTCACGCAGCCCATCCACAGCTTCCGCGTCGACCGACCCGCCGACATCGTCACCGTGGCCATGCTGCTGGGCGTTGCCCTGGTGGTCAGCCGTCTTGCCGCTGCGATGCGGGCGCAGGCACGCCAAGCGGTCGCGAATGCCGAACGCAACGCGACCATCGCCGGCTTCGCGGGGGAGCTGCTGTCCTGTGTCGACGAGGAGCGGATCGGCCTTGCCGCGTGCCGCAGCCTTGCGCGGCTGTTCGACTGCAACGCAGTGCTGATGGCGGACCGCGGGGGCGACCCCGTCGCGATCGCCAGCGAGCCCCATACGGCACGACTAACTCCGGCCGACTTCGGCGCGGCCGGAATCGTGCTCAAGGATGGGAAGGTCGTCGGTCGAGGGTCGCCGCGGCTCAGCCCCGCCGATTGGCTGTTCTTCCCGGGGACGTCGGACGGTAAGGTGCTCGCAACGATCGGGCTGGCCCGCGACGACGGGCGCACTCCGGTCGACGATGACCAATTGCCGCTGCTGACGAACCTGCTCGACCGGGTGGCCCTCGCGCTGGACCGTTCCCGGCTTGAACGGCAGATGCAGGACGTGGCGTCCCTGCGCGACCGCGATCGCCTGCGCGGGGCCTTGCTGTCGTCGGTCGGCCACGATCTTCGCACGCCCCTGACCGCCATCATCGCGGCGGCCGGAGAGCTTCGCGAAGCGCAGGCGCCGGCCCCCCTTGTCGACACGATCGACGACGAGGGAGCGAAGCTCGGGCGCTACATCGCCAACCTGTTGGACATGGCGCGGATCGAGGCCGGATCGATCCGGCTGCACGATGAGGCGGTCGACCTGGTCGATTCAGTCGGGGCTGCGTTGCGCGACTTGAAGAGGGTCGTTTCATCACGCCGCGTCGATATCGATCTTCCTGTCGACCTGCCGCTGGTGCGGACCGATCCGCACTTGCTCCACCACGTGCTTCTGAACCTGATCGACAACGCCCTGCGCTACAGCGGAAGCGGCGGTATTCGGATCACTGGTGAACAGGGTGACCGGGGTGTTCGCCTGTCGATCATCGACGAAGGACCGGGCCTACCAGAGGCATCGGACCGGATGTTCGACCGGTTCGCGCGGATTGCCGGATCGGACCGCAAGGGCGGGGCCGGGCTTGGCCTAGCAATCGTGAAAGGCTTCGCCGAGGCAATGGAAGTCGAGGTGGCGGCAATCAACAATGATGGGCCGGGGGCGACCTTCGCCCTGCTGTTTCCACCAAAGGCGATTGTGAGAGAGGACCGACTTGACCAAGGCGCTTAGGATATTGGTGGTCGACGACGAACCGACGATCCGCACCCTTCTGCGTTCGACGTTGACCCGCGCCGACTATGACGTCGTCGAGGCCGCGTCAGCGAAGGAAGCGGCGGTCAGCGTCGGCATCGATAAGCCTGACCTCGTCCTGCTCGACCTCGGCCTTCCCGACCGCGACGGGCTGGAAATGATAAGTGCGATGCGCGGCGACGCGGGAACGCCGGTGATCGTCGTTTCGGCGCGCGAGCAGATGGAGCAGAAGGTCGCCGCGCTCGACCTTGGCGCGGACGACTACGTCACCAAGCCGTTCGATACGCTCGAACTGCTGGCTAGGATCAGGGCGGCCTTTCGCCGCAAGCTAGCCTCGTCGGCGGAAAAGGAAGTGGTGGAGATAGGCGACATCCACATCGATCTTTTCCGGCGGATCGTCCGCCGCGGGCCGACCGAGGTGCACCTTACGCCCAAAGAATATTCGGTGCTTGCCGAACTCGCACGCCACCCCGGGCGCGTGCTGACCCATGCGCATTTGCTTCGGTCGGCGTGGGGTCCGGCGCAGGAGCGTCAGACAGAGTATTTGCGGGTCACGATGAGGGCGCTGCGCCAGAAACTCGAAGACACTCCCTCGGACCCGAAGTTGCTGATCAACGAACCGGGGGTTGGTTATCGATTGATGCAGATCTGATGGGTCGTGGTCTCTACCTCGGCGTGCGTGAAACGCAGCGGCGAGGTGTGGAGCGGGTGAAGGGAATCGAACCCTCGTCGTAAGCTTGGAAGGCTTCTGCTCTACCATTGAGCTACACCCGCCCATCGGCGTGAGGCGGCGCTTTGCCATCCGGCGGCGCCCGCCGTCAAGGATCAGCTTGCAAGCAACAGCAGCGCGGCCCCCGACGCCAGGATCGACACGACGACGAGCAGCACGAGCAGGAGGACAAACCCGGCGCCTTCCTTTCTGTCGGCAATGGCCCGCTCGTCGAGATGAAGGCGTCCGTCGCGGCCGCGGACGATCGATCCCTTTTTAATCGCGTAATCCAGATAGGCCTGCTCTTCCTTGCTCGTGGCCGTAAAGGCGATCGCACTCGACGCCCCCAGCGCCCGGGCATCGCGGAATTGCTGGAACAGGGTATCGCGCGCCTGTTGCTCCGCGCTTGCGGCGATGATCGCAGCGGTGATTGCCGGGTTGCTCATGCAATTCTCTCCCTGTCGGCCAATCATAACGCCCGCCCGATCCGACCGCCAGCGGAACGAGTCCGTCGCTGGTCGATTGACTCGCCGGCATCACGGGGAATGGAGACGAGCATGGCGGCACGACCCTCCTGGCGAGGACAGATCCGGCTCGCGCTGGTCGCGATCCCGGTCGAGATTTATCCCGCGACGAAATCGGGCCGGTCGATCGCCTTCCATCAAGTGCATGAACCCTCGGGTCAGCGCGTCCGCTACGAAAAGGTCGTGCCGGGAATCGGCCCGGTCGATCGCGACGAAATCCTCAAGGGCTATGAAGTGTCGAAGGGCGAATATGTCCTGCTCGACCCCGAGGAGATCGAGAAGGTCAAGCTCGAGAGCCGCAAGACGCTCGAGCTGACGCAGTTCGTCGACATCGGCGACATCGACGCCATCTATTACGACAAGCCCTATTTCGTCGTGCCGTCCGACGACCTCGCGGAGGAAGCGTTCGTCGTGCTGCGCGAGGCGCTCAAGCGCACCAAGAAGGTCGGGATCGGCCAGCTAGCCATGCGCGGGCAGGAGTATGTCGTCAGCCTAAAGCCGTGCGGGCGCGGCATGGTGCTGGAGACGTTGCGCTATGCCGACGAAGTCCACCGGGCCTCGTCCTACTTCCGCGAAATCGGCGACACCAAGCCCGACGCCGACCTCCTCGATCTCGCCGAGACGCTGATCGACAAGAAGGCGGGCGACTTCGACGCCGCCGACTTCGAAAACCGCTACATCGACGCGCTCAAGAAATTGATCGCCGAGAAGCAGAAGAAGAAGGGCAAGCGCGTCATCCAGGACGACACGCCCGACAAGCCCGCCAAGGGATCGAACGTGATCGACCTGATGGCGGCGCTCAAGAAGAGCCTGGACAGCGGCGCGCGCACTCCGGCCAAGACGGCTGCGGCCAAGAAAGCTCCTGCCAAGAAGGCCGCCTCGGCGAAGGCCGCGCCGAAGAAGAAGGCGGCTCCGGCGCGCAAGCGGGCCTGACGCGATGGCGCGGCGACCCAAGCTCGACATCGAGACATATAACGCCAAGCGCGACTTCACGAAGACGGCGGAGCCCAAGGGCAAGACCGCGCACAAGGGCGGCGATCGGTTCGTGGTGCAGAAACATGACGCGTCGCGACTGCACTGGGATTTTCGGCTCGAACTCGACGGCGTGTTGAAAAGCTGGGCGGTGCCCAAGGGACCGTCGATCGACCCGGACGACAAGCGCCTTGCGGTTCGGACCGAGGATCATCCACTCGACTACGGCACGTTTGAAGGCACGATCCCTAAAGGCGAATATGGCGGCGGCACGGTGATGCTGTGGGATCATGGCCGCTGGATCCCCGAACCGGGCAAGGATCCGTCGAAAACGATCGAAGAGGGACATCTTCACTTCACGCTCGAAGGCGAGCGGATGAAGGGCGAGTGGGTGATGTTCCGGCTGAAGGGGCGGCCCGGTGAGAAGGGCGAGAACTGGATGCTGAAGAAGGTCGACGATGCCTTCACCGGGCCCGGCGAAGAATTGATCGAGCGCGGCCTGACTAGCGTCACCACCAATCGGACGATGGAGGAAATTGCGGCGGGCAAAAGAGCTGCGGTCAAAAAGGTTGTTACTGGCAAAAAGGCTGCCTCTAATGGCATTTCGGGCAAGCGTCCCGCTTTCCACGCGCTCCAGCTCGCGACCTTGGTCGATGCGGTCCCGGCCGGCAGCGAGTGGATCCACGAGTATAAATATGACGGCTATCGCTTGCTGCTGGCGGTGAGCGAAGGCGGAACCGTCGCCTGGACCCGCAATGGCAAGGACTGGTCGGACCGCTTCGCCGGTCTCGTCGCCGCAGCCACCGATCAGTTCCCACCGGGGACATTGATCGATGGCGAGGCGGTTGCCCTCGGCGAGAACGGGAAGCCGAACTTCGGCCTGCTCCAGCGCCGCTTGAAGGATGACGGATCGGCCGAGCTCGACTTTTTCGCGTTCGACCTGCTCGTCGAAGGCGGCAAGAGCCTCGCAAAGCTGTCCAATCTGGAACGCAAGGCGCGGCTGGCGGCACTGCTCGAAAGCTCATCCCCGCCGCTCCATTACGCCGACCATATCGTCGGCAAGGGCGAGCAACTGTTCGACGCCATCTGCAAGGAAGGCGGCGAGGGGATCATCTCGAAGAAGGCGTCGGCGGCCTATTCGGGCCGGCGTGGCCGCAACTGGCTCAAGATCAAGTGCATTAATCGCCAGGAATTCGTCATCATCGGCTGGACGAAGAGCGACAAGGCGCGGGGTTTCCGCTCCCTGATGCTGGCGACCCGCGACGGCAAGACGCTGACCTACGCCGGCAAGGTCGGCACCGGTTTCACCATGGCGTCGATGGACGAGCTCCTGGAGCAGTTGAAGGCCATCGAGACGGACAAGGCGGCGGCGACCGTCCCGCGGGCGGAGGCGCGCGGCGCGGTGTGGGTCGAACCGAAGCTGGTCGCCGAGATCGCCTTTACTGAATTCACCTCCGCCGGGACGCTTCGCCATCCCAGCTTCCTCGGCCTGCGGGAGGACAAGCCCGCCAAGTCGGTCAAGCGCGAGAAAGCGGCGCCGCTCAAAAAGGCCGAGGCCAAGGTGGCCGACCATGGCGTGACGATCAGCAACCGCGACCGCGTGATCTTCCCCGAAGGCAAGCTGACCAAGGGCGACCTCGCCGACTATTACGAACAGGTCGCGCCGATCTTCCTTCGCGACGCCGCCAATCGCCCGATGACCTTGGTCCGCTGCCCGCAGGGGCGCGGCAAGCAATGCTTCTTCCAGAAGCATGACAACGGCGGCCTCGGCGCCGGGGTCAAGCATGTCGCGATCAAGGAAAAGGACGGGACCAAGGAAGACTATCTGTGGTTCGACGAAACCGCGGGGATCCTTGGATGCGTCCAGATGGGGACGATTGAATTCCACGGCTGGGGAAGCCGCATCAAGCCGCTGGAGAAGCCTGACCGGATGGTGTTCGACCTCGACCCTGATGTCGGCCTCGACTTCGAAGCGGTCCGCGAGGGCGCCAAGCAGCTCAAGCAGGCGCTGGCCGACATCGGCCTCGTCAGTTTCGCGATGCTGTCGGGCGGCAAGGGCGTCCACGTCGTCGTCCCGCTCGACCAGACCGCGACCTGGCCCAAGGTGAAGAGCTTCGCCGAACGCTTCAGCCGTGCCATCGCCGAGGATCAGCCAGAACGATTTACTGCCAATATTCGCAAGGCGCAGCGCAAGGGGCGCATCTTCCTCGACTGGCTGCGAAACCAGCGCGGCGCGACGGCGGTGATGCCTTACTCGGCGCGTGCCCGCGAACATGCGCCGGTTGCGTCACCGATCGACTGGAGTGAACTTGATGGGATCGACACCGCCGCGCGCTTCACTATCCAGGATGCCGACGAGCTGTTAGCCCGCGCGGGATCAAAATTGCTCGCGGGGTGGGGGGAAGCCGACCAGGCGCTTCCCGACCTGTGACTTGGCAGCGGCAATGGCCGCGCCTAGCCTCCCGCTCATGCGCATCGCCCTTCTGCCGCTCGCCCTTTTCCTCATCGCGGCCGCGCCGCCCTTGCCGGGATCGGAACAAGCCCGGCGCGTGACGATCGAGCGCGACGATTTCGGCATCGCGCACGTCCATGGACGGACCGATGCCGATGCCGTGTTCGGTATGATCTATGCGCAGGCGGAGGACGATTTCCCGCGGATTGAAGCGAACTATCTGACAGCGCTGGGACGAACGGCGGAAGCCGAGGGTGAGGCGGCGATCTGGCGCGATCTGCGCGCCCGGCTCTACGTCAGCGAGAATGAGCTGAAGGCGAATTATGTCCGCAGTCCGGCATGGTTGCGCGACTTGATGGATGCTTGGGCAGCGGGGCTCAATCATTACCTGGCGACCCATCCGCACGTTCGACCGCGCGTCCTGACGCGGTTCGAACCGTGGATGGCGCTGTCGTTCACCGAAGGCAGCATCGGCGGCGATATCGAACGGATTGACCTGGCCGGCCTGGCCAAATTCTACGGCGCGACGGAAAAGGTCGCGGAAGCCCCGTTCGACCCCGAGCCGCGCGGATCGAACGGCATCGCCATCGCTCCGGCGATCACGCGCGACGGTAAGGCGTTGCTGCTGATCAATCCGCACACCAGCTTCTTCTTCCGCTCCGAATTGCAGATGACCAGCGACCAGGGGCTCGACGCCTATGGCGCCGCGACGTGGGGGCAGTTCTTCGTCTACCAAGGGTTCAACCGCACCGCGGGTTGGATGCACACCAGCGCGGGGAACGACAGCGTCGACGAATTCTCGATCGACGTGCGCAGGGGCGTCCGGCCTTCCTACCGCTACGGCACAACCTGGCGGCAACTGGGGATGCGGCCGATCACGATCCGTTACCGCACCCGCGACGGCAAGTTTGCCTCACGCAGCTTCCGGACTTGGCGCGAGCATCGCGGCCCGATCGTCCGAAGCGAAGGCAACCGCTGGGTGTCGTTCGCGATGATGGACCGGCCCGTCGAAGCGCTGCAGCAAAGCTTTCTCCGCACCAAGGCGCGCGACCTCGCCAGCTTCATCGATGTCGCAAAGCTGCGCGCGAACAGCAGCAACGGCACCCTGTTTGCGGATGCCAAGGGTCGGATCGCCTATCTGCACCCGCAGTTCGTGCCGCGCCGCAACGACCGCTTCGACTATCGCGGCGTGATCGACGGCAGCGACCCGTCGACCGACTGGGGCGGTCTTCACGCGGTGGCCGACATGCCCAACAGCATCGCGCCGCCGAACGGGTGGGTGCAGAACACCAACACCTGGCCGTATCGCGCCGCCGGCGCCTACAGCCCGAAGCCCGCCAACTTCCCCAAATATATGGACATGTTCGGCGAAAATTACCGCGGCCTGCATGCGCTTCGCCTGCTCGAAGGATCGAAGGGCTGGACGCTCGATCGGCTTCAGGCGGCGGCGTACGACTCTTATCAGCCCGGCTTCGCCGACATCCTCCCGCCGCTCGTTACTGCGTGGAAGGCGCTACCGGCAGGCGATCCCCGACGCGCGCGTCTCGCCGCGCCGATCGCGCTGCTCGAACGATGGGATTACCGCTGGAGCTCCGAGTCCGAGGCGCAGTCGCTCGCGACCTTTTGGGCCGAAGAAGCGGTGAAGAAGATCCCCGCCAAGCGTCAGGCCGTCGCCCGCACGCTATCCGAACTTGGTGCCGGGACCAGCGCCGACGCCAAGCTCGCCGCGCTCGACGAAGCGATGGTTCGACTGACCCGCGAATATGGGCAGTGGCGCGTCGCGTGGGGGCGGATCAATCGCTTCCAGCGAATTTCGCCCTCGATCGACCATCCGTTCAGCGACGCGGCGCCAAGCATTGCGGTCCCGTTCGCATCGGGCAATTTCGGCTCGCTCGCCTCGTTCGGCGCCGCCCCGCGCAAGGGCACGACCAAATGGTACGGCACCTCGGGCAACAGCTTCGTCGCCGTGGTCGAATTCGGACCGCGTGTCCGGGCGAGGGCGGTCAGCGCAGGTGGAGAGAGCGGCGATCCTGCCTCGCCACACTTCAACGACCAAGCCGCGCGCTATGCCGCCGGGGCGCTTCGCCCGGTCTATTTCCACCCGGACGAGCGCGCGGGACACATCAAGCGCCGCTACTCGCCGGGCGAGTAAGTCACTTTCACGCGAAGCGGTCGGTCGCGCGGATCAGGCCGTCCAGCACGCCGGGTTCGCTGTATAGGTGTCCGCCGTCGGGGACGATCTGCAGGTCGACCTCGGGCCACGCCTTCTTCAGCGCCCAGGCAGCGGCGGGCGGGGTGCAGCAATCGTGGCGTCCTTGGACGATGACGCCGGGAATGCCCTTCAGCTTGTCGGCGCCGCGCAGCAACTGCCCTTCCTCGAGCCAACCACGATTGGCCATGTAGTGATTTTCGATCCGCGCGATCGCGATGGCATGATCGTCGGCGGTGAAGTCGGCGAGCATCTTCGGGTCGGGAAGGAGCGTGACGGTCAGGCCCTCCCACGTGCTCCATGCTTTGGCCGCGCGCAGTTTGGCGGCCGCATCGTCGCCGGTCAGCAGCCGCCGATAGGCTTCGACCAGGTCGCCGCGCTCGTCCTGCGGAACCACGTTCAGGAAGTCGTCCCAGCCTTCGGGGAACAGTTCCGAGGCGCCGTAACGATAGAGCCAGTCGATCTCGCTCTGGCCGAACAGGAAGATGCCGCGGAGGACGAGTTCGCTGACTCGCTCGGGATAGGTCTGCGCATAAGCAAGGCTGAGCGTCGATCCCCAGCTTCCCCCGAACACCAGCCATCGCTCGTGCCCGCACATCGTCCGCAACTTCTCGATGTCGTCGACGAGGTGCCACGTCGTGTTGGCCTCCAGGCCCGCATGCGGCGTCGACTGGCCCGCGCCGCGCTGGTCGAACAGCAGCACGTCGTAACGCGCCGGGTCGAATTGGCGGCGGTGATTGGGGCTCATTCCGGAGCCGGGACCGCCATGCAGGAAGATGGCGGGTTTCGACCCCGGCGTGCCGCACCGCTCCCAATAGAGCGAATGCCCGTCGCCGACGTGGAGCATCCCGGTCTCGTAGGGTTCGATTTCCGGATAGAGCGTGCGGCGGTCGGTCATGGCTGGCTCCAGGGGCTAGAAACTATACTCATCATAAACGTGGGAAACGTCGCCGTTCCACTCGCCGTGATAGCGATCGAGGAGGCGGTCGGCGAAGGTCTTGCCCGATGCGACCACGTCGCGCAGCGGGTCGAGGAAGCCGCCCTCATTGTCGCCGGCGGCGTTGGTCTGGGCGCGGTCGGTGAGACCCGCCGCGGCGATATCGAGGACTTTCGCGGCGAGATCGCGGACAGTACCGCCGCCGGGCACCGCGGCGTCGAGCGCCTGCCGCGGAACGGCGTGGCGAAGCGCCTCGCGCTCCTCGATCGACCAATGCTTGACGAGGTCCCACGCCGCGTCGAGCGCGCTGCCGCTGTAGAGCAGGCCAACCCACAGCGCGGGCAACGCGCAGATTCGTCCCCAGCGCCCGCCATCGGCCCCGCGCATTTCGAGGAAGCTCTTCAGGCGCACTTCGGGGAAAGCGGTCGACAAATGGTCGGTCCAATCGGCGACGGTCGGCTTTTCGCCCGGAAGTACCGACAGCCTGCCATCGAGGAAATCGCGGAAGCTGCGTCCCGCGGCGTCGATGTAGCGGCCGTCGCGGAACACGAAGTACATCGGCACGTCGAGCGCATAGTCGCAGTACCGTTCGTAGCCGAAGTCGTCGTCGAACACGAACGGCAGCATCCCGGTGCGCGCGGGGTCGGTGTCTTCCCAGATGTGGCTGCGGAAGCTCTTGAAACCGTTGGGCTTGCCTTCGGTAAAGGGCGAATTGGCGAACAGTGCGGTCGCGACCGGCTGAAGCGCGAGGCCGACGCGAAACTTCTTTACCATGTCGGCTTCGGATGCGTAATCCAGATTAACCTGGATGGTACAAGTGCGAAGCATCATGTCGAGCCCGAGTGTACCCACGCGTGGCATGTGATTGCGCATGATCTCGTAGCGGCCCTTGGGCATGATCGGCAATTCGGCGCGCGTCTTGTCGGGCCACATGCCGAGCCCCAAGAAGCCGAGGCAGAGCCGGTCGCCGACGGCCTTCACCTGCTGCAGGTGTCGGCCGCTTTCGGCGCAGCTTTCGTGCAGGTCGCGAAGCGGCGCGCCCGACAGTTCGAGCTGCCCCGCCGGCTCCAGGCTAATCGTGCCATCCTTGCCCGACAGCGCGATGATCTTGCCGCCTTCCTCGACCGGCTGCCAACCGAACTCAGTCAGTCCCTGAAGAAGGTCGCGAATTCCGCCAGGCTCGTCCCACGACGGCGCGCGGTGGTCGGCGGTGCGATAGACGAATTTCTCATGCTCGGTGCCGATGCGCCAGGCGTCCTTTGGCTTCTCGCCGCCGGAAAAAACGGCGAGCAGGTCGTCGCGGCTGTCGATGAGGGGACTGGCCGAAAGGTCGGTGCGCGTGGTCATCATCGCCCCCTACTGCCCATTCGGTCGAGGTCAACGCGAATGTATCGCGACCAGCCTAGCGCCAGTCGCCGACCGCCGCCATCCATGCCGCGACCGATGCCAGCGCGGCGGTCTCGGCGCGGAGGATTCGCGGGCCAAGGCTGATTGCACGCGCGCCCTTTGCCGCGCGGATCGCGGTCGCTTCGTCGGGGGTGAAACCGCCTTCCGGGCCGGTGAGGATCGTCGCCGGCCCCTCGACGAAACTGGTCAGCGCGCGGTCCCCGCCGGTTTCGTCGGCGAAGTAGAGCCTGCGCGCCGGGTCGTGCGCGGCAAGGAAAGCCGCCAGCTTGATCGGCTCGGCCAGCGCCGGAAGGATCGTCCGCCCGCACTGCTCGGCGGCCTCGATCACGATCGACTGAAGGCGGTCGGCGCGCATCCGCTCGACCACGGTGCGCTGGGTGATGACGGGCTGCAGTCGCGCCACGCCAAGTTCTGTCGCCTTTTCGACCAGCCACTCCAGCGGCGCGCGCTTGACCGGCGCGAAGGCGAGCGTGAGGTCGGGTACCGCTTCGGGCGGCTTGGTCTGTTGCCCGACCGCAAGGCTCATCCGGCGCCTGGCGACCTCTGCGACTTTTGCCACCCATTCGCCCGAGACGCCGTCGAACAGCAGCACGTCGCTGCCTTCCTTCAGGCGCATGACGTTGCCGAGATAGTTGGCCTGTGCGCTGTCCAATTCTACCAGCACCCCGGTCGACAAGGGGGGCGGGACGAACAGGCGCGGCAGGCTGCGCGGCGGCCAGGCGGGGGTAGCAGGCATCGCCGACCCATAGACCGCGCGCCGCCGCTGCGCCAAGCTGACGATCGTCGCGACTGGCGACGCGCGGTGGAACGCGGTAGCGCTTCGTCGATTGAGCGAATGATCGATGGTTTCGACGGGGGCGTCACGAATGAGCGAAGCGTTGAAACCGATTGTCGACAAGGGCCGCAATTGCTGGCGGATCGGTCGCGCGACCGAGGCAACGGTGATCGTCGATGCCGCCGATTATTATCACCACATTCGCGAAGCCATGCTGGCCGCGTCGAAGCGAATCTTCATCGTCGGCTGGGACTTCGACACGCGCATCGCGCTAGTCCCGGACGAGAAGGGCAAGGGCGAGACGCTCGGACGCTTCTTCCTCAACCTCGCCAAGGACAAGCCCGAGCGGCAGATCGACATCCTCAAGTGGAATTTCGGCGCGCTGAAGCAGTTCGTCCGACCGCAGGCGATGGTGTGGCTATTCCGCTGGTGGCGGACCAAGGCCATCGATTTTCGCTTCGACGCCTCCCATCCGGTCGGATGCAGCCATCACCAAAAGATCGTCGTCATCGACGAGCGGCTTGCGGTGTGCGGCGGGATCGACATCAGCACCAACCGCTGGGACACGAGCGAACATAGCGACGACGAGCCGCGCCGGACCAACCCTGACGGCAAATCCTACATGCCATGGCATGACGCGACGATGCTGATGCGCGGCGCGGTGGCGCAGGATCTCGGCGAGCTCGGCCGCGAGCGATGGAAGACCGCGACGCACCAGCCGCTCGATGCGATCGATCCGTGCGACGACGATTGGCCAAAGGACCTCGACGTCACCTTCCGCGACGTCGACATCGCCATCGCTCGCACCCGTGCGGCCTACGACGAATTGCCGGAGGTGCGCGAGATCGAGGCGCTCTACCTCGACATGATCGCGGCGGCGAAGCGCTTCATCTATTTCGAGAACCAGTATTTCACGTCCGGCAAGATCGCCGCCGCGATCGCCGCGCGAATGGCCGAGCCCAACCCGCCCGAGATCGTGCTCGTCATGCCGCGCACCGCCGATGGCTGGCTCGAGCAGCAGGCGATGGACGGCGCGCGGCTGAAGCTGGTCGCGGCCATCGGCCTCAACGACAAGGGCAATCGCTTCCGCGTCTACGTGCCGGTCACGAAGGGCGGCGAGGACATCTACGTCCACGCCAAGGTGTCGATCGTCGACGATCGCCTGCTTCGGGTCGGATCGTCGAACCTCAACAATCGCAGCCAGGGCCTGGATAGCGAGTGCGACGTCATCATCGACGCCGCGCTCCCCGCCAACAAGGACACGCCCGCCGCGATCACCGCGCTTCGCCATCGCCTGATCGCCGAGCATCTCGGCTGCAGTTCCGAGCAGTTCGCCGAGGCCGAGGCCCAGGCCGAATCGATGGTCGACGCGATCGAGGCATTGCGCGGCAGCGGGAAGACGCTTGAGTTGCTCGACATGGAGAAGCTGGGCGCAGCGGAAGACTTCATCGCTTCTAACGAAATCCTCGACCCCGAATGCGTTGACGACATGTTCGACCCGATCGGAAAGCGCGGGCTGAAGCAAAGCTGGGCGCGGGGACGGGCCGCGATCGGGCGCCGCATGGGGCGTCGTCGCCAGCCCAAGTGACCGACGACCTAGTCCCCGACAGCGAGCGGCGCGGCCTGATTGGCGCCTTGCCGGGGGCCTTGCGCCCCTATGCCTCGCTGATGCGCGTCGACCGTCCGATCGGGACGTGGCTGCTCTATTGGCCGTGCGCGTGGAGCGTCGCGCTAGCCGGCGTGCAAGGCCAATGGGCGCTGTTTGGATGGCTGCTGCTGGGCGCGTTCGCGATGCGCTCGGCGGGCTGCGTCTACAACGACATTGTCGACCGCGATCTTGATGCGAGGGTCGCGCGGACGCGGCTCAGGCCACTGCCTTCGGGGATGGTTTCGCTTCGTGCGGCATGGGTGTTGGCGATCGCGCTGTCGCTCGTCGGGCTGGTAGTGCTGTTGCAACTGTCCCGGACCGCTCAATTGATCGCGCTCACAAGCATCGCCCCGGTCGCGGCCTATCCCTTCATGAAGCGGATCACCTGGTGGCCGCAGGCGTGGCTTGGGCTCGTCTTCAGCTGGGGAGCCCTGGTCGGATGGCCGGCAGTGACGGGCAGCTTCGCGCTCGCGCCCATGATGCTGTGGATCGGCGGCATCTTCTGGGTGATCGGCTACGACACGCTCTACGCCATCCAGGATATCGAGGACGATGCGCTGGTCGGGGTTCGATCGAGCGCGCGGGCAATGGGCGCGAATGCCAGGGGCGGCGTGGCGCTCTGCTATGCGCTGGCCGTGCTTGGGTGGGCGGTCGCGATCTGGCTCGTCCGGCCCGACCCTTTGGCGCTGCTCGCCCTGCTTCCCGCCGCCTCGCATCTTGCGCGACAGGTGACGCGTATCGATCCGAACGACGGCGCCGGGGCGCTCGCGCTGTTCCGAAGCAACCGCTTTACCGGCCTGCTCCTGCTGCTCGGCTTCCTCGCGGTCGGCTTGTCGTCCACGGGCTGACGATCTAGGCGACGCGGATGCTCGAAACCAATGCCGCCCGCGACAAGGTCGCCGCCCTCGTCGAGAAGGCCCGCCGCGCGGGCGCCGATGCCGCCGATGCCGTCTATGTCGGCGATCGCTCGCAAAGCGTCAGCATCCGCCTCGGCGCGCTGGAGGACGTCAATCGTTCGGAAGGCGAAGAAATCGGCCTGCGCCTGTTCGTCGGCAAGCGCAGTGCTAGCGTCGCCTCGTCTGACCTCAGCGACGACGCGCTGTCCGCCTTGGTCGAACGCGCCGCCGCGATGGCACGCGAAGCGCCCGAGGACGCCTTCGCCGGATTGGCTCCCGAAGACATGCTGTTCCGCGGGACACCCGTCGACCTCGACCTCGACGATGGCTGCGATCCCGATCCGGCGACGCTCCGCGAACGCGCGGCCGAGGCGGAGGATGCCGCGCGCGCCGTTCCGGGCGTAACCAACAGCAATGGCGGCAGCGCGTCGGCATCGGCATCGACCTTCGCGATCGCCACCAGCCACGGTTTCGCCGCCGCCACTCGCGCCACCGGCTACGGCAATTCGGCCAGCGTCGTCGCGGGCGAAGGCTCGGGCATGCAGCGCGACTACAGCTTCCACTCGGCGCGCCACCTCGCCGACCTGGAGCCTGCCGCCGACATCGGTCGCCGCGCCGCCGAGCGCGCCGTCGCGCGGCTCAACCCCGTCCGCCCAACGCCGGGCGCGATGGCGGTACTGTTCGACCCGCGCGTCGCGACCTCGCTGCTCGGTCATCTGATCGGCGCGATTAACGGCTCATCGATCGCGCGCAAATCCAGCTTCCTGCTCGACGCGCTCGGCACGCAGGTGTTCGGCGACGGCGTGTCGATCCTCGACGATCCGCTGCGCCCGCGCGGTCTTCGTAGCCGCTCATTCGATGGCGAAGGCCTTCCCGTCGCGCCGTCGGCCATTATCGACAAGGGCACCCTGACCGGATGGCTCGCCGACAGCGCCGCCGCGCGTCAATTGGGGATCGCCCCGACCGGGCACGCAGTGCGCGGCGTATCGGGCGCGCCGGGGGCGGGACCGTCAAACCTTCATCTCGCCGCGGGTAAGCGCAGCCCCGAAGAGATGATCGCGGGCATTTCCAGCGGCGTGCTGGTAACCGAGTTGATCGGGCAGGGTGTCAACGGCGTGACCGGCGATTATTCGCGCGGGGCTGCCGGCTTCATGATCCTTAATGGCGAGATTGGTCCGGCGGTGTCCGAAATCACGATCGCGTCGAACCTGAAGGACATGTTCGCGACACTCGAGCCCGCAAGCGACCTTCGCTTCCGCCGCGGGGTCGACAGTCCGACCGTCCTCGTCCCGTCGATGACGGTGGCAAGCGCCTAGGCGTTCGCGACCGGCTTCAGGCCCAGTCGGGCGAATTCGATCTTCGGGCAATGGTCCATCACGACCTTGAGCCCCGCCGCCTCGGCCTTGGCAGCCGCTTCGTCGTTGACCACGCCAAGCTGCATCCAGATCGCCTTCGCGCCGATCGCGATCGCGTCGTCGACGATGGGGCCGACATTCTCGCTGCGCATGAAAATGTCGACGATGTCGATCGGCTCCCCGATCTGCGATAGTTCGCGCCAGATATACTCGCCGTGGACGTGCTCGCCGGTGATGCGCGGATTGACCGGGATCACGCGATAACCCTGCTCCTGAAGGAAGCGCATCACGCCGTAGCTGGCACGGTCCGGGCGGTCCGACGCGCCGACGAGCGCGATGGTCCGGGCATTGGTCAGCAGAGCGGCGATATCGTCGGGGGCGGTCAGCGGCATGGATCGGCTCCTTTTCACCGACGACAATGCGTCAGCCGCCGACTTTCTCCAATTGCGCCATCATTGCCGAGGCAATCGCCGCAAAGGCCGTCGCCGCCGGACCGTCGCCCGCGGCGGGGGGAGCGCCGGCATCCGATGCTTCGCGCAGGCTGGTCGAAAGCGGCAAGCGCCCGAGAAACGGGATATCCAGCCGTCCCGCACCCGCTTCGGCGCCGCCGCTTCCGAACGGATCGCTGTCCTTTCCGCAATGCGGACAGGTGTAGCCCGCCATATTCTCCACCAGCCCGAGCACCGGCACGCTGGTCTTGCCGAACAGATCGATCGCGCGCGTCGCGTCGATCAGCGCCAGATCCTGCGGGGTCGAGACGATCAGCGCGCCGTCGGGCCGCGCCTTCTGGATCAGCGACAGTTGGACGTCGCCAGTGCCGGGCGGCAGGTCGACGAGGATCAGCTCGACGTCGCCCCAATCGGCCTCGATCAACTGGGTCAGCGCCCCTGCCGCCATCGGCCCGCGCCATGCCAACGCCTGTCCTGCAGGCACAAGCTGCCCCACCGACAGCAGGCGAACGCCGAACGCAGTGTTGACCGGGAACAGCTTTTCTCTCTCCGCCCGCGGCTTTTCGTGCGCGTTGAGCAATGTCGGTTGCGACGGGCCGTAGATGTCGGCGTCGATCAGCCCGACCTTGTGCCCCTGCCGCGCCAGCGCGACGGCGAGGTTGGCGGTCAGCGTCGATTTGCCGACGCCCCCCTTGCCCGATCCGATCGCGACGATCTTTCGGTCGGGGCGTGAAGTCGTCATCGCGATCCGCGCCTCGGTCACGCCTTCGACGGCCAACGCTGCCGACCGCACCGCTCCCTCGAACGCCTCGCGCTGGCGCGGGGTCATGCCGGTGGCGTCGGCGACGATCGTGGCGATCGTTCCGACCAGGCGGCGGCTGCGGATGCGCGACGCCTCGGGAAGCTGGTCTAGCGCGGCAAGCGGGTCGGGGGAGGTCATGGCAGGGCGCTTAATTGGCTTTTCGACGGACGCCACTGTTTTTCGCCGAAACCCTACCTATTATGGAGCCATGACGATTTACAGCTGGGCCGGCCGAGTGCGCGGTCTTTTCGCCGACAACAAGGGCCCCTGGGGCACTCCTCCGAGCGGTGGGGGCGGCGATACGCCGCCGGGCAACGAGCCGCAAAGCCCGTGGGGACAGCCGGCCAAGCCGCGCCCGACCGGCGGTCGTTCGTCGGTCAGTTCGCTCGATGATTTCCTGAAAAAGAGCCGCGGTCGCCTTGGCGGCGGTGGCGGATCGGGCCGCGGCTTCGGCGGAATGGGCGGACGGCCCGACCGTTCGCTGTTCGTGTGGGGCGCCATCGGCCTCGCCGCCTTGTGGTTCCTATTCACCACCATGCACGTCATCGCCCCTGAAGAGCGCGGCGTGGTCACCCGCTTCGGCCGGTATAGCCATACGCTCGGGCCGGGTGTCGGCCTGACGCTGCCGTCGCCGATCGACCGCGTGCAGAAGGTCAACGTCGAGGAAATTCGCGAGATCGCGCTCGGCTCTGCGGCCGAAGAGACGCTGATGCTGACCGGCGACCAGAACATCATCGACATCGCCTATCAGGTCCGCTGGAATATCCGCGATCCCGAGCAATTCCTTTACGAACTCGCCGCGCCCGAGGACACGATCCGGCAGGTCGCCGAAAGCGCGATGCGTCAGGTCGTCGCCCAATTTAGCCTGAACGACGCGATCGGCAACCAGCGCGGCCAGATCGAAAGCCGCGTCCAGGAAGAGATGCAGCAGACGCTCGACAGCTATGACAGTGGCGTTGTCATCCAAGGCGTCGCCGTCCGCCAAGCCGACCCGCCCGCCGCGGTCAACGAGGCGTTCAAGGACGTCACCGCCGCGCAGCAGGACGCCCAGCGCGAGGTCAACGGATCGAATGCCTATGCGCTTCAGCTGCGCCAGATCGCGCAGGGTGAAGCGACCGCGTTCGACAAGGTCTACGAGCAATATCGCTTGGCCCCGGAGGTCACCCGCCGCCGCATGTATTACGAGACCATGGAACGCGTCCTTCGCGGCGTCGACAAAACGATCGTCGAGACGCCGGGCGTCACTCCCTACCTTCCCTTGCCGCAGATGGGCAGGCCGGCCCCGGCCGCGCCCGCCGCACCGGCGCAGCCGCAGGGAGCCGGTCGATGATCGACTTCGTTCGCCGTCACACGCTGGCCTCGGGCTTTATCGCCTTCGTCCTGCTGATCGCCATCTTCAGCAGTGTCTCGGTCGTTCCCGAAACGCGCCAGGGTATCGTCACCAGCTTCGGCAAGCCCGTCCGGATCGTCAATCGCTTCAAACAGGGCGAGCAGATTGGACAGACCGGCGCGGGCCTCGCTTTCCGCATCCCGTTCGTCGAGCGGATCGACTGGATCGACAAGCGCGTGCGCGACATCGACATGGAGCGGCAGCAGGTTCTGTCGACCGACCAGCTTCGGCTCGAGGTCGACGCCTTCGCCCGTTATCGCATCGTCGATCCGTTGCGCATGTACATCGCCGCGCGGGGCCGCGAGGAGAATGTCGAGACGGCGCTTCGTCCGATCCTCGGCTCGCAACTCCGCAACGAGCTTGGCAAGCGACCGTTCGCGTCGCTGCTCAGCCCCGAGCGTGAGGGCGTGATGGAGAATATCCGCATCGGCCTCAACCGTGCTGCCCGCCAGTACGGGGCGGAGATCATCGACGTCCGCATCAAGAAGGCCGACTTGCCCAGCGGCACCCCGCTCGAATCCGCGTATGAGCGGATGCGCAGTGCCCGCACGCAGGAAGCGCGCTCGATCCGCGCCGAAGGGTCGAAGCGGGCGCAGATCATCCGCGCCGAAGCCGACGCGCTCGCGGCACAGACCTATGCCGCGGCCTTCGGCAAGGACCCGGAATTCTACGATTTCTATCGGGCGATGCAGTCGTACCAGACGACGTTCCTGGGCGACGGCAAGAACCAGCCGGCCAACACCAACATCGTGATGTCGCCGGACAACAGCTATCTGAAGGAATTCTCTGGACGATAGGACCCCGACCCGTTCAAATCGCGTTCATGCGCTTGACCTAGCGTCGCCCATGAAACGACCGGATCAAGTGAGGTAATTGTTAATGACGCCGACAAAGGAGTTTCGACCAGTGCGCTATGCCTATGGGGTCGCGATGGCCCTGCTTCTGGGGGGAACCGCTTTTTCCGTCGCGACCGGCCAGGCGGGCGCGCAGGTCGCGCAGAACGCACCCGGCGCGATCGTCCCGCGGGCCGGCGCTCCGGCAAGCTTCGCCGACCTCGCCGCCCGGCTTCAGCCCGCCGTCGTCAACATTTCGACCAAGCAGCGCGTCCCCGTCCGTCGCCAGGTCGATCCGTTCGAAGAATTCTTCCGGCGCTTCGGCGGCCAGGCGCCGCAGGGCGGTAGCGGCGGGCAGGTTCCGCCCGACGGCAATTCGGCCACGCGTGAAGCAGGCTCGCTCGGTTCGGGCTTCATCATCTCGCCCGACGGCTATGTCGTTACGAACAACCACCTGATCCAGGGCGCGAACGGGCAGGGCACCGTCGACAGCGTCACGGTTATCCTCGCCGACCGCAAGGAATATCCGGCGCGGATCATCGGCCGCGACAGCGCGTCGGATCTTGCGCTGCTGAAGATCGAGGGATCGAATCTTCCGTTCGTCAACTTCGGCGATTCGACCCGCGCCCGCGTCGGCGACTGGGTGGTCGCAATCGGCAATCCCTACGGCCTTGGTGGCACCGTCACCGCCGGCATCATCTCCGCCGTCCATCGCGGCGGCATCAGCGGTGGTGGCGCCTACGATCGCTACATCCAGACCGACGCCAGCATCAATATGGGCAACTCCGGCGGCCCGATGTTCGACATGGCGGGCAACGTCATTGGCGTAAATTCGGCGCTGATCTCGCCCACCGGCGCCAGCGTCGGCATCGGCCTCGCGATCCCCGCCGAGGCGGCGCGCCCGGTAATCGATGCGCTCCGCCGCGGACAGCGGCCTGCGCGCGGCTACTTCGGCGTCGGCCTCCAGCCGGTCGACGAGGACATCGCCGCGGGTCTCGGCCTTCCCAAGGATCAGGGCGAACTGGTTCGTTCGGTCGTCCCGGGCGGTCCGGCGGCGGCGGCCGGCCTCCAGCAGGGCGACGTCATTCTTCGCGTCAACGGCCAGACCGTGACGCCAGACGAAACCGCCAGCTACATCATCGCCAATACCTCGGTAGGGACCAGCGTCCCGATCGACATCATTCGCGACGGCCGTCGCCAGACGCTTCGGGTCCGTGTCGCGCAGCGGCCGACCGAAGAGGAATTGGCGCGTCAGGCGGGCGGCGCCAACCCGAGCGAGGGTCAGGCGCTGGGCGAGGAAACGCCCGTCGCCCCCGGCACCGCGCTCGGACTGTCGCTCCAGGCGCTCAATCCGCAAATCATCACCGCGCTCGGCCTTCCGCCCGCCCAGAAGGGCGTGGTCGTCACTGCGGTCGATCCGGCCAGCGATGCCGCGACCAAGGGCATCGCCCGTGGGTTCGTCATCGTGTCGGTCAATCGCCAGGCGGTGACAGAGCCTGCGCAGGTTCTCGCGGCGGTCGAGGCTGCTCGCCGCGCCGGCCGCACCAGCGTCCTGATGCTGGTCAAGCCGCGCACCGGACCCGAAGCATTCGTCGGGGTCGACATCAGCGGCCGCTAACCCCGGCCTTGCCCGGATACGCTCCTTCGGCCTAGGCTTACCGCCAATTGCCGAAGGAGCGACGCCGTGGCCACGTTACCGACCAAGAGCATCTACATCGGCGCCCGCAGCGGCGGCGCGTCGCCGCAGCAGCTGGAACTGAAGCGCGCCAATCGCCACGGCCTGATCGCGGGCGCAACCGGCACCGGCAAGACAGTTACCCTGCAAGGCATCGTCGAAGGCCTGTCGCAGGCGGGCATCCCGACATTCGTCGCCGACGTGAAGGGCGACCTCGCTGGCCTCGCCATGCCCGGCGCCGCGACCGCCAAGACCCACGAACCCTTTACCGCCCGCGCTGCCGAGATCGGCTACACCGACTGGGCTTATGCCGGCTGCCCGGTTCAATTCTGGGACCTGTTCGGAGAGTCCGGCCACCCGGTCCGCACCACCGTCAGCGAGATGGGCCCGCTGCTCCTTGCGCGACTGATGAACCTCAACGAGGTCCAGGAAGGCGTGCTGACCATCGCCTTCCACGTCGCCGACAAGGAGGGGCTGATGCTCCTCGACCTCGACGATCTTCAGGCGATGCTGGTCCACGTCGGTGAGCGCGCCGACGAACTGACTCTCGAATATGGCAACGTCTCCAAGCCGAGCGTCGGCGCGATCCAGCGGTCGCTGCTCCAGCTTCGCGCGCAGGGCGGCGACCATTTTTTCGGCGAGCCTGCGTTGGATCTGGAGGATTTCCTCAAGATCGACGAAAATGGGCAGGGGATCGTCAACATCCTCGCGGCGGACAAGCTCATGGCCAGCCCGCGCCTCTACTCGACTTTCCTACTGTGGCTGCTCAGCGAGTTGTTCGAGCAGCTTCCCGAGGTCGGCGACACTGACCAGCCCAAGCTCGCCTTCTTCTTCGACGAAGCGCATCTGCTGTTCGAGGACGCGCCGCCCGCCTTGATCGAAAAGGTCGAGCAGGTCGTCCGCCTGATCCGTTCGAAGGCGGTCGGCGTCTACTTCATCACGCAAAACCCGATCGACATCCCCGACAAGGTCGCGGGGCAGCTCGGCAACCGTGTCCAGCACGCGCTCCGCGCCTTCACGCCGCGCGACCAGGCCGCGGTCCGCTCGGCGGCGGAGACTTTCCGGCAGAACCCCGACATCGACGTCGCGACCGCGATCACCGAACTGAAGGTCGGGGAAGCGCTCGTCTCGCTGCTGCTTCCCGACGGCTCGCCCAGCCCGGTCGAACGCGTCCTCATCAAGCCGCCCGCCTCGCGCGTCGGTCCGCTGACTGCGCAGGAACGCGCCGTGCTGATCCAGACCGACGTGATCGGCGCGAAGTACGACACGCTGCTCGACCGCGACAGTGCGGAGGAAATTCTCAAGGCCAAGGGCGACGAGGCGGCCGCCGCCGCCGCCGCTGCCAAGGCCGACACCGAGGCGAAGAAGGCGGCCGCGCAGCAGGCCAAACTCGATGCTGCTGCAGCCAAGGAAGCCGCCCGTGCCAACGCCGCCGAGGAACGCGCGCGCGTCGCCGCGATGCGCGAGGAAGAGCGTCAGGCCCGTCTCGCCGAACGCGAGGAAGCGCGGCGCGCCCGGGAAGCCGCCAAGCCGTCGATGGCCGACAAGATGATGCAGTCGGCGGGACGCTCGATCGCCTCGTCGGTCGGCCGGCAGCTTGGCAATTCGCTGCTGCGCGGAATCTTCGGCGGGCTGATCCGTGGTCGTTGATTCGCCCTGCCTCGATGCGCGCGGCCTCGAGCAGGCGTGGCGCGACGCGCTCGTCGCCAAAGACGAACCGACGCTTCGCCGACTGATCCACCCGCAGTTCAAGCTCGTCGGCGTCCGCGCGACGGGGCCGGTGTCGGTCGACCTCGAACAATGGATCACCGCGCTGCAGCGAATGGACATCGCCAACCTCGACGTCCGCGTCACCGAATGCGTGTCGCTCGACGACACGATGGTCGCGACGGTCGATGCGCAGTGGAAGGTCCGCTACCTTGGCCAGCTTATCGACGAGCGCGTACTCCTCACCGATGTCTGGGTCCGCGTCGGCAACGATTGGCAGGTCCTCCGCCGCCACAGTTCGCCGCTTGCCTGCGGGGCCAAGATCGACTGACCGCCGCGCCCGTCGCGCCCATTGATTTGCCGTCACGAAAGAGTCATCCTCCGCCGCGTTGTCATGTCGTTTGAGGGGAACGATGATGTTGACGTTGATGATGGCGATCGCGGTTGCGGCGCCCAATCCCGGTTCGATCGATGCGCCGCGGAAGGCCTATTCGGCCTGCCTGAAAAGCTTCGAGACCAAGAGCATGGCCGACAAGCTCGCACCCGCGGCTTATTCGGAAGCGCTGAAGTCGGCCTGCGCGGCGGAAGCATCGAAGCTGATGTCCGCGCTGATCGCCTACGATGTCGCGATGGGGACCAAGCGTCCCGCCGCCATGTCGAATGCGGAAACCGATCTTGGCGATTACCGGACGATCAGCGAAGAGCGCTACAAGGACATGAACACGCCGCAATAGTCGCACCGACGGGCGTGGACTTTGTGCCGCGCGCCGTTAGGCTTGCGCAATGGCGACGACCTTCGACGATGCGGCGCTGGCTGAACGCGAGCCGCTGATCGCGCTTCGCCGCGCGATTCATGCCGACCCCGAGCTTGGCCTCGACTGCCCGCGCACCCGCGACAAGCTGCTCGACGCGCTCGCCAACCTTCCGCTGACGATCCGGCGGAGCGAGCGGACGACCGGCTTCATCGCCACGCTCGACAGCGGGCGTCCCGGCCGCACCGTGCTCCTGCGCGGCGACATGGACGCGCTGCCGATCGAGGAGGCCACCGGCCTCGACTTCGCCAGCCGAACCGCGGGATGGATGCACGCCTGCGGCCACGACACCCATTCGGCGATGCTCGCGACCGCCGCGCGCGTCCTTTGCGCGCGCCGCGACCGCTTCGACGGTCGCATCGCCTTCATGTTCCAGCCGGGTGAGGAAGGGCATGGCGGCGCGCGCATCATGCTGGAAGAAGGCCTGCTAGGCGATCCGCTGCCCGACGCAGCCTTCGCGCTTCATATCTGGCCGACGCTGCCGCTCGGCGTTGTTGCCTGTCGCGCCGGCGCGATGCTGGCGTCGACCGACACGCTGAGAGCGCGGATCGTCGGGCGAGGAGGGCATGCCGCGATGCCGCACGACGCGCTCGATCCCGTTCCGGTGGCGGCGGAAATCGTCCTTGCGCTCCAATCCGAAGTCGCGCGCCGCACGCCGGTGACCGACCCGATCGTCCTGTCGATCACCAAGATTTCGGGCGGGACGACGCACAACGTCCTTCCCGACGCGGTCGACCTGCTCGGCACGCTCCGCACCTTGTCGCCCGAGGCCCGGGCAAGGGGCCGCGAAGCGTTCGAACGAATTTGCACTCACATCGCCGCTGCGCACGGCTGCACTGCCGAAGTAGCGGTCGATCCCGGCTACCCGCCGACGGTCAACGACCCGAGCGCCGCGGCGCTGGTGCGGGAAATCGCGGGCGATCGCTACCAGGAGCTTGGCGCGTCCAACATGGGCGGCGAGGACTTCAGCTATGTGCTCGAGCGCGTGCCCGGCGCAATGGCGTTCCTCGGCGTCGCCTCGCCCGGCGAGGACGCAGGCCAGCGTCCGCCGCTCCACAATCCGGGAATGACCATCGACGAGGATGCGCTGCCGATCGGGGTCGCGCTGCACTGCGCCTTCGCGACTCGTTTCCTCGAATCGGGCTGGGACGAAAGCCGCTAGACTTTCCCCGGCGATGCGGCGACGTTCCGCGTCTCAGGCGTAAAACCAACCGGGGCGGCACATGGCATCTTCCATTCCAACGACGACGCTGAAGGAATTCACGCTTCGCGGCGTGATCATCGGCGCGGTGCTGACCCTGCTGTTCACCGCCGCCAACGTCTATCTTGGCCTGAAGATCGGCATCACCTTCGCCACCTCGATCCCCGCCGCGGTCATCTCGATGGCGGTGCTCAAGGCCTTCCGCGACGCCACGATCCAGGAAAACAACATCGTCCAGACGATCGCGTCGGCGGCGGGAACGCTCAGCGCGATCATCTTCGTCCTTCCCGGCCTGATCATGGTCGGATGGTGGACCGGCTTCCCCTATTGGCTGTCGGTCGCGGTCATTGCCATCGGTGGCATACTGGGCGTCATGTATTCGGTCCCGCTGCGCCGTGCGCTGGTGACCGGAAGCGACCTTCCTTACCCGGAGGGCGTCGCCGCCGCCGAAGTGCTCAAGGTCGGCGCAGGCGTCGGCGGGGCGGAAGAGAATAAGCGCGGGCTGAACGCGATCCTGATTTCGTCGCTCGCATCGGCGGGCTATTTCATGCTCGCGAAGACCCGCCTCGTCGCGGAATCGGCGGAGCGGACGTTCCGCGTCGGCGCGGGCGCGACCAGCGCTTCCGCCAGCCTGTCGATGGCGCTGATCGGCGTCGGCCATCTCGTCGGTCTCGCGGTCGGCATCGCCATGATCGTCGGCCTGCTGATCGCGCGCGCGGTGCTACTGCCATGGCTGACGGCGCAGGCGGGCGTCGGGCCGACCACCGACATCGAAGCGCTGGTCGGCGACACCTTCCGCAGCCAGGTTCGCTTCATCGGTGCGGGCACGATCGGCGTCGCCGCGATCTGGACGTTGCTCAAGATCATCGGCCCGATCGCCAAGGGCATCCGCGCCTCGCTAGCCGCCAATCGCGCGCGGCGTGGCGGGGAAACGCTGGCACTGACCGAACGCGACCTTCCGATCACCATCGTTGGCGGCACGATCATCGCCGCGATGATCCCGATCGCCTTCCTGCTGTCGGCCTTCGCGCAATCGGGTCCGATCGCCTCGGCGGGCGGCCTGACGATCTCGCTGTCGATCCTTTACATCCTTGGTGCGGGCGTCGTGATCGCGTCGGTCTGCGGCTACATGGCCGGGCTGATCGGCGCGTCGAACAGCCCGATTTCGGGCGTCGGCATCCTGTCGGTGCTCGGCATTTCGCTGATCCTCGCGGGCCTGTTCGGCAGCGGCGGAAGCGATCCCGAGGCGACACAGGCGCTGGTCGCTTTCGCCTTGTTCGTCACCGCGATCATCTTCGGGATTGCGACGATCTCGAACGACAATTTGCAGGACCTCAAGACTGGCCAGTTGGTCGGCGCGACGCCATGGCGTCAGCAGGTCGCGCTGGTGCTGGGCGTGATCTTCGGTTCGCTGGTGATCCCGCCGATCCTCGACCTGCTCAACACCGCGTTCGGCTTCGCCGGCGCACCGGGAGCGGGGGAGAATGCCCTCGCGGCCCCGCAGGCGGCGCTGATCTCGGCGATCGCGCAGGGCGTGCTCGGCGGCGACCTCGACTGGAGCTTGATCGGGATCGGCGCGGGCATCGGCGTGGCGGTGATCATCGCCGACGAAGCGCTTCGTCGCGGCACCACCAAGTACAGCCTTCCCGCGCTCGCGGTCGGCATGGGCATCTATCTTCCGATGGACCTGACGCTGCTGATCCCGATCGGCGCGCTTGCGGGCTATCTCTACAATCGCTGGGCCGAGCGGCAAGCCAACCCCGCCTTCGCCGAGCGGATCGGCACGCTGATGGCGACCGGCCTGATCGTCGGTGAAAGCCTAATGGGCGTGCTCTATGCGGGCATCGTTGCCGCCGCCGAACGCGGCGGTTCGGAGAGTGCGGGCGAAGTGCTGGCGCTGGTCGAGGATTTCCCGGCAGCGGTTCCGGCCGGACTGCTGCTATTCGCGGTGCTCATCGCCGGGCTTTACGCCTGGACGCGTGGCCGGGCGCGCGACGGACTGCCCGCCGCCGAAACCCAGGCCGACGTCGAAGGAGCGCTGCGCTAACCGCGGCCGCGGTAGGAAGCGACGCCTTGGTCGGGAACCCACAGCCCGGCCGGCGGCGCGTCCGACTGCCAGAAGACGTCGATCGGGATCCCGCCACGCGGGTACCAGTAGCCGCCGATGCGAAGCCACGTCGGCTTCATTTCCTCGACCAGCCGCTGGCCGATGCCGACGGTCACGTCCTCGTGAAAGCCCGCGTGATTGCGGAACGAGCCGAGAAACAGCTTCAGGCTCTTCGATTCGACGATCGTCTCGCCGGGGGCATAATCGATGACGAGATGCGCGAAGTCGGGCTGGCCGGTGACCGGGCACAGCGACGTGAATTCGGGCGCGGCGAAGCGGACGAGATAGAGGCTGCCGACGCGCGGATTGGGGACATAGTCGAGCACGGCTTCCTCGGGCGAAGCGGGAAGCGCGCTGGTCTGGCCAAGATGTTTCGGGGTCATGGGGACGGGCTCCTAGCAGGGCTCGCCGCCGCTCGCTATCCTGCGAAGGCGGTGTGAAGGAGTAGGCGATGGACAATCTGGTGACCACCGATTGGCTGGCAAGGAATCTCGACCAGCCCGATCTTGCCATCGTCGACGCCAGCTATTTCATGGCGGCAGACGGTCGCGATGCAGCCGCCGAGTTCCAGATGGCGCACATTCCGGGCGCCCGCTTCTTCGACATTGGCACGATCGCCGATCCGGCTCGTCCGGCGATGCACATGCTACCCTCGGCCAACGACTTCGGCGCGGCGATGATCGCGCTCGGCGTCGGCCGCGACGATCGGATCGTGGTCTATGACAACAGCCCGCTGCGATCCTCCGCGCGGGCGTGGTTTATGTTGCGGCACTATGGCGCGGACCGCGTCGCGATTCTCGACGGCGGCCTGGCCAAGTGGAAGGTGGAAGGGCGGCCGCTGGAGAGCGGTCCGGCGAAGCCCCGCGCTACGCGGTTCGACGCACGGGCGGCGCCGGGCGAGGTCCTCGACCTGTCGGCCATGCGCGAAGGCCTGAACATTCCTGTGCTCGACGCGCGCGGCAGGGCCCGCTTCGAAGGCACTGAACCCGATCCGCGCCCGGGCGTCGCCGACGGCCACATCCCGGGATCGCGCAACCTGCCCTACGCCTCGCTCTATCGGGAGGACGGCACGTTCAAGTCCGACGACGAATTGCGCCGCCTCTTTGCGGAGGCGCGGATCGACCCCGAGCAGCCCTTCGTCGCCACCTGCGGATCCGGGGTCACCGCCAACTCTCTGCTGTTCGCGGCGCGGCGCCTCGGCGGGAGAGAGGGCAAGCTCTACGACGGAAGCTGGAGCGAATGGGGCGCCGATCCGGCGACGCCCAAGGCCAAGGGCCCGGCCTAGAGGCTGAACAGCTGGTCGATCGAATCGACCTCGCGATCAAGCTCGCTCCGCAGGCGTTCCACAGCGGCCGGGTTCGCCTTGTGCGCGGCCAGTGCTTCTAGTCCCGCGGCGGCGGCGGCTGCAGTGCGCGCGGATCGTGTATCGAAACAACGGCGACGCGCGGGCGTGGCGACCGGCCACGCGGCGGCAAGCTTGGCCTCGGCCATCGACTCGCTCGGCTCCATCCCCGCAACCTGCTCGACGCACGCCAGCGCCTGACGGATCGATGCCAGCCGGGCGATCGCCTCGGCGTAGGGGCCGGGCGCCTCGACGGCGTCGATCGGACGCGCGTCCGACTCGGGAAGGAAGTGGATCATCGCGCCGGTTTGACACGGCGCGGTAAACGACGCGTAAATCAGGCCGCGGAAGCGGTCTCGATGTCGCGCAGGATCCAGCCGCGCTGCGGGATCGTCTCGATGAACTCCGCCCCGCTCGATGCCGAGCGCAGCTTCTTGCGAAGCTTGGAGATGAACACGTCGATGATCTTGGGCTGCGGCTGATCGTCGGCGCGGCGATATAGATGCTTGAGCAGCATCTGCCGCGTCACGACGTTGTTGCGCGCGAACGCGAGCAGTTCGAGCACGCGATATTCCATCTCGGTGATGCCGATCGGATGGCCGTCGATGCGGATCAGCCGCTGGACCGGATCGACCGCGAGGCGCCCGCCGCACAGCGTTTCGGGCAATTCGCTGCCGTTCGCCTTGAGGCTGTCGAGCAGGCGCGACGCGGCCTCCTCATTGTCCTCAGGCGACAGGCGGACCGGCGAGCCGAGCAGCAGTTGCTGCACTTCGCCAAGGCTGCGATGCGCCTCTTCGACCAGGCGCGAGCCTTCTTCGAAGCGGCGGCGCGAACGGTCGAGCATCGCCTCGATCTCGACCAGGCGCGTGGATAGATTGTCCGAGCTCATATCTTCCCTCCCCCTGTGCGCGCTTACTGCTGCGGGGTTTGTGCGGACGCCTGGCTGCCGTCGCCCTCTGGCGCGGAGATGATCGTCTGCGTCGACTGCCCCTTGTCGACGACGCGCGTTTCGGGATCGCCCGCGGTCGAACGAACGCCGAGCGCGGCGCGGTCGCGGCCGGCGCTGTCGAGCAGCGAACTTTCGGTCGCGCTGCGCGGGGCGGGGCCGCCGAAGAGGGCTTCGATTGCCTGCGTCTGCGCATCGCTCGCGGTCAGGCTGACGGTGCCGGCGACCGGCGGGGTCAGGCTGTAGTCGGGCGGGATCACCAGCGGGGCGTTCCGCGCGACCGCGAATTCGTCCAGCGAGGCACGCTGTCCTGACAGGACGCCGCAGCCGGCCAGCAGCAGGGCGGGGGCGAGGAGGGCTAGAGCCTTACGCATGTTCATTCGTTCCTTCAGGTGCTGGGCTTCGCGTCGAATCGTCACGGACGAAAAAGGCGCGGAGCAGCAAGATCGCGACGCCGATGCTAATCGCCGCATCGGCGACATTAAAGACATAAAAGGGGCGAAACGAGCCAAAATGCAGATCGAGGAAGTCGGCGACATAGCCGAACCGCACTCGATCGACGATATTTCCAAGCGCCCCGCCCAGCACCAGCGCCAGGCAAAGCTGGTCGCCGCGTTTGTTTTCGCGGGTGATCCACCACGCCACGCCGGCCGCAATTGCCGCGGTCGCGGCCACCAGCAACCAGCGGTGCGTGTCGTTCTGCGCCTGCGCCATGCCCAGGCTGATCCCGCGATTTTCGACCCAGGTCAGCGCGAAGATCGGCGCGATCTCGATCTGCCCGCGCGACTGCAGCGCCAGCGGACCGATCACGATCCACTTGGTCACCTGGTCGACCACGAACACGATCAGCGCCAGCACATAAGCGGCGGTCCGATTAGCCATTTACGACCTCCTCACAACGCGCGCACAGGTCGCCGTCTTCCACCACTTCGGGCAGGTGCCGCCAGCAGCGCCCGCACTTGTGAAGTTCCGACTTGGTCACGGTCAATGCATCACTCTTTCGCACCGGCCCGGTGATGAACAGTTCGGCGAGATCCGCCGACAGGTCTGCGTCGGGCACCGTTACTTCGACCTGCAAGCTCGATCCGACGACCTTGTCGCGGCGCAACGGCTCGATCGCCTCGGTCACCGCCGTGCGCAGTGCGCGCAGCGCCGCCCAGTCCGACTTGCTTTCGGCCACCGCCGGAACCTCCGGCCACTCGAGCAGGTGCACGCTGCCCCCCTCGGGATAGCGCGTGCCCCACACTTCCTCGCTCGTGAACACCAGCACCGGCGCGGCCCAGCGCACCAGCGCATGGAACAGCGTGTCGAGCACGGTGCGATAGGACCGCCGCTTCAGGCTGTCCGCCGCGTCGCAGTAGAGGTTGTCCTTGCGGATATCGAAGAAGAAGGCGCTCAGATCCTCGTTGCAGAAGTCGGCGAGCGCGCGGACGTAATCGTTAAAGTCATACGCTTCGACCGCGGTCCGCAGCCGCCCGTCGAGCGCGCTCAGCACGGACAACATGTAGCGCTCGAGCTCAGGCATCTCCTCGACAGCGACGCGTTCTGCATCGCTGAACCCGTCGAGCGCGCCGAGCAGGTAGCGGAAGGTGTTGCGCAGCTTGCGATACTGGTCGCTCACCCCGGCCAGGATTTCCTTGCCGATGCGGTGGTCCTCGGTGAAATCGACCGACAGCGCCCACAGGCGCAGGATGTCCGCGCCGGTGTCGCGCATCAGGTCGAGCGGGCTGATCGTGTTGCCCAGGCTCTTGGACATCTTCATGCCCTTGGCGTCCATCGTGAAGCCGTGGGTCAGCACCGCGTCATAGGGCGCGCGGCCGCGCGTGCCGCAGCTTTCCAGCAGGCTCGACTGGAACCAGCCGCGATGCTGGTCGGACCCCTCGAGATAGAGGTCGGCGGGCCAGCGCTGATCGGGCCAGGTCCCACTCTCCAGCGTGAAAACATGGGTGCAACCGCTGTCGAACCACACGTCGAGAATATCGGTGACGCGTTCGTAATCGTCGGGATTGCGGCCTTCCCCGAGATACTCGGCGGCGCGCTCGTCGGTCCAGGCGTCCACGCCTTGCGCCCGGATCGCCTCGACGATGCGCGCATTGACCGCGGCATCGACCAGCGGCTTTTGCGTTGTGCGCTCGACGAACAGCGCGATCGGAACGCCCCACGCGCGCTGGCGGCTGATCACCCAGTCGGGACGGCCCTCGACCATCGACCGGATGCGGTTCTCGCCCTTTTCGGGCACCCAGCGCGTGTCGGCGATCGCGCGCAGCGCCAGCTGTCGCAGCGTCGGACCTTGCCCCAGCGCGCCGCCCTCGTCGTCCCAGCGCTTCTCGGCGAAGGTCTCGCAATGTTCGTCGGACAGCGGGCGGTCCATGCCGATGAACCACTGCGGGGTGCAGCGATAAATGACCTTGGCCTTCGATCGCCACGAATGCGGATAGCTGTGCTTATAGTCCGCACTTGCCGCGAGCAGGCCGCCGCTGTCGCGAAGGTCGCTGCAGATCGGCCCGTCGGGGGCGTTGAACTTGGGATTGATGACGCTGCCCTGGCCGCCGAGCCAGCCCCAGTCCTCGCGATACTTGCCGTCGCCCTCGACCGCGAACACCGGATCGATGCCGTGCGCCTTGCACAGGTCGAAATCGTCCTCGCCATGGTCGGGCGACATGTGGACGAGGCCGGTGCCGCTGTCGGTGGTGACGAAATCGCCGGGCAGAAACGGGCGCGGCTTGGCAAAAAAGCCTCCGAAGTGGTGCATCGGGTGACGGGCGATTGTGCCGGCGAGGTCGGAGCCATGATGAAAGCTGTCGATACTCCAGATTCCGCCGAGCACTGGATCGTTACCCCGGATCAACATGTCCGAGCGGTTTTGAAACGCTCCGACCAGCTCGTTGGCGATTAGAAAACGGCCGAGGGTGTTGCCGTCGTGATCGCTGCAAGAAATAAGGCTGTAATCAACCTCCGGCCCGTAAGCGATCGCCTGGTTGACCGGAATCGTCCACGGCGTCGTCGTCCAGATCACAGCGTGCGCGCCGACCAGTTCCGGGATCGGACTCTCGACGATCTCGAACGCCACGTCGATCTGGGTCGACGTGATGTCTTCATATTCGATCTCGGCTTCGGCCAGCGCGGTCTTTTCGACCGGGGACCACATCACCGGCTTGGCGCCGCGATACAGCTGGCCGCTCTCCGCGAACTTCATCAGTTCCGAAACGATGGTCGCCTCGGCGCCATAGTTCATCGTCAGATAGGGCTTGTCCCACTGGCCGGTGATGCCCAGCCGCTTGAACTGCTCGCGCTGCACGTCGACCCATTGTTGCGCATAGGCGCGGCACTCGGCGCGGAACTCGGGCAGCGGCACCTCGTCCTTGTTGCGCTTCTTCTTGCGATACTGCTCCTCGACCTTCCACTCGATCGGAAGCCCGTGACAGTCCCAGCCGGGCACGTAGGGCGCGTCCTTGCCCAGCAACGTCTGGGTGCGGACGACCATGTCCTTCAGCACCTTGTTCAGCGTGTGGCCGATATGAATGTCGCCGTTGGCGTAGGGCGGACCGTCGTGAAGGATGAATTTCTCGCGGCCCGCGCGCGCGGCGCGCACCTGGCCGTAAAGGTCCGCCGCTTCCCAGCGGGCAAGGATCGCCGGCTCCTTCTGCGGCAGGCCGGCCTTCATCGGAAAGTCGGTCTTCGGCAGGAAGACGGTGTGGCGCCAGTCCGGCTTTGCGGAAACGTCGGGCTTTTGTGGGGTGTCGGACATTGCGCGCGGCCTTAGGCGAGCGGGTCGCGGGCGGCAAGCAAGCGTCGCGCGGTGCTCGCGTCCGCCTCGATCTGGCGCGACAGGGCGTCGAGGCTGTCGAACGACGCTTCGCCGCGGATTCGATGGTGGAGCGCGACCTCGATCGTGCGGCCGTAGAGATCACCGTCGAAATCGAACAGATAGGCTTCCAGCAATTCCTTGGGCGGATCGAACATCGGGCGGATGCCAAGGTTGGCGACCCCGTCATGCTCGCTGCCGTCGTCGAGGCGGACGCGCACTGCGTAGATGCCGTAGGCCGGGCGCTGGTAGGGGCCAAGCTCGACATTGGCGGTCGGCCAGCCGAGCTCGCGTCCGCGCTTGTCGCCGTGAATCACGACGCCTTCGACCGCGAAGGGGCGCGTCAGCAGGCGGGTCGCGGTCGCGGGGTCGCCCTCGCTCAGCGCCCGCCGGATCCGGCTCGACGACACCGTCTCGCCGTCCAGCCGCACGGGGGCGACCGTCTCCGCGACGATGCCGAGGTCCGCGCCCCATTCGCGAAGCCGCTCGATGTTGCCGCCGCGCCTGGCGCCGAAGGTAAAGTCTTCGCCGGTGACGACTGCCGACACGCCGATCCGCTTCGCCAGCAATTCGCCGACGAAATCCTCCGCCGTCGTCGCGGCCAGTGCGGCATCGAAGCCGAACACCAGCATCGCGTCGGCGCCCGCGCCCGCGAACAGCCGCTCGCGCTGGTCCAGACTCGTCAGCCGGAAGGGCGGCGCGTCGGGACGGAAGTGTCTGACCGGATGCGGATCGAACGTGGCGACGATCACCGGCCGCCGCTCGTGCGCGCCGCGCTGGACCGCGCGGCCGACGACGGCTTGGTGGCCAAGGTGGAAGCCATCGAAATTGCCAAGCGCCAGCACGGCGCCGCGCAGCGCGTCGGGAATGGCCGTGTCGAGGGTCAGGCGCTGCATGTCACGCCTGCGATAACGGCAATCGGTTGCAAGTCCAGACGCTTGACTCTGCGCCTCCGCGACCATAGATGGCGCCTATCCCGATTTCGGCTGACCGGCGGTGCACCTGTGCGCGCGCCGTTTTTTCGTTACCGGGCTCATCGCTTTGAGATGGGACAGTCGGGTGCCCGCCGTCCCGTGGAGCTAGGAGAATATCTTTCATGGCACGTATTGCGGGCGTCAACCTGCCCACCAACAAGCGCGTGGTGATCGCGCTGACTTACATCCACGGCATTGGCCCGGCCAAAGCCAAGGAAATCACCGAAAAGCTGTCGATCGCCGCCGAGCGCCGCGTCCAGGACCTCAGCGACCAGGAAGTGCTGCACATCCGTGAGGCGATCGATGCCGACTACACCGTCGAAGGCGACCTTCGCCGCCAGACGGCGATGAACATCAAGCGGTTGATGGACCTCGCCTGCTATCGCGGTCTTCGCCATCGTAAGGGCCTGCCTGTCCGCGGCCAGCGCACGCATACCAATGCGCGCACCCGCAAGGGCAAGGCCAAGCCGATCGCCGGTAAGAAGAAGTAACATCCAAGTGGTCGTCCAGAGGACGATCGCGAGACGTTACTCCTTAAGCTTTTAGGATTTCCAATATGGCACAAGCACCTCAGCGCCTTCGCCGTCGCGAGCGCAAGAACATCACTTCCGGCGTCGCGCACGTGAACGCCAGCTTCAACAACACGATGATCACCATCACCGACGCCCAGGGCAACGCGATCGCGTGGAGCTCGGCCGGCACGATGGGCTTCAAGGGCAGCCGCAAGTCGACTCCCTACGCCGCGCAGGTCGCCGCCGAAGACGCGGGCCGCAAGGCCGCGGAACATGGCGTTCGCACCCTCGAGGTCGAAGTGAAGGGCCCAGGTTCGGGTCGTGAAAGCGCGCTTCGTGCGCTGCAGTCGGTCGGTTTCCAGATCACCTCGATCCGCGACGTGACCCCGATCCCGCACAACGGCGTCCGCCCGTCCAAGCGCCGCCGCGTCTGATCTTCCGGCCGAAGGGATCCTTCGGCCGAGATCGGACAAGACAAGTTACACATTAGGGGTGTGGCGGGACGCCGCTGCCCCCGCTGCCGAGGAAAAATATATGGCCGTCAACGCGAAGAATTGGCAGGAACTGAAGAAGCCCAACGCGCTGGAGCGCAAGCAGGGCAACGATCATCGCCGCAAGGCGTCGTTCGTGGCCGAGCCGCTCGAGCGCGGGTTCGGCATGACGCTCGGCAACTCGCTGCGCCGCGTGCTCCTCTCGTCGCTGCAGGGCGCCGCGGTCACCTCGATCAAGATCGAGGGCGTGCTGCACGAATTCTCGAGCCTTGCCGGGGTTCGCGAGGACGTCACCGACATCATCCTCAACGTCAAGCAGATCGCGCTCAAGATGGAAGGCGAGGGCGCCAAGCGCCTGCAGCTCAGCGCCACGGGCCCGGGCGAAGTCACCGCCGGCCAGATCGCGACCACGGGCGACATCGAAGTCACCAATCCCGACCTGGTGCTGTGCCACCTCGACGACGGCGCGACGCTCAACATGGAGCTGACCGCCGACATCGGAAAGGGCTACGTCCCCGCCGCGGCCAACCGTCCGGCCGATGCGCCGATCGGCCTGATCCCGGTCGACAGCCTGTACAGCCCGGTGAAGCAGGTCGCCTACAAGGTGGAAAACACCCGCGTCGGCCAGGAACTGGACTATGACAAGCTGACGCTGACGATCGACACCGACGGCACGGTCACCCCAGAAGACGCGCTGGGCTATGCCGCGCGCATCCTCCAGGACCAGCTGCAGCTGTTCGTCCACTTCGACGACAGTCAGGTTCGCTCGGCCCCGCCGACCGGCCTGACCGGTGGCGTCTCGCCGCTGGCCGGAACGCCGGAAGCGACCAGCGCCGACACCAACCAGCTCAACCGCTACCTTCTCAAGAAGGTGGACGAGCTGGAACTGTCGGTCCGCAGCGCAAACTGCCTGAAGAACGACAACATCATCTACATCGGGGACCTGGTCCAGAAGACCGAGGCCGAGATGCTCCGCACGCCGAACTTCGGCCGCAAGAGCCTCAACGAGATCAAGGAAGTCCTTGCCTCGATGGGCCTGCGCCTCGGCATGGACATCCCCGGCTGGCCGCCGGAAAACATCGAAGAGATGGCGAAGAAGCTCGAGCAAGAATTGCTCGGCTAAGCGTCACGCTTCGGATGAAAAGACTGAGGGCCGTCCCGCAAGGGGCGGCCCTTTTCTTTTGGTCGAAGCGGCATGCAATAGCCGCTCTCAACCCTTGGTGTACTCTATCTAGCTTACGTCATTTAAAAGTCTTCAACTTCCCACGCATCGAACAGTCTGGTTGCATCGACAAACGGATGGGCCTTGATCAGCGACAAATCGGCCGCGAGCTCGTCGCGAAGGATGTCAATCTCGTGTCGGGCCTGGATACCCAACCATTGCTCAGCCGCCACCCCTGTCGACTTCTCGAACCGCAAGGCGGTCGCTGGAGAGACTCGGGATTTGCCATGCAAGATATAGTGCATCTGCGGGCGGCTGATGCCGGCGGCGTCGGCAAATTGCCCCGGCGGCAACTGAAAGGCACTGAGGGAGCGGTAGTCCGTATCGGCACCTATGCGCATGAGCCGGTGACAAGATCCTTTCGCCTTGAGCGGTTGATCGACGGCTAACGTCTGACTTCGCTGATTGCAGGGGCAATCACCTTTAGGCCTGCCTCGCGGCTTGGATGGTTTGCGTCGTTGAAAAGGTCGAGTGGGCGACCATAAGCGCAGAAGCGTCTGGAGAGGTCGATGACCGTCACATCATCGACCGGAACTTTGGCACTTGGACAGGCCCAAGTCGGAAGCGGGCGGCCAATGCGCTGATTGATCGCCGCAGCCCACGGCACGTCCCTCCCGGGTTCTGGGATGCCGGCAAGGACGATGACTTCCCGGCCGGACGCCTGAAGCTGGCGGACCACATCGCCGACAGAGGTCCACATCGCGTTCCCGCCATTGCGTGCATGGGATGCCCAATAGGAAGAGAGTATTACGGTTCGGATCGTCGGATCGTTCAGGACGCGTTTGAGGGTCGCTTTGTTTCGGTCTCGGCAATTTGCGGGATCGCGACCGACCATCGTGGAATTGGTCCAGCCTGACGTCGGGACGCAGCTGTTCGTTGAGATGACGAGGCCGGTACGATCAAGGCCAAGCCCGACGCCTTCAGACAAAGCGGCGGCGTGGCTGTCGCCCCACAAGACAAAGGACGGCTTGCCAGAAGGGCCGATAGCGCATCGCTGATCGATCTGGTCGAGAGGCGCATCGACGCAGCTTATGGCGAGCGGGGCGAAGTCAGCCTTCTTGTTCGCAAGCGCGAGTACTTGCGGCGTGAAACGCTGTGGCAGCCCTGCGGTGAGGACTGGCAGCAAAGCGATCGCCGCAACGAGAACGGCGCCCGCCGCCGCGCCGGTCGCGACCCTACGATAGGGGATTGAACGGTCCCGCACCGGCGTTTCAATCCACCGATATGAAGCGGCGGCAAGGGCGAACGATAGCACGATACCCAACAGCGCGAATGGCACCGACAAGGTCGTGTCCGCCTGCCAATGTCGAAGGAAGGCAAACACCGGCCAGTGCCAGAGGTAAAGCGAATAGCTGACGTTGCCGACCCAGACGAAATACTTGTTCCCGATCACTTGATTGACCGGGTTGCCTTCACCGGCTGCGATGACGAGCAAGGCGCCGACCGCGGGAATGGCTGCAATCCAACCCGGGAATGCGCTGGCCTTTGTGATGAATAGCGTGGCGCTGACCAACATCGCCACGCCGATCGCAGAAGCTGGCACCGCGAAGCGCTGCGGAATCGAGAACACGCCGACCGCCAGCATGGCGCCAAGCATCAATTCCCACGCACGGGTCGGTAGAAGGTAGAACGTAGCAGAAGGCGACGTCGCGGTGCCGAAGATACAGAGGGCAAACGAGATCGCCGCGATGAGCACGACGGTCGGGCGAATGACCTTCAGGCGCTCCGCGACTATCAGAACGACCGGGAAGAACAGGTAGAATTGCTCTTCGACGCCGAGCGACCAAGTATGCAGCAGCGGGGTTACTTGCTCACCGAGGGCGAAATAACCCGCCTCTCGCCAGAAGAAGACGTTGGGGATCATGACGATGGCGGCGACCGCCGACTTGCCCAGCTGGATAATCTCCCACGGCAGGAGAAGGGCATAACCGACGCCTAGCGTGGCGGCGAGAACGACAAGCAGCGCAGGGGCGATGCGACGAACCCGCCGCTCGTAAAACCGGGCAAAGCTGAAGGTGCCGCTCGCGACCTCACGGTGAATGATCGACGAGATCAGGAAGCCGGAGATAACGAAGAACGTATCGACGCCGGTGAAGCCCCCCGGCAGGCCCGGAAGCCCGGAGTGGAACCACACCACCGGCAGAATGGCCAAGGCTCTCAGGCCATCAATATCTAAACGGTGGGGACGCTTCACCAGCGCGCCTTAGCAATGCGCTCACGGCCTGGCGACCCGATCAACACAAGGAAAAAGAGACACCCGACCCGTGTGGGTGGAAAACCGACATGGTGGACATGATCGGTGCCGCATCAAGAAGCCAGAGATTGGCGCCTGTCCTACACGAACCAAATCGGTTAAGCGGCTCCGCATCGAGGAGAGGCGGGGATGGCGATGCGGGAGCCGCGGTGGGTGCGGGTGTTCTTGAAAGCTTTAAGCGAGGTCGGGACGGTGCGGCTGGCGGCGGAGCGGGCGGGGGTGGACTTTTCGACTGCCTACGCCCGACGCCGGCGGCATCCGGACTTCGCCGCCGCTTGGGATGCGGCCTTGGCGGGACGCAAGGGTGATGCGGTGGGCACGGACGTCTTGGAGGCGCCTCGCTCTGCGCGTGGCGGGGAAAGCGATGCGCTTGTCGTCCGGCCCGACGGCAAGATGGTGCGGGCGGGCGCGGGGCGCTGGTCGGTGGCGCGGGAGCGGCGCTTCCTGACCGAACTGGCGTCGAGCGCCAACGTGCGGCGGGCGGCGATGGCGGCGGGGGTGTCGACCGCGGCGCTCTATGCGCGGCGGCTGAAGCATGGGGGCTTCCGCGCCGCGTGGGACCTGGCGATCGACGCGGGCAAGGCGCGGCTCCACGCCTATCTGATCGAAGCGGCCGACCGGACCTTCGATCCCGCGTCGCTGCCGATCCCGAGCGATGGCCCTCGCGTGAGCGTGTCGGAGGCGGTGAGAATCCTGCGGCTGAAGGGGGTCGAGCCGGCGGCGCAGCGCGAGGCGTCGGCGGCGGTGTCGGCCGAGGAGCATGAGGCGGCGATCGAGCGGATCATCGAAAAGCTGGGGCGCTTGCGCGAGCGGACCGAGCGCGAGCGGCGTGAGGCGGGGTGGAGCGAGCAGGACGGGGAATGGATTCCACCGGGCTGGGTGAGGGCCGACTCCGCGGCGGACGCTTGACTTTCGGGCGCGTTTGGGGCTTGAGGCGCGCTCTCCCAACAGAGACGGTCATGCGCAGCCGCCGATGAGTGCTGCGTGGCCGGGGTTACCTTATACGGACCCCCGACGAACAAAGGAATGAATCCATGCGCCATCGCGTTGGCCATCGTAAGCTTCAGCGGACCTCGAGCCACCGGACCGCGCTGTTCCGGAACATGGCGGCGGCGCTGATCAAGCACGAGCAGATCACCACCACCACCGCCAAGGCGAAGGAGCTTCGCCCCTATGTCGAGAAGCTGATCACGCTGGCGAAGAAGGGCGGCCTGTCGAACCGCCGCCTGGCGCATTCGCGGCTTCTGGACGACGCGCAGCTGGTCAAGCTGTTCGACGTGCTGGCCGAGCGTTATGCGGGCCGCGAGGGTGGTTACACCCGCATCATCAAGGCCGGCATCCGCAAGAACGACGCCGCCGCGATCTCGATCATCGAACTGGTCGACCGCGACGTCAGCGCCAAGGGCCAGGATTCGGGCCCGGTGATGATCGAGGAAGAGGTCGAAGCGTAAGCTTTTCGACTTCATCTCAAGAAAAAATGGCCCGCGCGCTTCGGCTCGCGGGCCTTTTTTTATGCGTTTTCGGGATGCCCAAGTGTTCGTGCACGGAGGAGAAGTGGCGGGCAAGATGAACGGGAGGCGCGTTTCCAGTTCAGTTTCAATGCACCGAATCAGGTCCAAGGTCGTTGCACACCAAGACGACTATATTTGACTTGGCCTTTTTTCAGGAGCCACCCCATGAAGACTTTCTCGATCCTTACCGGCGCTGCCGGTCTTGCAGCCCTTGTGGCGGCGGCTTCGCCCGCGGCGGCGCAGCAGTATCCGTACGGCTATCCGCAGCAGCAGCCGCAGGGCGGCGTGATCGGCGCGATCATCAATTCGGTGACCGGCGGCGGCTACGGCCAGTATCCGCAGGGCAATTACGGATATCAGCAGGTCGGCGAGCGCCAGCTGGTCGCGCAGTGCGCCGCGGCGGCCGAGCAACGCCTGAACGTGCAGTATCGCGGCAACGGGTACGGCAACGGCTATAACGGTTACCAGAACGGCTATGGCGCCAACAACGGCTATCCGCAGCAGGCCGGCGGTCGCGTCCTGGGCATCACCAATGTCGAGCGTCGCGGGAACGGCGGGCTTCGCATCACCGGCGTCGCGACGTCGGGCCAGATCTATGCCCAGCCGAACCAGGGGTATTACGGCCAGCGCCAGCAGGTCCAGCAGGTCGCGGACATCCGCTTCACCTGCCAGGTCAACCGCAACGGCCAGGTGAGCAACGTTCGCCTGAACCGCAACCAGGCGGCGCAGTATCGCGGCTACTAAGCCGGGACACGACCAGATGAAGGAGGGTGCGGGTCGTCATGGCCCGCACCCTTTTTCGTGCGAGGTAAGCGATTGCGAATGGCGCGGGCGATGCTACTCCTTGGCGCATAAGAACTTTCCGGAGAGCTTTTTCGATGCGTATTGCCCTGTCGCTGACTGCCGTCCTGCTCACGTCCGCCTGCGCGACAGTGCCTGCGCCGCCGCCGCCGCCCGAACTGGCCGCCGCCGAGGCCGCCGCCGCCGAACCCGTACAGGAGAGCCGCATTACCTATCCGACGACGCGCCGCACCGATCTTGTCGAACCCCAGTTCGGAGTGAACGTCGCCGACCCCTATCGCTGGCTCGAGAACGACGTTCGCAACGATCCCGAGGTCCGCCAGTGGGTGACGGGGCAGAATGAGATCACCAACCAGTATCTGGCGAGCCTGCCGCTGCGCGACGCGTTCAAGGCGCGGATGACCGAGCTTTATGATTTCGAGCGCTTCGGGGTGCCGCGCAAGGAAGGCGGGCGGTATTTCTACAGCCGCAACAACGGGCTTCAGAACCAGTCGGTGCTGTATGTGCGCGATACCGTGAACGGCGAGGGCCGGGTGCTGATCGATCCCAACGGCTGGTCGGCCGACGGTGCGACCGCGCTGGCCGAGTGGACCCCGAGCGACGACGGCAAGCTGCTGGCCTATGCCGTGCAGGACGGCGGGACCGACTGGCGCAGCGTCAAGGTGCTCGACGTGACGACCGGCCAGCTTCGCACCGACGAGCTAAAGTGGCTGAAGTTCGGTGGCGGGGTCGATTGGGCGAAGGACGGTTCGGGCTTTTATTACTCGCGCTTTCCCGAGCCCGAGGCGAGCCAGACGTTCCAGGCGACCAGCCTCAACCAGCGCGTCTATTTCCACAAGCTGGGCACGCCGCAGAGCGCCGACCGGCTGGTCTATGCGACGCCCGAGCATCCCGAATATGGCCATGGCGCGACGATCAGCGAGGACGGCAAGTGGCTGGTCGTGACGACCTCGGTCGGGACCGACGATCGTTATGAAGTGACGCTGATCGACCTGACCAAGCCCAATTCAAAACCGCGTACGCTGGTGAAGGGCTTCACCAACAATTATTCCTACGCCGGCAACCAGGGCAACCGCTTCTACTTCGTCACCAACGACGGGGCGCCGAAGCTGAAGCTGGTCGCGATGGACGTCGGGCAGGCGAACCCGAAGCCGGTGACGCTGATCCCCGAGGACCAGGCGACGCTCGACGGCGTGTCGCTGGTCGGCGGGCGGATCGTCGCGAGCTACCTGGTCGACGCGAAGACCGAGGTGCGCACCTATGGCATGGACGGGCAACTGGTCCGCAAGGTCGCGCTGCCGGGCATCGGCACCGCGTCGGGCTTCGGCGGCGACATGAAGGACCGCGAGACCTTCTTCGCCTTCACCAGCTTCAACCGGCCGACGACCATCTATCGCTATGACGTGGAAAGCGGGCAGGCGAGCGAATGGGCGGCGCCCAAGGTCGCGTTCAATCCCGACGACTATACGGTCGAGCAGCGCTTCTACGCGTCGAAGGACGGCACGCGCGTGCCGATGTTCATCGTCCGCAAGGCGGGCACCAGCGGCCCGGCGCCGACGCTGCTCTACGGCTATGGCGGGTTCAACGTCTCGCTGACGCCAAGCTTCTCGCCGACGCGCTTGGCATGGCTGGAAAAGGGCGGCGTGTTCGCGCTCGCGAACCTTCGCGGTGGGGGCGAATATGGCAAAGCGTGGCACGACGCCGGCCGCCTCGCCAACAAGCAGAACGTGTTCGACGACTTCATTGCCGCGGGCGAATATCTGAAGGCGCAGGGGATCGCGGGGCCGAACCAGCTGGCGATCAGCGGCGGGTCGAACGGCGGCCTGCTGGTCGGCGCGGTGGTCAACCAGCGTCCCGACCTGTTCGCGGCGGCAAGCCCCGCGGTCGGCGTCATGGACATGCTGCGCTTCGACAAATTCACCGCCGGGCGCTATTGGGTCGACGATTACGGCTACCCGAACAAGGAAGCCGATTTCAAAGCGCAATACGCCTACTCGCCCTATCACAACATCAAGGGCGGCCGCGATTATCCGGCGATCCTGGTGACCACGGCGGACACCGACGACCGCGTCGTTCCGGGGCACAGCTTCAAGTACATCTCTGCGCTTCAGGCGGCCGAGGCGACCGGCAACAAGCCGCACCTGATCCGCATCGAGACGCGCGCGGGGCATGGATCGGGCAAGCCGACCACCAAGATCATCGAGGAAAGCGCCGACGTATACGCGTTCCTGGCGAAGTGGACCGGGATGGAGTGAGGACGAGGCCGGTCCCGGCGGTTGCGCCGGGGCCGGCCCGTTAACCTGTCTGAACGGCAGCAAACCGCCAATTCAGGGCCGATGCAGCCTGAATCGCTTATTGAGCGTTACAGACCCGGAAAAAACGTCCGGGATATGGACGTATCGATAAGGAGAGAGCCGATGTCGGCGAAGAAGAACATTCTGATTGGCGCAGCGGGTTTCGCCGCGGCGATGGTCGTGGCCACTCCGGCAGCGGCTCAATATTATCCGCAGCCGCAGTATGGCTATCAGAACCAGGGCGGCGGCGTGCTTGGCGCGATCGTCAACCAGGTGCTGGGTTACGGCCGATACCCGTACGGCAATTATGGCTACCAGCAGTATGGTAACCAGAGCCAGGGCATCAACCAGTGTGCCGCTGTGGTCGAACAGCGCCTTCGCGGCGGTGGCTATGCCAATTACGGCGGCTATCGTTACCAGAATCAAGGCTACGGCGGACGCGTTCTTGGCGTCACCCGGGTCGAAGGCCGCAACAATGGCGGCGTGAAGGTCTGGGGCGTCGCAAGCTCGGGTAACACCGGTTACGACGGCTATCGTCGCAACAACTATGGCACCTATGGCTACAGCGCCGGCGCCGACCTTCGCTGGGACTGCACCGTCGACCGCTATGGTCGGGTCCGCAACGTCGATATCAATCGTCGCGCGGCTTACTATCGCGGTTACTAACGCCTGAAGCCTCCACGTTGGTGGACAGGGATGCGCGCGGGTCTTAGGGCTCGCGCGCATTCTCTTTGTGGAGCCCGTCACGCGCATGAGCCTGCCCACCGCCGATGCCATCCTGATCGTCGACTTCGGCAGCCAGGTCACCCAACTCATCGCCCGCCGTGTCCGCGAAGCCGGGGTCTATTGCGAGATTGCCCCGTTCCAGTCCGCCGAGGAGGCCTTCGAGCGACTGTCTCCCAAGGGCGTGATCCTGTCGGGATCGCCCGCCGGGGTCCCTGAGGAAAACAGCCCGCGCGCGCCGCAGCGGCTGTTCGACAGCGGCGTTCCGATCCTTGGCATCTGCTATGGCCAGCAGGTCATGAGCCACCAGCTGGGCGGGACCGTGGAGGCGGGCGACAGCGGCGAGTTCGGCCGCGCGTTCCTGACCGTGACCGAGCCATGCGCGTTGTTCGACGGCCTGTGGGCGGTCGGCGAGCGGCACCAAGTGTGGATGAGCCACGGCGACAAGGTCACCAACTTCGCGCCGGGCTTCAAGATCGTCGCGGTGAGTGACGGCGCGCCGTTCGCTGTCATCGCCGACGAGGAGCGGCGCTATTACGGTACCCAGTTCCATCCCGAGGTGGTGCACACGCCCGACGGCGCCAAGCTGCTCGCGAACTTCGTCACCAAGGTGTGTGGGGTCATCGGCGACTGGTCGATGGGCGCGTATCGCGAGGCCAAGATCCGCGACATTCGCGAACAGGTCGGCGCCGGGCGCGTCATCTGCGGCCTGTCTGGCGGCGTCGACAGCTCGGTCGCGGCGATCCTGATCCACGAGGCGATCGGCAGCCAGCTGACCTGCGTGTTCGTCGATCACGGGCTGCTTCGAATGAACGAGCGCGAGCAGGTCGAGACGCTGTTCCGCGATCATTACAACATCCCGCTGGTGGTGGTGGACGCCGAGGAACGGTTCCTTTCGGGGCTCGCGGGGGTCACCGATCCCGAGGCCAAGCGCAAGTTCATCGGCGGCGAGTTCATCGCGGTGTTCGAGGAGGAAGCGGCCAAGCTGGGCGGGGCCGAGTTCCTTGCGCAGGGGACGCTTTATCCCGACGTGATCGAGAGCGTTAGCTTCACCGGCGGGCCGTCGGTGACGATCAAGAGCCACCACAATGTCGGCGGGCTGCCAGAGCGGATGAACATGGCGCTGGTCGAGCCGCTTCGCGAATTGTTCAAGGACGAAGTGCGCGTGCTGGGCAAGGAGCTTGGCCTCGACGAGAAGTTCGTCGGGCGGCACCCCTTCCCGGGGCCGGGGCTGGCAATCCGCATTCCGGGCGAAGTGACCAAGGAACGGTGCGACATCCTGCGCAAGGCGGACGCGATCTACCTCGAGGAGATCCGCAATGCCGGACTGTACGATGCGATCTGGCAGGCCTTCGCGGTGCTGCTGCCGGTGCGCACGGTCGGCGTCATGGGCGATTATCGCACCTACGACAGCGTGTGTGGACTTCGCGCGGTCACCAGCGTCGACGGGATGACCGCCGACATCTACCCGTTCGACGCCGCCTTCCTGTCGGGCTGCGCGACGCGGATCATCAACGAGGTCAAGGGCATCAACCGCGTGGTCTACGACTACACGTCGAAGCCGCCCGGCACGATCGAATGGGAATGATCCGTGGCGGCCCGTCCGATCGGGGCGTATCGCTAGCGTCATTTTCCGCTAGGCGTTTGTAACCGATACGCTAGGTTGCCGTTCGCTCGGGGGAGTTGGCGGGGGGCGTCAAATGAGTGACCGTGTGCCGGCATTGATCGCAGCAGCGATCGTGGTGCCAATCCTTGGACTGATCTTGTGGTGGGGCGTGCGAAACCTGTTCCGGCAGGTGGGGAATGTCAGGACCACGATCGACGAGGAGCGCGACAAGCGGCGCGTCGAAGCGGAGGCGGACGCGCCCCAGGCATTTGGCCGCAAGCGGAGCCTCGACGCGGATCGGCTGCGCGATCAGGAAGCGATACCGTCCGCGGCGGGGCGGGGAATGGCGATGGGCCATTCGGTGACGCCCGCAGCTTCGGCCGAAACGCCAGCCAGTCCGACCGAGCCGCCGGTTCCGCCGATGGCATCGACGAGCCCAGCCGATTTTTTCAAGGAACAGGCGCGGATCCAGGACGATGCTCTGAAGGCCGAGTTGACGTCGCACGTCGACCGGCCTGTGCCGCCACTGACCTCGGCGGGCGCGGAGTCGATCGAGCGCGCCTCGAAGGCGCGGCTGGCGATCAAGCATGTTTTTCCGCCGCGGCATCCGCAGCGCAGCATGAGCTATTTCGGCGGGTTGCCGATCGTCCCGCAAAATTTCGACTGGCCGCTGGTCCACGATCGCAAAGGACTGCTGGAGCGGCTGACGTTCATGGCGCAGGTCGATTGCGCGGACATCCCGCCGGGACCGGGCCGCGACCTCTTGCCGGCCAAGGGCTTCCTCTATTTCTTCGCGCCGCTGTCGGACAATTTCGGTCCCGATGCCTGCCATTTCGTGACGCGATATCTGGCCAAGCCGGTGACCAAGACGTGGGAACCAACCGAAGGAGCTTTCTCCGCCAAGCTGCCGCCCAACGATCCGATCGACGAGACGTGGCGCGGGCGGCGCAACCACTTCGACCGGGTCGAGATCGATTTCGGCTGGATCGAGGAGCCGAGTGACGAGGAGGTCGCCGCGCGGCGCGACGAGGGCCATGCGTTCGAGGTGGCGGACATTGTCCGCAAGGAGAAGGAGGACGGCTTCTTCGGGCCGACGCCGGCCGAGAACAAACTGTTGTGGAGCAGCGAGGCGCCCAAGGACGCGGCATGGATTCCGTTTGCGAGCTTCCCCGCTAATTGGAAGACCCTGCGGATTCTGCATCGGTTCGTGCAATCGTATTATCTGGAGGAATCGGGGGACGTTACCGAGCGAGTGACGGCGCTTGGTGAGGTTGCCGACGACCATCCGGAGAAGGTGCGGCTGCAGGCGTTGCAGCGCGAGATCGGTGCAGTCGGCAGCAAGATGTTCGAACCGTTCAGTGGGGCAATCAACCTCAACAACAAGGACCATGACGCCCCGAGCGATGAGGAAAAGGGCAAGGTTCTGGCGTTCCTTGACGACATTCGCCTTCACGGCATTCCGTCGTCAAAGGCACGCCCATATCGCCACTTGTCGGTTCCGGGCGTGATCAACCGATGGATTCAGTCGGCAGCGGTGCACGGTGCCGAGGCCGGATTGAGCGACCCGGATGGTGCGGCGCTGATCCCCGCCGAGGTCATCGATGCGCTGGCGACCCGACATGCACCGCGCAAGCACCACATGCTAGGCAAAGGCGAGGTCGTGCAGGTCGCAGCCGACGAGATGAAGGATCGCTACATCCTGCTGATGCAGCTAGGGCCCGACCAGGCGCTCGACTGGCTGGTCGGGGAAATGGGGCCGCTCCAATATTGGATCACTCCCGAAGACCTCGCCGCCAAGAAGTTCGAGAACACGGTCCTGACGATCGAAGCATATTGAGAAGGTAAGAATCGGACGATGGTTACGCTGTACGGCATCCCCAATTGCGACACGGTGAAAAAGGCGCGCGCGTGGCTTGAATCGCGCGGGGTCAATTACGGGTTTCACGATTACAAGAAGGCCGGCGCCGACGCGGCGCTGTTGCAGCCGTGGGTTGATCGGCTGGGCTGGGAAGCGCTGCTCAACCGGTCGGGAACGACGTTCCGCAAGATGGACGAATCCGAACGCTCGAACATCGACGAGTCCAAGGCGATCGCGATGATGAGCGCGCAGCCCTCGCTGATCCGCCGCCCGGTGCTGGTTGCGGACGATGCATTGCTCGTCGGGTTCAAGGCGTCTGCGTACGAGGATGCCGGACTCGGCTGAGCCCTTGCCCTGCCGCCCCTTCGCGCGCAGTCTGCGCGGCGTCATGAGAAGGGGGCTTCGATGAGCGAGACGATAGAGGAAAACGCCGCGGTTTACGCGGGCGTGGTGCCGACGTGGTTTAAGGTTGCGGCGGTGGCGGCGGTGCTGTGGGAAGTGATCGGCTGCTTCATGTACGTCAGTCAGGTCACCGCCGACCCGGCGACCCTTCCGCTCGACCAGCGCGCAATGTGGGAAGCGGCGCCGACGTGGATGGTCGCAGCCTATGCGATCGCGGTGTGGGTCGGGCTGATCGGGGCGGTGCTGCTGTTGATGCGGCGGCGGCTGGCGGAGCCGGTGCTGCTGGTGTCGCTAGTCGCGGTGGTGGTGCAGTTTTCGGCGCTGCTGCTGGTGCCCGCGCTTCGCGACCGGACGCCGTCGGACGCGCTGCTGGGCCCGATCATCATCTTCGTCGTCTGCTATGGAATCTGGATGCTGTCGCGGATCGCACGCAAGCGCGGCTGGCTGCGGTAGAGGCATGAAAAAGGGCGCGCCGCGAACGGCGCGCCCTTCCTTTTCCAGCCCGATCAGAGCGGCTTGCGGGTCTTCTTGGTCTTGGTCGTCGACTTGGCCGTCGTGGCCTTCGCCGTCGTCGTCTTGGTGGCGTCTGTCGGGGTCGGCGCCAGCTCGTCGGTCTTCGCCGCAGGCGTGGCCGGGTCCGCCGGGGTCGCGGCCGTTGCCGGGACCGCGGGCATTGCCGCTGTGCCGGTGGCGGGGTCGGTCGGCACCGCCGGAGTGGCCGGCGTGGCCGCCGTCGCTGGCGAGGCCGGAGTGACGGGCGCGGCCGTCGGCCGCGTGGTCGGCCCCGTGGTCTGCGCCATCGCGGCGGTGGTTCCGAGCGCCAGCATGGCGGCGGTCAGAGCGAATTTCATGGTCTTCATCATCATGAGTTACCTTTCGAAGGATGAAGGCGCTCCGACCGGGGCCGGAGCAGGTGCAAGCGTCCTAGACCGCCCGATCCGTTAATGATTGCCGTTGTCGGCGGGGCGTTGGGCCTCCGGGGCTGGTTGCAGTGCAGCGAAACCGCTAGAAACAGCCTCATGTCCACCTTCACCATCGACAGCGCGACCAGCCGCGCTACCCCGACGCCGGTCCCTGGAAAGCGGATGACGGTCCCTTCGATCCGCGCGCGCAAGGTGGCCGACGGGACGGGGTATCGGACCGAGCAGCCGTTGGTGATGCTGACCGCCTACACCATGCGATACGCGCAGTTGCTCGACCCGCATTGCGAGATGCTGCTGGTCGGGGACAGCCTGGGGCAGGTGATCTATGGCCTGCCGTCGACGGTGCCGGTCAGCCTGGAGATGATGTGCGCGCATGGCGCGGCGGTGGTGCGCGGCAGCTGGCACGCGCTGGTCGCGGTCGACATGCCGTTCGGAAGCTATGAGGGATCGCCCGAGCAGGCGTTCGCGAGTGCGTCGCGGATCATGAAGGAAAGCGGCTGCGCGGCGGTCAAGCTGGAGGGCGGCGAGGCGATGGCCGAGACGATCGCGTTCCTGTCGGCGCGCGGAATCCCGGTCATCGGCCATGTCGGGCTGACCCCGCAGGCGGTGAACACGCTGGGCGGCTATGGCGCTCGCGGCAAGAGCGACGCGGAGGCGGCAAAGATCCTGTCGGACGCGCGCGCGGTCGCCGACGCGGGCGCTTTTTCGGTCGTGGTCGAAGGCGTGATGGAGAGGATCGCCGACACGGTCACTGCGGCGATTGCGGTGCCGGTGATCGGGATCGGCGCGTCGGCGCGCTGCGATGGGCAGGTGCTGGTGACCGAGGACATGCTCGGCCTGTTCGAGCGCACGCCGCGGTTCGTGAAGCGCTATGCCGACCTGGCCAGCGAGATCGGTGCAGCCGCCGGAAAATATGCGGGCGAAGTTCGCGAGCGCAGCTTCCCGACCGGCGAGCAGACTTATCGCCCGAAGGCTTGAATGGCCGCCCCCTTTGCCTTTCGCGCCACCCGCGCTAGAGCGGGCGCCGCCAGCTTCTGTTCATGCCCGGTCCGGGATGAAGGCGGCATGGCGCACCTGCCCATAAGTCGACGAGGAATGATTTGGCGCTGACCCCCGACACCGGTGAGAGCTTCGTTCGCGAAGTCGACGAGAACCTTCGCCGCGACCAGATGCGGGACACCGCCAAGCGGTACGGCACGTGGATCGTGATCGGCGTCGTCCTGTTCCTGATCGCGGTCGGGGGATATCTGTTCTGGCAGAACCGCCAGGCGAAGATCGCTTCCGAGCAGAGCGAAACGCTGTCGGCGGCGCTCGACAAGATCGGCAGCGGCAACACCAAGGGCGCGGTTGCCGAACTGACCCCGCTGTCCGATTCCAACAATGACATCGTCCGCGCCAGCGCGCTGCTGGGCCGGGCAAGCATGGCCGCCGAGCAGAATAATCGCGCCGAGGCCGCGCGCCTGTTCAACCAGGTCGCCGCCGACGAAAGCCTGCCGCAGGCGCTTCGAGACGTCGGCACGGTGCGCGCCGTCGCGACCGAATATGACCAGATGAAGCCCGACCAGGTGATTGCCAAGCTGGCCCCGCTAGCCAAGCCCGGGCAGCCGTTCTTCGGCACTGCGGGCGAGATGACCGCGATGGCGATGCTGGCCAAGAACGACCGGGCCGGGGCGGGGGCGCTATTCCAGCGCATCGCCGCCGACGCCCAAGTCCCCGAAACCATTCGCAGCCGCGCGGTGCAGATCGCCGGTTCGCTGGGGGTCGACGCCACCGCGTCGATGCCGGGCGATCCGTCCGCCGCCCCTGCGCTTTAGGAACCTGAACCGATATGCGCTCATCGAACCGACTCACGATCCTGTTGATCACGACCGCGCTGATGGCGGGCTGCAGCGGCGGACTGTTCAAGAAGAAGCCGCCGCCCAAGGTGGCGGGTGACCGGATCGCGGTGCTGGTCAACGAAGTCGACATCGCCGTCGATCCCGCGACCGCAGCACTGCCGATGGCGCTTCCGGCCGCGACCGAACTGGCGAGTTGGCCCCAGTCGGGCGGCAATGCCCGCAAGTCGGTCGGCCATGCCGCGCTTGGCCAGGCATTGAGCAGCGCGTGGACCGCGTCGATCGGCGCGGGCAGCAGCCGCACCGCGCGCCTCGGCGGCGGTCCGGTGGTCGATGGTGGCCGCGTGTTCACGATCGACACGCGCGGCGTGGTTCGCGCGTTCGACGCGGCGACCGGCGCCAGCGTGTGGCAGGCAAGCTTCGGCGATGCCGGCAAGAATGCCGCGTCATTGTTCGGCGGCGGTGTCGCGGCCGAGGGCGGTCGCGTCTATGCGACCAACGGGCTTGGCTATGTCGCGGCGCTCGACGCGGCGACCGGCGCGGCGGCGTGGACGGTTCGTCCGGGCGGCCCGCTGCGCGGGGAGCCGTCGGTCGACGGCGGCAACGTCTATGTCATGAGCCAGGACAACCAGCTCTACTCGCTGAAGGCCAGCGACGGATCGACCAACTGGTCGAGCGCCGCTGCACTGGAAATCGCGGGCGTGTCGGGGGCGGCGGCGCCGTCGATCGGCCAAGGCACGGTCATCGCTGGCTTCTCGTCGGGCGAGCTCAACGCCTATCGCTACGAAAACGGTCGCCAGGTGTGGCAGGATGCACTGTCGCGCACGTCGATCACGACCAGCGTGTCGAGCCTGTCGGACATCGATGCCGACGCGGTGATCGACAATGGCGTGGTCTACGCGATCGGGCAGGGCGGCCGCATGGTCGCGCTCGACCTGCTGTCGGGCCAGCGCATCTGGGAACTCAACTTCGCCGGCATCGCGACTCCCTGGGTCGCGGGCGATTGGCTGTTCGCGGTCAACGACCGGGCGCAGCTGCTCGCCATCGCGCGCGCCAACGGCAAGATCCGCTGGATCACCCAACTGCCGCGCTTCGAGAATGAGAAGAAGCGCTCGGGCCCGATCAGCTATGTCGGCCCGGTGCTGGCAGGCGACCGCCTCGTCATCGCCGGCAACAATGGCGCGCTGATCAACGTCGCGCCGATCGACGGGGCGATCCAGAGCCAGACGAGCGTCGGCGATGGCGTCAGCTTCCAGCCGGTGGTCGCGAACAACACGCTGTTCTTGCTGACCGACAGCGGGCGATTGATCGCCTACCGTTAAGGACATTCGCGAGTGGGACGGCGGCGTGGACAGGCTCCGCGCCGACCCCCCTCGCGCAATTCGGGTGCGGGTGCTAACGGGGCGCCATGCCCCAACCTACCGTCGCCATCGTCGGCCGCCCTAACGTCGGCAAATCGACGCTGTTCAATCGCCTTGTTGGCAAGCGCATCGCGCTGGTCGACGATCGTCCGGGCGTAACCCGCGACCGGCGCGAGGGCGAGGGGCGGCTGCTCGACCTGGAATTCAAGATCATCGACACCGCGGGCTTCGAGGATGAGGACCCGATTTCGCTGCCCGGCCGGATGCGCGTCCAGACCGAAGCGGCGGTGCGCGAAGCCGATGTCGCGCTGTTCCTGATCGACGGGCGCGAGGGGCTGACTCCGCTCGACGAGGAAATTGCGCGCTGGCTGCGCAGCGAGGACACACCCGTGATCGTCGCCGCCAACAAGGCCGAGGGCAAGGCGGGCGAGAATGGGCGGATCGAAGCCTATGCGCTTGGCTTCGGCGAGCCGTTCGCACTGTCGGCGGAGCATGGCGAGGGACTGGTCGACCTGTTCGAGGCGCTGCGTCCGTTCATTGACCGGCCCGAGGGCTATATCGAAGAGCCCGACGACGAGGAACATGGCCCGCTGAAAATCGCGATCGTCGGCCGCCCGAACGCGGGCAAGTCGACGCTGGTCAACAAGATCCTGGGCGAGGAGCGGATGATCACCGGTCCCGAGGCCGGGATCACGCGCGATTCGATCACGATCGGCTGGACCTGGGTCGGGCCCGACGGGACCCCGCATCCGGTGCGGCTGGTCGACACGGCGGGGCTTCGCAAGCGCGCCAAGGTCGACGACAAGCTGGAAAAATTGTCGGCGTGGGACACCAAGCGCGCGATCGACCATGCCGAAGTGGTCGTGCTGCTGCTCGACGCGACGCGCGGGCTGGAAGTGCAGGACCTCAAGATCGCCGACCAGGTGCTGACCGAAGGTCGCGCGCTGATGATCGCGATCAATAAGTGGGACGTCGCCGAGCATGCCTCGTCGCTATTCAACGGGATCAAGGGCGCGCTCGAGGAAGGGCTGAGTCAGCTGAAGGGCGTTCCGGTGCTGACCGTGTCGGCCAGGACCGGCAAGGGCATCGACCAGATGCTTGGCGCTGCGTTCGAGCTTCGCGAGAATTGGTCGCGGCGCGTGACCACGGGCGAGCTCAACCGCTGGTTCAGCCAAGCGGTCGAAACCAACCCGCCGCCCGCTCCGGGGGGTAAGCGGATCAAGCTTCGCTACATCACGCAGGTGAAGAGCAGGCCGCCGAGCTTCGTCATTTTCGGGACGCGGGTCGACCAATTGCCGAACAGCTACCAGCGCTATCTGCTCAATTCGATGCGGCGCGAACTCGGGCTTGGCCCGGTGCCGCTGCGCCTGACGATGCGGGCGGCCAAAAACCCGTACGACGACAAGGGCAAATAACCCGATCTTTACCCTTTGGGTCGTAGCTTCCAGCGGAATTGGAAAGCGCCAGTCACAAGGGCGTTCGCGGGAGCTTTACGTGGCAGACGGGCAAGACATCGTCGATTGGGTGCACTTCGAAAAAAGCCGGGCGGAGCTTGGGCCGGGGTTCATCAAGATCCTGAGCTATTTCCGCGAGGATGGCGAAAAGAGCATCGCCGCGATCGAGGCAGCGATGCACGAGGGCAATGTCGTCGCGCTGGTGATCCCGGCGCACACGCTGAAGGGCGAGGCGCGGCAGTTCGGCGCGGAGCCGTTGGCCGAAGTCGCCGAGCTCATCGAAACGACCGCGCGCTTCTGCATCGAGACCCATCGCTTCCCTGACGAGCTGGTGCCCGATGTGGTCGAGCTCAAGCGGCTGTGGCAGGAAACGGTGGCGCAGTTCGACCAGGCGACCAATCCTTTGCTGAAGCGCCCCGGCGCGATGCCCGGCGGCTTCGGGCGTAAGGCGGGCAACCAGAGCTTCGGGCGGATTTAAGCGCGGCGAAGCGGCTGGAGCGCGCCGCGCGATACGCTGCGCCATAGCCATTCGAGCGGGCCGTAATGGAACCGGTCGAGCCACGGCTTAGACCAGGCGAGCATGGCGAGGCACATCGCGGCGACGAACCACCAAAGGTTGGCGCGGCCGACCTGGCCGAACAGGCCGAGCCCGTAGCCGTAGAAGATCGTCGTCATGACGAGCGAGGTGGCGAGGTAGTTGGTGAAGGCCATCCGCCCAGCCGCCGCGACGCGTGTCTTCAGCGCGGGCAGTCCGGGCGATCCCGACCACAGGACAAGAAGCGTGGCGAAGCCGACCGCGAGGACGATGTCGAACGGCTGCGACCAGGGGATTGCTGCACCGAAGACGGTGAGCGTGTCGAAGCTGCTGGCGACCTGGCTCCAGCCGAGCCAGAGCAAAGGCGGGATCGCGATGGCGAGGCAGGCAATCGCCCAGCGCAACAGCCGCGCCCGAGTCCAGCCCCCGGTGAACATGCCCGACTTGAACAGCGCCATTCCGATCAGCATCAGACCGACCGCTTCCCAGCCCGACGTCAGGAAGCTGTCGATCGGGTAGGTGGCGTCGTCGGTGAGGCGCGTGTGGGTGATGTCGCTCCAGCATCGCGCGTAGGAGACAAGTTCCGCGGCGACGCGCGGGGAGTTGGCGCCGGCGTCGGTCTGGATCCACGACAGCATCGTCGCGTCGCCGCTCATCGCGGTTAGCGCAAGGCCGCCGAGCATGAGGGTGTAGACAGTGAGCGAGGCGATCCCGGCGACGGCGAGTGCGAGCGGCGACCAGTGGCGCGCCCAGACGATGATCATCCCCGACAGCGCGTAAAGCGTCAGGATGTCACCGAACCATACCAGATAGAAATGGGCGAGGCCGAGCAGCAGGAGCACTGCCATGCGCGCGAAGTGGACCGCGACAGGGTTGCGCCCCGATGCCTCCGCGCGATCGATCACCAGCAGGGTCGAGGCGCCGAACAGGATCGAGAAGAGCGCGCGCATCTTGCCTTCGACCAGGACAAAGGTTGCGAACCAGGCGATCAGGTCGGCGCCGCTGTCGCCGCCATAGGCCGCCGGATTGATCGTGGCGGGGTAGGGCAAAGCGAAGGCGAGGATATTCATGCCGAGGATGCCCATCACCGCGACGCCGCGAACGACGTCGAGCGACTGGATCCGCTGGGGCTGCGCGCTATTGGACATCGGGCCCCTTGTCGACACGCGCGGGGGCCGAAGCCCCGATTGGATCAGGCCTCGGCTGCCTCGCTGTGCAGCTGGACGTAGTTCTGGATACCCATTTGCCGGATCATGTCGAACTGCTTTTCGAGGAAGTCGACGTGGCCTTCTTCGTCGCGGAGCACTTCGGCGAACAGGTCGCGACTGACATAGTCCTTAAGCGCTTCGCACTCGGTGACGGCGTCGCGGTACATTTCAACCGCTTCGAGTTCGGCGGCGAGGTCGGCCTTCAGGATTTCCTCGACATTTTCACCGATACGGAGCGCGTCGAGCGCCTGAAAGTTAGGGAAGCCATCGAGGAACAGGATGCGGTCGGCGAAGCGATCGGCATGCTTCATCTCGTCGATCGACTCGTGGCGCTCATATTCGGCAAGCTTCTTCACGCCCCAATTGTCGAGCAGTCGATAGTGCAGCCAATATTGGTTGATCGCGGTCAGCTCGGCCTTGAGCGCCTGATTCAGCAGCTCGATGACTCGTGGATGGCCCTTCATGTTCCGCTTCTCCTTGTTGGCCGTCCTCATAGCCGCGAAGGCGCGACGAGGGAAGCGGTTAAATGGCGGAAATCAGGGAAAAATATGCGATTGAGAGTCAGTCGCAGTCGCGGGTCGCGTCAGGCGGCGCGGCGGTCGGTCCGAGCGGGGGCGCGGTGCGCTTCCTCGACGATGTCGTCGGCGAGATCCTTGCAGCCGCCGCAGGAGAAATCGCAGCCCATCGAGCGATAGGCGGTCTCCGCATCGCGGCAGCCGCGGTGAGCGGCGGCCCGGAGGTCGGCATCGCGAATCACGTTGCAGCTACAAACGATCATGAGGTGACCTTACGCGATAATGCGAGGCGTTCGCAAGAGGGGTACCTGGCGGATCATTCTCGCAGTGACGGACATTGCGCCGACAGGGCGCGTTGAGGGGGCATGATCGATCTTCAACGTCACGGCACCGGCCGTCCGCTCCTGATGGTTCACGGTCTTGGCGGAAGCCGTCGGTCGTGGGACGTCATCGCCACTCAGCTTGGTAGCCAACGCGAACTGCTTCTGTTCGATCTGCCCGGACATGGCGCGAGTCCGGCGGAGGCCGATAGCGGCACCTTTGCCGGTCTGGCCCGGTCGCTGAACGATTTGATCGAGCGCGAGGGGCTTCGCGGGGTCGACATGGTCGGGAGCTCGCTCGGCGCGCGACTGGTGCTGGAAATGGCGCGGCGCGGGATCGCCGGGAATGTTGTGGCGCTCGACCCCGGCGGCTTCTGGCAGGGATGGGAACGGACCTTTTTCCGATCGACGCTCGCGGCGTCGATCCGCTTGCTGCGCGGGCTGCGCCCGGCGCTGGACAAGATCGGCCACAGCGCGGCGGGGCGTACCGCATTGCTCGCACAACTGTCGGCGCGGCCGTGGGCACTCGATGGCGACGCGGTCGCGACCGAGCTGCACAGCTTCGTCAATACGCCGACCTTCGATGCGCTGGTGCGCGACCTTTCGACCGGGCCGATGCAGACCGGCCCTTCGACCGGCGCCGGCCGGGTCGTCATCGGCTGGGGGCGGCGCGACCGGCTTTGCCTGCCGCGTCAGGCCAAGCGGGCGATGCACGCCTTTCCCGAAGCCAAGCTGCACTGGTTCGAGCACAGCGGGCATTTTCCGATGTGGGACCAGCCCGCGGAGACGGTGGCGATGATCCTGGAGGCGACGCGCTAGGCGAGCGCGGCGTCGGCACCCATCAGTTTGGGGAAAAAGCCTTCGTGCGCCGCACGGAGGTCGGTCACGTTCACGCGGAAGCCGGGGCCCTCGATCGCATCGCCGACAACCTTGCCGATCGACGCGGCGAAGATGTCGACTTCGGTCGCGGCGCCGACGACCGCGGCGACGTCCATGGTCGTGACCAGAACGCGGCCCTGGTCCTCGCCGAACAGGATGGTGGCGGGATTGGGAACGTTGGGAAGCGTGAGCGCGGCGCCCTTGCCGCCTGCCATGCCCATCTCGGCGATCGCCACGAGTGCGCCGCCGTCGCTGATGTCGTGAACGGCGGTGACCAGTCCGTCGGCGATGAGGGTCCGCACGAGTTCGCCCAGACGGCGCTCGACATCGAGGTCGACCGCAGGCGCGGCGCCCGCCTTGATACCGTGGCAGACGTCGAGCCACAGCGACTGGCCGATGTGGCCCGAGCCGTGACCGAGGAGGATGAGTTCGTCGCCCTCGTCCTTGAACGCGACGGTGGCGCTGTTCGACCAGTCGGCAAGGACGCCGACCGCGCCGATCGCGGGGGTGGGGAGGATGGCGGAGCCGCCGCCGGTCGCCTTGCTCTCGTTGTAGAGGCTGACGTTGCCGCTCACGATCGGGAAGTCGAGCGCGCGGCAGGCGTCGCTCATGCCGTCCAGGCAGCCGACGATCTGGGCCATGATCTCGGGCCGCTGCGGGTTGCCGAAGTTGAGGCAGTTGGTGACCGCAAGCGGCGTCGCACCGACCGCGCAGAGGTTGCGATAGGCCTCGGCGATCGCCTGTTTCCCGCCCTCGTAAGGATCGGCGTAGCAGTAGCGCGGGGTGCAGTCGGTGGTCATCGCCAGCGCTTTTTTGGAGCCGTGAACGCGGACGACCGCGGCGTCGCCGCCGGGGCGCTGGACGGTGTCGCCGCCGACCTGGCTGTCATACTGCTCCCAGATCCAGCGGCGGCTTGCGATGTTGGGGCTGGCCATCAGCTTGAGCAATTCGGCCGCAATGTCGGTCGATGACGGGATGTCGCCGAGCGGCGGGACGTTGGCCCACGCCTTATATTCGTCGCGGCCAAGGTAGGGGCGCTCGTAGAGCGGGGCGTCGTCGGCGAGCGGGCCGAGCGGGATGTCGCACACGACCGCACCGTCGAATTCGAGCACCATGTGGCCAGTGTCGGTGACTTCGCCAATGACCGCGAAGTCGAGTTCCCATTTCTGGAAGATCGCCTCGGCCTCGGCCTCGCGGCCGGGCTTCAGCACCATCAGCATGCGTTCCTGCGATTCGGACAGCATCATTTCGTACGGCGTCATGCCTTCCTCGCGGCACGGCACCTTGTTCATGTCGAGGCGAATCCCGGCGCCGCCCTTCGACGCCATTTCGACGCTGCTGGAGGTGAGGCCCGCGGCGCCCATGTCCTGGATGGCGACGATCGCATCGGTCGCCATCAATTCGAGGCAGGCCTCGATTAGGAGCTTTTCGGTGAAGGGATCGCCGACCTGCACGGTTGGGCGCTTTTCGTCGCTATTTTCGTCGAAGTCGGCGCTTGCCATCGTCGCGCCGTGGATTCCATCGCGGCCGGTCTTCGAGCCGACGTAGACGATCGGATTGCCGATGCCGGTCGCGGCCGAGTAGAAAATCTTGTCCTGGTTGGCGACCCCGACGGTCATCGCGTTGACGAGAATGTTGCCGTCATAGGCCTTGTCGAAATTGACCTCGCCGCCGACGGTTGGGACGCCGACGCAATTGCCGTAGCCGCCGATGCCCGCGACGACGCCGCTGATCAGGTGGCGCATCTTGGGATGGTCGGGACGCCCGAAGCGAAGCGCATTGAGGTTGGCGATCGGGCGCGCGCCCATGGTGAACACGTCGCGAAGGATTCCGCCGACCCCGGTTGCCGCGCCCTGATAGGGCTCGATGTAGCTGGGGTGATTGTGGCTCTCCATCTTGAAGATGGCGGCCTGGCCGTCGCCGATGTCGATCACGCCGGCATTCTCGCCGGGGCCGCAGATTACCCACGGCGCTTCGGTCGGAAGCTTCTTGAGATGAAAACGCGAGCTTTTGTAGCTGCAATGCTCCGACCACATAACCGAGAAGATGCCGAGCTCGACGAGATTGGGCTCGCGGCCCAAGGCGGCGAGAATCCGGTCGTATTCGTCCGGGGCGAGGCCGTGGTCGGCGACCATCTGCGGGGTGATCATGGCTGCGCTCCCTAGCGGCGGGGGAAGCATAAAAAAACCCCCGGCGGGTGAGGCCGGGGGTGTTCTTTCACGTGGGTGCCAGGGCGTTACGCCTTGCAGGACTGTTCCGACTTGCCCGGCAGGGTCAGCGAGACGCTGGCTGCCTGCGCGTCGCCGGTCAGCGACGTGCCGTCGGCGTTGGTGAGCGCGCCACCTTCCGCACCCGCCATCAGGCGGGTCGGGGCGGCGGCGTCGCCGACGCGAAGATTGGCACTGCCGTCGGCAAGCCAGTCGAGGTTGACGACGCTGTTGTCGGCGCAGCGGTAGGTCTTGGTCGAGGTGATGGCCGGCGGAAGCTCGACCGGCGGGGCGGCGGCGAGTTCGTTGGCCATCGGATCGACGGCATTGTCGGCACCGATGGTTTCAGGTTGGCAGGCGGCAAGAGCCACCGCGCCAAGGGCGATCAGGGGGATATGACGAATCATTCGAGTTCTTTCGCAATTGCAGCATCGTTCGTAAAGCGCCGACGCGTTGCAAACGGTTCCCCAGTCCCATAGGTTTACGGACATGAACCGGGTGGAACCCAACGAGCGTACTCAGCGCATCCGCTACGGAATCACCGGCCTTGCCATCGTTTTCCTGTTCGTGCTGCTCGGCACCGCGATCAGTCGTTCGGCGAACGAGCCGCTGACCCGGGCCGAACAGCAGAACGTCGACAATGCCGAAGCCGCCGCCGAGCCGAACGAGCCGCTGGCGGAGATCGGCGCCGCGCCGGGGTCGGCGACCGACGAGAATGAGGCACAGTCCAGCAACACTGCGCGATGACGCGTTGGAAACTGCTTTTCGTCGTCGGCCTGGGGCTGGCGGGAATTGCGGTCGGCGCGCTGTGGCAGACGGGGCGCCCCGTGGCGCCGCCGCCGACGACGCCGGTGGCCGAGCGAGCGACGTTGGCGCTGCTGACCAGCCTGCCATTAGTCTTCGGTGAAAGCTTCGGGATCCAGAGCGGTGGGTCGGCAGTGCTTCGACGGCTGGAGCAGACCTATAACGTGCAGCCGATCGGGGTCGCCGATGCGGCCAGCCTGCAGGGGAAGAGCCTGCTGCTGATGGCGCACCCGCGCGCGCAGCCCGCCGAGGCGCTGGTCGAGCTGGATGCGTGGGTGCGAAGAGGCGGGCGGGTTCTGCTGCTCGCCGATCCGCGCCTGTCGTGGGAAAGCGAGCGGCCGCTGGGCGACCCGTTCCGCGCGCCGCCGGGCTTCGCCGACACCGGATTGCTGAAGCATTGGGGGCTCGATCTGGCGGGGCCGGTTGTCGACGGGCCGATGCAGGCGACCAATGGCGCGGTGTCGGTGATGGCGGTGACTCCCGGGCGGCTGAGCAAGCGCGGCGAACGCTGTGAAATCCTTGGTGGCGGTTTCGTGGCACGGTGCACAATTGGGAACGGGGCCGCGACGATCGTTGCCGACGCCGATTTCCTCAATGTGGAAGGCGAAGGTGCAATCGATGGTCCGACCGAGGCAAATCTCGACTTGGTCGCGGTCGAACTGGCGCGACTTCAATCGCTTTAATCACCAGCCGTTCTTTACTTGCCAACATACTTATCCACAGGCCTATCCAGACAGAACAAGTGGAGAACAAATGGTTAAGAAAGCATGAAAAACTGTTGAATTTCCGCCACGGGGCATGAAAACCCAAGAAATGGCATGAAAACCCGTTGTGTCCCGTCCCCTGTTGAGTTACCAACATGTCGGTAGCGCGGGGCAAACCTGACTTGAGTCGATCAAGGCGTCGGAGACACGGAGAACCCGTGTTTCCGCGATCAGGAAAGCTGTGTCCCGCCGCGGGAGCAGGACGTGGCATTAGAGCATCTGTTTCAGGGCAGTGCTTTGAACGCGGTCGACGCGAAGGGTCGCGTGTCCGTGCCCGCCTTCCTGCGCTCCGTCATCGAACGCCGCGGCGATGCCCGCACCATCGTCCTTGCCAAGCATGACCATTTCCAGGCGATCAGCGCCTATGACCCCGCCTATGCCGCGCTGAAGCACGCCAAGCTGGAACGCCTGCTGGAGAAGCAGGAAACCGATCCCGCCGCCGACCTCGACTACGCCCGCCGCACGATGATGGCGTTCGGCGCGACTGAGGAGGTACCCTACGACAGTTCGGGCCGAGTGATCCTGCCGACGATGATGCGCCGCAAGGGCGGCATCGAGGATCTGGCGCTGTTCATCGGCGTCGGCGAGACCTTCCAGATCTGGAATCCGACGCTGTTCCTGGCCGATGCCAACATTCCCGAAGACATGAAGGACATCGCGCGCTTCCGGCTCGAGGAGCGCGGGCTGTGATCTCGCCCACCCTTCCGATCCCGGCCGATCCGGCGCATGTCCCCGTATTGATTCAAGAGGTCGTCGCGGGCCTCGCCGTCGTCCCCGGCGAGACCATTGTCGATGGCACCTTCGGAGCGGGGGGCTATTCGCGCGCCCTGCTCGGGGCGGGGGCGGGACGAGTGATCGGGTTCGATCGCGATCCGGATGCGATCGCGAACGGGCCCTCGCTCGTCCCGGACGCCCGCCTGGTGCTGATCGAGGAGCGGTTCAGCCAGATGGACCGCGCCCTGGCCGATCGCGACCTGCTGCCGGTCGACGGCATCGCGCTCGATATCGGCGTGTCGTCGATGCAGATCGACCAGGCCGATCGGGGCTTCAGCTTTTCCAACGACGGTCCGCTCGACATGCGGATGAGCCAGACTGGCGAGACCGCCGCCGACTTCCTCAACCATGCCGACGAGGGTGAGATTGCCCGTATCCTCAAGGATTATGGTGAGGAACCGCGCGCTCGCGCGGTCGCTCGCGCCATCGTCGCTGCCCGGCCGTTGACCCGAACGGCCGAGTTGGCGGCGGTGGTGCGCAAGACACTTGGCCACCATGCCGGAATGAAGTCGGACCCTGCGACGCGTACCTTCCAGGCGATCCGCATCCATTTGAACGCCGAACTCGAGGAACTCGAAGCCGGGCTTCGCGCCGCCGAGCGGTCGCTTCGCCCGGGTGGCCGGCTGGCGGTGGTGACCTTCCATAGCCTGGAAGACCGCATCGTGAAGCGCTTCCTGAAGGTGCGCAGCGGCGCGGCGCCGGGCGGATCGCGGCATCGCCCGCTGGCGGCGAGCGGCCCCACCCCCAGTTTCGAACAAGTCGCCAAGCCGGTTTCCCCGTCGGAAGCCGAGCTGGCCCGTAACCCGCGCGCGCGCTCGGCACGGCTGCGTACCGCAGTCCGCACCGATGCGCCCGCGTGGGACCAGGAGAAAGCAGCATGAGCGCGCGTGGATTTGGATCGCTGGTATGGGCGGGGGCGGTCGCGAGCGCGGCGCTCGGCTTCTACCTGGTCAGCCTGCGCGTCGCCTCCGAGCGGGCCGAACTGGAAAGCGTCGAGACCAAGATCGCGCTCGCGCATCGCGACATTCGCCTGCTGCAGACCGAACTCGGCACTCGCGGGCGTCTGGCCCAGCTCGAGCGCTGGAACGTGAAATTCATCCGCCTGTCGGCGCCGTCTGCGGACCAGTTCGTCGAAGGCGGGTTCCAGCTGGCGACGCTGGCCAAGCCCGAGCCGACGCCGGCATTCGACGCGCCGGTGGTGCTGGCGTCCGCGCCGGCCGAAGCATCGCGCGTCACGCCGACGCTGGGCGGCGACGATGGCCGCGAGGGCCAGCCGATCCCGCGCGCCGACGTCGCCCCGCAGCCGTCGCGTCCGGTTCGGGAGATGGTCCACGTCGCAAGCTACGGCTCGCCCGCCAAGGCCGCTCCGTCGCCGCGGCTCGCCCCGACGACCGAAGCGCCACGTCCCAAGGCTGCCACCGCGTCGCCGAAGGCTTCGACGTCGATGCCAAAGGTCGACAAGCCGGTCGTGAAGAAGGTCGCCGCGACGAAGCCCATCAAAAGCGCGACGGCCGATCCGCTGGCGCCCTTGTCAGGCGCGTCGCCCAAGGCCAAAGCCGCCGCGCCCGCCACCAAGCCGGCATCCGCCAAATCCAAGGACAGCGTAACCGACTGATGAACGCCCCGACGCCCGCTCTCGTCGCCCGGCCCGAGCGGCTCCGACTGGTCGGACAGCGCCGCCAGGTCCTGGCGGTCATGCATCAGCGGTTGATGTTCGGGATGCTCGTCTATGGCGCGATCATCGCGATCATCGTCGTCCGCCTGGTCTATCTTGCCGCCTTCGGCGACCATGCCGGCCGAAAGGGCGGAGCGGTCGACCTGACGCCCGAGCGCGGCGACATCGTCGATCGCGACGGCCATGCGCTGGCGCGCACGATCGACGCATGGACGATCGGCCTGTGGCCGGCGAAGGTCATCGGCAACAAGCTCGACCTCGCCACCAAGCTGGCCGAGATCATGCCCGAAAAGGATTCGGCCGAATATCTGCGGATGCTGAGGTCGGACCGGCCTTTCTACTATCTTCGCCGCCGCGCCTCGCCGTCAGTGGTGAGCGCGATCAACGCGCTGGGCGAGCCGGGCATGGCGCTGGAGCGCGAGCCCGACCGGCTTTACCCGCAGACCGCGTTGGCGGCGCACGTCATCGGCTATACCGACGTCGACGGCAAAGGCACTGCGGGTATCGAGCGCACCTTCGAGGAACAGTTGAGTGATCCGGCGCGGCGCGGCCAGCCGGTGATGCTGTCGATCTCAAGCCGTATCCAGCAGGCGCTCGAGCATGAGCTTGGCGGCGCGATGGAGACCTATTCGGCGATCGGTGCCGCGGGCATCATCATGGACATTCACACCGGCGAAATCCTGGCGATGACGTCGCTGCCGCAGCTTAATCCCAACGCGGCCGGAATGGGGTCGGCCGAAGCGCGCTTCAACCGCGCGACGCTGGGCGTCTACGAACTGGGGTCGACCTTCAAGCCATTCACCGTCGCGATGGCGATTGATTCGGGCATCATCAAGTCGATGGGCCAGATGTACAGCTGCCCGCGGCAGCTTCATGTCGCGGGGCGGACGATTAACGACACCCATCCCTACGGCCGCGCCTGCTCGGTCGCCGAGATCATGAAGGAAAGCTCCAACATCGGATCGGCGCTGATCGCCGACCAGATCGGGGCCAAGCGGCAGCGCGAGTTCCTTCAGCAGATGGGTTTCCTCGACAAGATCGAGGTCGAACTCGGCGAGCGCGGACGCACGCTGTCGCCGGGCAAGAACTGGAACCAGATCGAGACGATGACGGTCGGCTATGGTCACGGCATCGCGGTCACGCCGCTGCACCTTGCCAGCGGCTATGCAACGCTGTTCAACGGCGGCATGTACCGTCCCGCGACGCTGCTGAAGGTCGACCGCAATCATCCTGCGGGCAAGGCACGCCGCGTGTTCAGCGAGGACACCAGCTACAAGATGCGTTCGCTGCTTCGGCTGGTCGTGACGCAGGGCACCGGCAAGAAGGCCGATGCGCCGGGTTACCGCATTGGCGGAAAGACCGGGACCGCGGAGAAATATCACAACCGCTCGCTGAAAGTGACGAGCTTTGCCGGCGTCTTCCCGATGGACGAGCCGCGCTTCGTCATGGTGATGATGCTCGACGAGCCGAAGGCGACCGCGGAGACATTCGGGTTCAGCACCGCTGGCTGGAACATCGCCCCGGCCTTCGGGCGGACGGTATCGCGGATCGCGCCGATGCTCGGCGTTCGTCCCGACAAGCGCCGCGAACCCAACATGGCCGAGGTGCTGCCGTTCGTCCGCGAAGAAAAGGGCAAGTAAGCCGATGCGCCTGGGCGAGCTTACGGGCGGCCATCATGATTCCGAGGTCACCGGCTTTGCGCTCGACCATCGCCAGGTCGTCGCGGGCAATGTGTTCGGCGCGTTTCGCGGCGCGCGCTTCAATGGCGAGGATTTCATTGCCGAGGCGGTGAAGCGCGGCGCGATCGCGGTCGTCGCGCGCCCCGAAGCGGACGTCGCCAATGCCGTGCACTTGGCCGATGCCGAGCCGCGTCGCTTGTTTGCCAACCTAGCTGCGCGCTTCTTCGCGCCCTATCCAGACACGATCGTCGCGGTGACCGGGACCAACGGCAAGACCTCGACGGTCGAGATGACCCGGCAATTGTGGCGGATGGCGGGACATCGGTCGGCGTCGATCGGGACGCTGGGCGTGACGACGGCCGACGAGCAGGTGTCGACCGGACTGACCAGCCCCGACATCGTCACCTTCCTCAACAACATGTCGGGGATGCGGACGCTCGGCATCAGCCACGTCGCGTATGAGGCGTCGAGCCATGGCCTCGACCAGTATCGCGTCGAGGGCGTGCGGTTACGCGCGGCGGCGTTCACCAACTTCAGCCGCGACCACCTCGATTACCATGCCGACATGGACGAATATTTCGCCGCCAAGATGCGCTTGTTCGACGAGGTGGTCGAGGATGGCGGCACGGCGGTAGTGTGGACTGGCGATCCACGATCGGCCGACGTGGTCGAGAGCGCGACGCGGCGCGGGCTGACGCTGCTGACCGTCGGGCCGGGCGCCGATGGGATCGAGCTGAAGGCGCGATCGTCGACTCCGCTGGGGCAGGTGCTGACGCTGGGTCATGACGGGCGCGAGTATCGATTGGTGTTGCCGCTGATCGGGGCGTATCAGGCGGCGAACGTACTGGTAGCGGCGGGGTTGGTGCTGGCGACGAGTGGTGCGTGGGATGCGACGCTGGCGGGAATGGGACGACTTGCGCCGGTACGCGGACGATTGGAGCGCGCGGTGATTTCGCGGACGGGCGCGCCGGTCTATGTCGACTATGCGCACACGCCCGACGCGGTTCAGGCAGCGATCGAGGCGCTTCGCCCGCATGTGGAGGGACGGTTGATCACGGTGCTTGGCGCCGGGGGCGACCGCGACGAGGGCAAGCGCGCGCCGATGGGCGAGGTCGCCGGGCGGCTGAGCGACGTGGTGATCGTCACCGACGACAATCCGCGCAGCGAGGACCCCGCCGCGATCCGCAAGGAGGTGATGCAGGGCGCGCCGAATGCCACCGAGATCGGCGACCGGCGCGAGGCGATTGCCGCCGCGATCGCGATGGCGGGCGCGGGGGATATCGTCCTGCTGGCAGGCAAGGGACATGAGCAGGGACAGATTTTGAAGGACCAGGTGCTGCCATTCGACGATGTGACCGTGGCACGGGAATGTGCCTCGTGAGCGCGCTGTGGACCAGCGACGAGATCGTCGCGGCGACTGGCGGAACTCTGCACGGCGATCCGTTCGAGGTGGTCGGCGTGACCTTCGACAGCCGCGAGGTCGAGACGGGGCATCTGTTCGTCGCGATGCCGGGGAGCGTCGCCGACGGCCATGACTTCGTCCAGCGCGCGTACGGCATGGGCGCGGTGGCGGCATTGGTGTCGCGCAGGGTCGACAGGACGCACATCCTAGTCGACGATGTTGCCGAAGCGCTGACGCGACTGGCGATCGCGGCGCGCGCGCGGATAACCGGCAAGGTGATCGGGGTGACCGGGTCGGTCGGCAAGACCTCGACCAAGGAAGCGCTGGCGGTCGCGCTGGAGCGTGGCGCACCGGGGCGGGTGCACCGCTCGGTCAAGAGCTACAACAATCACACCGGGGTTCCGCTGAGCCTGGCGCGGATGCCGCGGACTAGCGAATATGCGGTGCTCGAAATGGGCATGAACCACGCCGGCGAGATTGCCGCGCTGACGCGGCTCGTGCGGCCGCATGTCGCGGTGGTGACCGCGCTGGCTTCGGCCCACATCGAGCATCTGGGATCGATGGAAGCGATCGCCGACGCAAAGGCGGAAATCTTCGAGGGGCTGGAGCCCGAGGGCGTCGCGATCATTCCCGACGACAGCGAATGGCGCGACCGGCTGGTCAGGGGCGCACGACGCTTTGCCGATCGCACTATCGGATTTGGCGGACCCGATGCCGACGTCGCCGCGCTTCATGCGGTGCGGTCCGAGGCGGGCGGAAGCCTGGTCACCGCGCGGCTGGTCGACAGCGAACTGACCTTCACCATCGCGCAGCGTGGCGACCACTGGGTGTCGAATGCGCTGGCGGTGCTGGCCGCGGTCGAGGCGGCTGGCGCGGATGTCGCGTTGGCGGGATTGGCGCTGGCCGACATGGGCGGGCTAAAGGGTCGCGGCGAGCGGCATCGCCTGCCGGTCGGCGAGGGGCATTTCCTGCTGATCGACGAAAGCTACAACGCCAATCCGGCGTCGATGGCGGCGACGCTGCAGTCGCTCGGCGAGGAGCGCGACGTGACGCGGCGGATCGCGGTGCTCGGGCCGATGCGCGAACTCGGCGCCGAAGCCGATGCGATGCATGCGGCGCTGGCGCCGGCGGTGATCGCGGCGAAGGTCGACCAGTTGGTCCTGGTCGGCGGGGACATGCGGCCGCTGGAAGATGCGTTGGACGGTGACGTTATCGTCGACCGCGCCGAAGCGGCGGACGATGCGGCGCAGATCTTGGCGCGGATCGTCGAGCCGGGGGACGTGGTGCTGGTCAAGGCATCCAATTCGATCGGCCTTGCGCGGCTGGTCGAGCGAATGGCAGGGGGCCTCGCGACATGCTCTACGTGATCGCCGAACAGTTGGGCTTCCCCGGAATCCTCAACCTCATCCGCTACATCAGCTTTCGCGCCGGCGCGGGCGCGGCGACCGCGCTGCTGATCGGGCTGCTGCTCGGCCCGGCGTTCATTCGCTGGCTTCGCGCCAAGCAGGGCAAGGGCCAGCCGATCCGCGCCGACGGTCCGCAGAGCCACCTCGCCAAGCGCGGAACGCCGACGATGGGCGGGCTGCTGATCCTGATTTCGGTGTTCGTATCGGTCCTGCTGTGGATGGACCTTGCCAACCCCTACGTCTGGGCGTGCCTGCTGGTGACGGCGGGCTTCGGGCTGATCGGTTTCCTCGACGATTATGACAAGGTGAAGAAGGCGCATCACGCCGGCCTTAGCGGCAAGATGCGGCTGTTCCTGGAATTCGCGATCGCGGGATTCGCGACGTGGCTGATGGTGCGGGAATCCGGCACGCAGCTTTACCTGCCGTTCGTGCAGGGGGCGGTGGTCGACCTTAGCTGGCTGTACGTCGCGTTCGGCGCGTTCGTGATCGTTGCGTTCGGCAATTCGGTAAATTTGACCGATGGACTCGATGGGCTGGCGACGATGCCGGTGATCATCGCCGCGGTGGCATTCGTGCTGATCGCCTATCTGGTCGGCAACGCGCGCTACGCCGAATATCTGGGGATTCCGCACGTGCCGGGCGCGGGCGATTTGACCGTCCTGCTGCTGGCGATCGTCGGGGCGGGACTGGCGTTTCTGTGGTTCAATGCGCCGCCGGCGGCGGTGTTCATGGGCGATACCGGCAGCCTCGCGCTTGGCGGCGCGCTCGGCGCGGTCGCGGTGGCGACGCACCACGAATTCGTGCTGGCCGTGATTGGCGGGCTCTTCGTGGTCGAGGCGGTCAGCGTGATCGTCCAGGTCTTCTGGTTCAAGCGCTACGGCAAGCGCATCTTCAAGATGGCGCCGATCCACCATCACTTCGAGCATATGGGGTGGAGCGAGCCGACGGTCGTGATCCGATTCTGGATCATCAGCTTCATCCTCGCACTGGCGGGGCTGTCGACGCTGAAGCTGCGGTGATCACGGCCAAGGCCTTCGCCGACCACCATTATGCAGTCCTTGGCCTCGCGCGCAGCGGGCTGGCGACGGTCGAGGCGCTGCTGGCGAGCGGGGCGCGAGTGACCGCATGGGACGACCGAGAGGAAGCGCGCGCGCAAGTGCCAGCCGCTGTTCAGATCGAGGATTTCGTCGGCGGCAACCTGTCGCGGTTCGACAGTATCGTCGTGACGCCGGGGCTGCCGCTCAACCGCCACCCGATCGCGGCGGCGGCGAAGGCGGCGGGGGTCGAAATCATCGGCGACATCGAACTGTTCTCCCGCGCGCGGCCCGAGCTTCCGCCGCACAAGGTGGTTGGGATTACCGGCACCAACGGCAAGTCGACGACGACCGCGCTGGTGCACCACATTCTCAAGACCGCGGGCGTGCCGACGACGATGGGCGGGAACATCGGCCTGCCGATCCTGAGCCAGGACCCGCTACCCGAAGGCGGGGTCTATGTGCTCGAACTGTCGAGCTACCAGATAGACCTCACCAAGAGCCTCGATTGCGACGTGGCGGTGCTGCTCAACATCACGCCCGACCATCTCGACCGGTATGAGAGTTTCGAGGCGTATGCGGCGTCGAAAGCGCGGTTGTTCGAGATGTCCCGCAAGGGAGTGCTCATTACAACCGAACCAGATTACGAAATCGGCATGCTGCAAGGCCTGCAATCGCAAATTCGTCAGACGTTAGGCGCAGTGGTCGCTGAAGCGGCGCCCTACTTCCGGCCGCTTGAACTCTCGATCCGCCAATCGGGATGGCCCTCGCTGCAAGGACCGCACAACCTGCAAAACGCTATCAACGCCTACCTCGTCTGCGATGATTTGCTTCTCGACGACGAGCAAATTGAGGAAGGCCTCCGCACCTACCCTGGCCTCCCCCACCGCATGGAGCGCATCCGCGATCGCGATGGCGTTCTCTTCGTCAACGACAGCAAGGCGACCAATGCCGAGGCCGCCGCGCCGGCGCTGGCGGCTTATCCGCGCGTGCGGTGGATCGTGGGCGGGCAGGCCAAGGCCGAAACGCTGGGCGATACCGCCACCCATATTGGCCATGTCGTCGCCGCCTACACGATCGGCGAGGCGGGGCCGATGTTCGCGCGGTTGCTGCGCGAGGCTGGCGCCCAAGTCATTGAGTGCGAAACGCTTGAAAATGCGGTGAATCGCGCCGCGAAGGATTCACAAGCGGGGGAGACTGTCCTACTCTCCCCGGCAAGCGCGTCGTTCGACCAGTTCAAGGACTTCGAGGCGCGGGGGGACCGGTTCCGGGAACTGGTGGAGGGGCTATGAACACGACGACCATCGGGACGCGGATCAAGGCGAGCGCCGCCATGGTCGATCCGTCGCGCTACGGCCGCTCCGACCGGTCGGCGGTAGGGCGCTGGTTCTGGGAAATCGACCGGGTGCTGCTGCTGCTGCTCGCGGTGCTGATCGGCGCCGGGCTGATCGCGGTCGCCGCCGCGTCGCCTGCTGCGGCGCAGCGCTATTCGGGCGGGTCGGTCCGCATCAATGAGCTGTTCTTCTTCTATCGTCAGATCATGTGGATTGCGGTGTCGCTTCCGGTGATGATCCTGGTGTCGATGATGCCGCGCGAGCGGGCGCGGCGCTTCTCGCTTGGCGGGGCTGCAATCTTCCTGGTGCTGCTGGCGGTGGTGCCGTTCATCGGCGCGGAAAAGAACGGTGCGGTCCGCTGGATCGAGCTTGGCGTCGGCCAGCTGCAGCCGTCGGAGTTTTTGAAGCCCTTCTTCGTCGTCGCGCTGGCGTGGCTGCTGTCGCTGAAGGAAAAGGAAAAGGGGCTGCCGGTGTTCCTGCTGTCGGGCGGGCTGCTCGGCTTCGTTGCGGTGTGCCTGATGCTCCAGCCCGACTTCGGGTCGACGATCATCTTCGGCTGCGTGTGGATCGCGATGCTGGCGCTGGCAGGGCTCAACCTGCGGATCCTCGGCGCGCTCGGCGCGGCGGGGCTGGTCGCGGTGGTGCTCGCCTACTTCTTCTATGACGTGGCGCAGGTCCGCATCGACGGTTTCCTGTTCGGCGAGGGCGACAATTTCCAGGTGCAGAACGCGATGCGGACGCTGACCGCGGGCGGACTATTCGGGATGGGGCCGGGTGGCGGCACGCGCAAGTTTGGGCTGCCCGAGCCGCACACCGACTATATTTTCTCGGTCATTGGCGAGGAATTCGGGCTCATCGCCTGCCTTGCCATCGCGCTGCTCTACATGGGCATCGTGGCGCGAGTGCTGATCAAGCTGCTCGACGAGGAATCGTCGTTCGCGATCCTGGCGGCGGCGGGCCTCGCGATCCAGTTCGGGCTGCAGGCGCTGATCAACATGGCGGTCAACGTCCAGATCGCGCCGTCGAAGGGCATGACGCTGCCGTTCGTTTCCTATGGCGGAAGCTCGATGCTGGCGCTGTCGATCGCGATGGGATTGCTGCTCGCCTTCACGCGCCGAAATCCGTATCTGACCCGCTCGCCCTATGTCGTGAAATGGGGCGGGGAGAGCATCAAGGCATGAACATCGTCCTCGCCGCCGGAGGAACCGGCGGGCACATGGTTCCCGCGCACGCGCTGGCCGCGGAGCTGAAGGCGCGCGGGCATGGGGTGATGCTGGTCACCGACGATCGCGGCACGCGCTTTCCCGGACTGTTCAAGGACGTCCCGACGCATATCCTGCCCGCCGGGCGGCTCGGCGGCGGGCCGATCGGCATGTTGAAGGCGGTGCGGTCGGTGCTTGCCGGGCGGCGCGCGGCCAAGGCACTGTATCGTCAGCATCGGCCCGACGCGGTGGTCGGCTTCGGCGGCTATCCGGCCTTCCCCGCGCTTCTGGCGGCGAGCGCGGCGGGGGTGCCGACGATCCTTCACGAACAGAATGCGGTGCTGGGTCGGGTCAACCGCTGGCTGTCGGGCGACGCACGCGCGATCGCGACGGCTTATCCCAACATCGAGCGACTGAAGCGGTCGCATCGGTCGAAGGTCGTGCTGGTCGGCAATCCGGTGCGCGAAAATGTCGCGCGGCTGGGGACGATGCCGTTCCCCGACTATGACGACACCGCGCCGTTGAAGCTGCTCATCACCGGCGGAAGCCAGGGGGCGAGCATCCTTGGCAAGGTCGTGCCCGAGGGGCTGGGCCTGTTGCCGCCGTCGCTGCGCCACCGGTTGCAGGTCGTGCAGCAATGCCGCGCCGACGATATCGAGACGACCCGCGGGCGTTATGCCGCGCTGTCGATCCCGGCCGAGCTGTCGACCTATATCGAGGACATGCCCGCGCAGATCGCCGAAGCGCATCTGGTCATTGCGCGTGCCGGGGCATCGACCATCGCCGAACTGACCGCGGCGGGGCGCCCGGCGATCCTGATCCCGCTGCCGAGCGCGACCGACGATCATCAGACCGTCAACGCGCGCGAAATGGCGGCGTCGGGCGGGGCGCGGATGATCGCGCAGAGCGAGTTTACGCCCGAAGTGCTTGCGGCACAGATCGAGGCGATCGCAGGCGACGCGCAGGCACTGTCCAACGCGGCGATGCGATCGCTGTCGGTCGGGCGCCCACATGCGACGCGCGACCTTGCCGATCTGGTCGAACGGATCGCAGGCGGCGACGCGCCCGTGCTTGTTGGACCGGCGACGACGGCCGAGACGCCGAAGATGGCGCTGGCGACCGGAGCGCCGGCATGAAGGCGATGGGCACCGAAATCGGGACGATCCACTTCGTCGGGATCGGCGGCATCGGCATGTCCGGCATCGCCGAGGTGATGCATCATCTTGGTTATGCGGTGCAGGGGTCCGACCAGAACGACGGCTATGCGGTCGAAGGCTTGCGCAAGGCGGGGATCCCGGTCGCGATCGGGCACCATGCCGACAATCTGGGCGATGCGCGCGTCGTGGTCTGCTCGACCGCGATCAGTCGCGGCAATCCCGAAGTCGAGGCGGCGATCGAGCGGCGCCTGCCGTTGGTGCGCCGGGCGGAGATGCTGGCCGAGCTGATGCGGATGCAGTCGACCGTCGCGGTCGCGGGAACGCACGGCAAGACGACGACCACCTCGATGATCGCGGCGATGCTCGATGCCGGCGGGATCGATCCGACTGTGATCAACGGCGGCGTCATCAACGCCTATGGATCGAACGCGCGGCTGGGAAAGTCCGACTGGATGGTGGTCGAGGCCGACGAAAGCGACGGCAGCTTCCTTCGCCTCGACGGGACGATCGCGGTGGTGACCAACATCGATCCCGAGCACCTCGACCATTATGGCGGCTTCGACCAGGTGAAGGACGCCTTCGTCGAATTCGTCGAGAATGTGCCTTTCTACGGGCTCGCAGTGATGTGCGTGGACCATCCCGAAGTGCAGAACATCCTGAGCCGGATCCGCGATCGGCGAGTGATGACCTATGGCACCTCGGCGCTGGCCGACCTTCGCGCGGAGAACATCATGCCGGAGAATGGCGGGACGCGGTTCGACGCGACCGTGCTGGAGCGCGACGGCAGCCGGCGGACGATCGAGGGCGTGTTCGTGCCGATGCCGGGGCGGCACAATGTGCTCAACGCGCTGGCGGCGATCGCGGTGGGCCTTGAGTTCAAGATGGACGACGCGGTGATCGCGCGCGGGTTTGAGCGGTTCAGCGGCGTCAAGCGGCGCTTCACCCCGGTCGGCGACATCGACGGGGCGCGGGTGATCGACGATTACGCGCATCATCCGGTGGAGATTCGCGCGGTGCTGTCGGCGGCGCGCGAAGCGGCCGAGGAACGCGTCATCGCGGTGGTGCAGCCGCACCGCTACACCCGCCTTCGCGACCTGATGGAAGACTTCCAGAACGCGTTCAACGACGCCGACGTGGTGTTCGTCGCACCGGTCTTTGCCGCCGGCGAGGAGCCGATCGAGGGGATCGACGCCGCCGCGTTGGCGGACGGTCTGCGCGCGCACGGGCATCGCATGGTCAAGCCGGTCGAGAATGCGAGCGACCTTGCCGCGAACCTGCGCGACCTCGCCGGGCCGGGCGACCTGATCGTGTGCATGGGCGCGGGCGACATCACCAAGTGGGCAGCGGGCCTTGCCGACGGGATCGCGGCGGCGAGGGCGGCCAAGTGAGCGTCGCGACGTTTCCGGCCGTTCGCGGCAAGCTGAAGGCAGGCGCGCCGTTGGCGCCGCTGGTGTGGTTCAAGTCGGGCGGGGCGGCCGAGCAATTGTTCGAGCCCGCCGATCGCGACGACCTGGTGCAGTTCCTTCGCGACCTTGATCCGACCGTGCCGGTGATGGCGCTTGGCCTCGGTTCCAACATGATCGTTCGCGACGGCGGGGTGCCCGGCGTGGTGGTGCGGCTGGGTAAGGCGTTTGCGAAGGTCGAAGTGCTCGACGCAACTACGCTTCGCTGCGGCGGCGGGGCGAGCGGGATTTTGGTCTCCTCGACCGCGCGCGACGCCGGGATCGCAGGGGTCGAATTCCTCCGCTCGATCCCTGGCACGGTCGGCGGGTTCGTCCGGATGAACGGCGGCGCCTACGGCCGCGAGACCTGCGAGATATTGGTCGAGTGCGAGGTGGTGCTTCGGTCGGGCGAGGTGAGGACACTTGGCGTCGACGACCTTGGCTACACCTATCGCCACAGCGAATTGCCCGAGGGTGCAATCGTGGTGTCCGCGACCTTTCGCGGGGTTCCGGGCGAGCCGGCGGCGGTCCAGGCCGAGATGGACCGCATCGCGGCGGCGCGAGAGGAAAGCCAGCCGCTGCGCAGCCGCACGGGCGGATCGACCTTCAAGAACCCGCTGCCGCACAAGGCGTGGCAGGTGATCGACGCCGCGGGATGCCGCGGGCTGACGATCGGCGACGCGCAGGTGTCGGAGAAGCATTGCAACTTCCTGCTCAACCTTGGACAGGCAAGCAGCAGCGATATCGAGGCGCTGGGCGAGGAAGTGCGGCGCCGGGTCAAGGCCGACAGCGGCGTCGACCTCGAATGGGAAATCCAGAGAATCGGAGTGGAAAAGCAGTGACCGGCAAGCTCAATCGCGATCTCACCATCGTCGTGCTGATGGGCGGCTGGTCGTCGGAACGACCGGTGTCGCTGATGAGCGGCGAAGGGATCGTCGCGGCGCTGAAGGAGCAGGGCTTCAGCAGCGTCGTCGGAGTCGACATGGACCGCAACGTCGCGTCGGTGTTGGCGGGCATTCGCCCCGACGTCGTGTTCAACGCGCTTCACGGCACGCCCGGCGAGGACGGCACGGTGCAGGGCATGCTCGACCTGATGCAGATTCCCTACACCCACTCGGGGCTGGAAACCTCGGTCATCGCGATCGACAAGGAGCTGACCAAGCTGGTGCTCGTGCCCGGCGGAATTCGCATGCCCAAGGGCAAGATCGTCGAGAGCGCGTCGCTATACGAAGGCGACCCGATGCCGCGTCCCTATGTGCTGAAGCCCATCAACGAGGGCAGCTCGGTCGGGGTGGCGATCGTCACCGACGACAGCAATTACGGGCACCCGATCAGTGCGAAAGCGGAAGGCCCGTGGCGGCATTTCGACCGGCTGCTGGCCGAACCGTTCATTCGCGGGCGTGAACTGACCGTGGCGGTGCTCGGCGACCAGGCGCTGTGCGTGACGGAGTTGGAGCCCAAAGCGGGCTTCTATGATTTCGACGCCAAATATACCGATGGCATGACGACCCACATCTGCCCGGCGCAGATCCCCGTGCCGATCGCCGAGGCAATGATGGCGATGGCGTTGAAGGCGCACCGGTTGTTGAAGTGCAAAGGCGCGTCGCGCTCCGACTTCCGCTGGGACGACGAGCAAGGTGAGGCGGGTATCTATCTGCTGGAGGTCAACACCCAGCCGGGAATGACTCCGCTGAGCCTGGTGCCCGAGCAGGCCAAGCAGCAGGGCATCGGCTACGGCGAACTGGTCGAACGGATTATCGCCGAGGCGCTGCAGGGATGAGCGCGGCCCGCGTCCGACGCGGATCGAACGCGAAGGGGCGTGGGGCGAAGTCGACCCCGCGCAAGGCGGCGGCGCGTCCGACCATCGGGCAGGCCAAGGCCAATCGCGTGGCAACGTGGGCGTTCGGGGCGTTCGTCGTCGCGATCGCGGGCGTGGCGATCGTCGCGCTCGACGTGCCCGCAAAAATCGGTCTGGCCGCTGGCGAAGCGGTCGGCGACGCGGGCTTTCGGGTGGAAAGCGTCGACATCAAGGGGCTGCGGCAAATGAACCCGCGCCCGGTCTATGCGATTGCGCTCGACCAGCAGACGACCGCGATGCCGCTGGTCGATGTCGAGGCGATCCGCGCGCGGCTGCTCAAGTTCGGATGGGTCAAGGACGCGCGCGTATCGCGGCGCTTCCCCGACACGCTGGTCATCGACATCGTCGAGCGCAAACCCGCTGCATTGTGGCAGGACGACCAGCGCCTGTCGCTGATCGATGCCGAGGGCGTGGTCCTTGACCGTGTACCGGTCAGCCGCATGCCCGACCTGCCGCTGCTGGTAGGCAAGGGCGCGAACATCCAGGCGGTGCCGCTCGACACCCTGCTGTCGAAGGCGCCGGCGTTGAAGGCGCAATTGGTGTCGGCAAGCTGGATCGGCGAGCGGCGTTGGGACCTGTCGTTCCAGTCGGGCGAGACAATCGCGCTTCCCGAAGGCGAGGCGGCGGCGATGGCGGCGTTGACCAAGTTCGCGAAAATGGACAAGTCGGCTGGCCTGCTCGGCCGCGGCATGCTGCGGTTCGATCTTCGAGTCCCCGACAAGATGATCGTTCGCCTCCCGCGCGAGCCCGGCGAGCCGATCATTCCCGAACCCGTGTCCGAAAGTTAAGCCGCCCGATGTCCGCTTCCTCCGACCAGCCGCTGATCACGGCGCTCGACATTGGGTCGTCAAAGGTCACCGCGCTGATCGTGACTCGCGATCCCGACGGGCGGCTGCGCGTGCTTGGCACCGGCCAGCGCGAGAGCCGCGGGGTCAAGCGCGGCTATGTCACCGACATGGAAGCGAGCGAAGTCGCGGTGCGCGAGGCGGTCGAACTGGCCGAGCGAATGTCGGGCGTGACGATCGAGGACGTGTGGGCAAGCTTCGCCGCGGGCGGACTGGTCAGTGACGTTGCCAATGTCGAGGTCGAGCTTGGCGGCCATGCGGTCGAACAGTCGGACATCAACGAATTGCTGACCACCGGTCGGCAGGCGATCGACCGCAACGGGCAGGTCGTGCTTCACGCGCATCCTGCGCTCTACACGATCGACGGGGTCGAGGGCGTCAACAACCCCATCGGGCTTCATGCCGACCGGCTGGGCGTCGATATCCACGTCGTCGTCGCGGACCCCGCGCCGCTTCGCAACATCGACTATGTCATCCGCTCGGCGCACCTCGGCGTGAAGGCGATCGTCGCTTCGCCGGTGGCCGCGGCGCTGGCGTGCCTGACGACCGAGGAACGCGAACTGGGCGTGGCGCTGGTCGAGCTTGGCGCGGAGGTGACAAATGTGTCGCTTCATGCCGGCGGAATGCTGGTAGGGCTTCGCTCGATCCCGCTTGGCGCCAAGGACATCACCGACGACATCGCCTGCGCGTTCGGCGTGCCGCGGCGCGAGGCCGAGCGGATGAAGTGCCGCTTCGGATCGGCGATGACGAGCCCGCGCGACAATCACGAGATGGTCGAGGCGACCCCGATCGGCGGCGAGGATAGCGCCGAGCCGCTGCGCATCACCCATGCCCAACTGATCACCGTCATCCGCCAGCGGGTGGAGGAATTGACCAGCGAGGTCGAGGCCGCGCTGAAGTCGCTGGGTTTCACCGGGCCGGTCGGGCGCCAGGTCGTACTGACCGGGGGCGGGGCGGAATTGAAGAACATCGCCGATTACATGCAAGGCGTGCTCGGCCGCGCGGTTCGCGTTGGGCGTCCGCGCACGATCACTGGCCTTCCCGAAGCGCATAGCGGACCGGCCTTTTCGACTATGGTCGGGCTGGCGATGCTGGCCGGGAACGGCAGCGGCGACATTCGGGACATCGTTTCCGGGTCGGCACGCGAAAAGAAGACCTCGAACAGTCTTTTCGGGAAACTCTTCAGCGCGTTAAAGCAGGGCTATTAACCACGAAGTGAAGCTTGGCGGACTCACCCTCGTCCCATAATGAATCATTTCTTCACTTTTTTGCCCCGTGGACCATTTTTCGCTTGGGGGTGGAATCGACATGGTGCAAAGATTCGTCCCCACGGTTCAACGCGTTGTAGCATCGAGGGGGTTCTTCCATGAGCATTGATTTCATCCGGCCGGAGGTCGACGAACTTCGCCCGCGGATCAGTGTCATCGGCGTCGGCGGTGCCGGCGGCAACGCGATCGCGAACATGATCCGGTCCGACGTCCAGGGCGTCGAATTCCTGGTCGCCAATACCGACGCGCAGGCGCTCAATGCCTCGGCCGCCGACCAGCGGCTGCAGCTCGGCCTGAAGATCACGCAGGGCCTTGGCGCCGGATCGCGCCCTGAAATCGGCCGCGCTGCCGCGGAAGAGACGATCGAGGAAATCGATCGCGCGCTTGAAGGCGCGCACATGTGCTTCATCGCTGCCGGCATGGGTGGCGGCACGGGCACCGGCGCCGCGCCGGTGATCGCCAAGACCGCGCGTGACAAGGGTATCCTGACCGTCGGTGTCGTGACCAAGCCGTTCGCGTTCGAGGGCGCGCGTCGCGGCCGCTCGGCCGATGCGGGCATCGAAGAGCTTCAGAAGCACGTCGACACTCTGATCGTTATTCCGAACCAGAACCTTTTCCGTCTCGCGACGTCGGAAACGACGTTCAAAGAAGCGTTCCAGATGGCCGACGAGGTCCTGCAGCAGGGCGTTCGCGGAATCACCGACCTGATGGTCATGCCGGGCCTGATCAACCTCGACTTCGCCGACGTCCGTTCGGTGATGGGCGAGATGGGCAAGGCGATGATGGGCACCGGCGAAGCGTCGGGCGACAATCGCGCGATCGAGGCCGCCGAAAAGGCGATCTCCAACCCGCTGCTCGACGGCGTCAGCATGAAGGGCGCCAAGGGCGTCATCATCTCGATCACCGGCGGCGAGGACATGCGCCTGATGGAAGTCGACGAGGCTGCCAGCCACATCAAGGAACTGGTCGATCCCGACGCCAACATCATCTGGGGTTCGGCGTTCAACAACAATATGGAAGGCAAGATCCGCGTGTCGGTCGTCGCCACCGGGATCGAAGCCGAAGTCGCCGCCCAGCCGCAGCCGGGCAAGGTCTTCACCTTCCCGACGGCAGGTCGAGGCGCCGCTCCGGCGGCTCCTGCCCCCGCGGCTGCGCCCGCTCCGCGTGCGTCGGCCGAGGAGGATATCCTCGACCTGTCCGAAGGTGACGTTGCCGGCGACGAGCTCGTGCTCGACAGCGGCGACATCCTGTCGGACCCGGTCATCGGCACCCCGATCGCGCCGCCGGCCGACGACATGGACAGCGCGCCCGCGACGATCACCGCCGGCGCCAAGGAAAGCGGCACGCTGTTCGAACGCATGTCGAACATCGCGCGTGGTGCGAACCAGGCGAAGATCGACGAGGAACCGGCACCGAGCTTCCGCCGTGAACCGCTCGATATTCCGCGCTTCCTCAACCGCCAGAACAACCAGTAATTCGGTGGACGGGCGGCGCCTTGGCGCCGCTCGTCGCCGCGCGGCCACACCTCGCCGCTAGCCCCTTCCCAGCAAGCTTCCAGAAAGCTTCCATCGGGCATGGGGAGGATCATGCGAAACATGCGATCGGCGCGCGCGCCGGCCAGAGCGTTGGCGCTCGGCCTGGCATTGGGATTGGCCTTAACGACGGCCGGTCCGGTCATGGCGCAAGGCGTCTATGCGGAAACTCCCGGCAATGCGCTGTCGCGTCATATCCGCGTGCTTGCCAGCAATCCGCGCGACTTCACGTCGCTGATCGGGGCGGGGCGCGCGGCGCTCGACCTTGGCGACTTGCAAGCGGCGGTCGGCTTCTACAGTCGGGCCGAGGAAAGCTATCCGTCGACCCCCGCGCCCAAGATCGGGCTTGGCGCGGCGATGGCGCAGATGGGCGACCCGCGCGGCGCGCTCGTCTATTTCGACCAAGCGCTGCAGATGGGCGCGCCGCCGATCACGCTGGCGCTGGACCGCGGCATGGCGCGCGACCTGCTGGGCGATCCCGGCGCGGCGCAGTCCGATTATCGGTTGGCAATGGTCGGCGCGAATGCCGACGAAGCGCGACGCCGGATCGCTCTCAGCCTGGCCATCACCGGCGACCGCAACGGGGCGATCGTGGCGCTGCAGCCGCTGCTCAATCGCCGCGATGTCGCTGCACAGCGGATCCGCGCCTTCGTGCTGGCGCTGACGGGTGACCGGATGGGCGCGGCGCAGGCGATCAACTCGGTCATGCCCGGCGCCTCGGCGCGGTTCGATCCCTTCTTCGTGATGCTGCCCCGCTTGAGCATGACCGAGAAAGCTGCCGCGGTGCACCTTGGCTTGTTCCCGGAAGATGCCGCGACGCGCCTTGCGCAGGCCGGGCCGCCGCCGCCGCAACCCGGTTTTGCCAATCCCGCGCGGTCGGCGGCGCGGCAACAGCCGGTTCGCGTCGCCCGGGCAGCCCCGCAGCGACCGGCGCCCCAGCCGCGTGAGACCCGTCCGGCGGTTCGCGTCGAGCGTGATCCGGCGGTCCGCGGCCTCGACGGTCGCGAACAGCGCGCGGCGTCGCTGATCCGGCGCCCCGCCCCGACCCAGCAGGTCGCTAGCAGGCCGGTGACGCCGCCGGCGATCACGACGGCGCCTGTCCGGATGGCGAGCCAGCAGCCACTGCCGACGCCCGTTCCCACCTACACGCCGCCCGCCACGTCCGTGGCGAGCCTGACGGCATCTCCCCCGGTCGTCGAAACGGCGGGCAATTCGACGCCCGAACCGCTGGTCGACACTGCGGCCACGGCTACTCCGACGCCCGCCTTCTCCATCGCCGAATTGAACGCCGATGCCGAGCGGCTCGACGGTCTGGAAAAGCTGCTCGCCACCATCGACGACAGCGCGCCGCCGCCACCCGCGCCGCGCCCGAAGGTTGAGAGCCCCAAAGTCAAGGTTGCCGCCGACAATCGCGACGCCCGCGAGGCGCGCGAGAAGAGGGCCGCTGCCGCGAAGAAGCTGGCCGAGGACAAGAAGCGCGAGGAGAAGCTCGCCGCGGTGAAGAAGGCCAAAGCTGAGGTCGAAAAGATCGGCGTCGCGGGCATGAACTGGGTGCAGCTGGCGGGCGGATCGAACGAAGACCGCATGTCGACCGAGTATAAGAAGCTGTCCGCTAAGGCCGGCACGCTGCTGAAGTCGCGGTCGGGCTATGTGACAATGGGCAAGGACTATTTCCGACTGCTGGTCGGGCCGTTCGACAGCAAGTCGGAGGCGCAGGAATTCGTCAACAAGCTTGCCAAGGAAGGGGTCGACGGCTTTAGCTGGACCCGCACGCCCGCCCAGATCAAGATCGAGAAAATCGGCACGAAATGATGCTTGCCCCGGCCCTTGCCGCGCACCCCGAACGATCGCGCGGCCGGGCCTTTGCCGAGGACGATCGCGGTCCGCGCGGGCCGCGTGACGCGTTCCAGCGTGACCGCGACCGGATCGTCCATTCGGTCGCCTTCCGCCGCCTGCGCCACAAGACGCAGGTGTTCGTCGCGCCCGATGGCGATCACTTCCGCGTCCGGCTGACCCATTCGATCGAAGTCGCACAGATCGGCCGGACGATGGCGCGATCGCTCGGCTTGAATGAGGATCTGACCGAGGCGCTGTGTCTGGCGCATGACCTCGGCCATCCCCCGTTCGGACATGGGGGCGAAGATTCGCTCGACCGCGGGCTCGCTGACGCGGGTGGGTTCGATCACAACGGGCACACGCTGCGCCTCGTCACTGCGCTGGAGAATCCTTATCCGGGGTTCGACGGTCTCAATCTCAGCTGGGAAACGCTGGAGGGTCTGGCCAAGCACAATGGCCCGGTGAGCAACCCGACCTGGGCGATGGCCGAAGCGGATGCGGCGTTCGGCCTCGACCTGCAAAGCTGGCCGAGCCTGGAAGCGCAGGTCGCGGCGATCGCCGACGACATCGCCTACGATAATCACGACATCGACGATGGGCTGCGGTCGGGCATCCTCGATCTTAACGCGCTGCTGGAGCTTCCGTTCGTGGCGCGCCAGTGGGCGGCGATCGAGCGACGTCATCCCGACCTCGACGTGCCGCGCAAGGCGAAGGCGCTGGTTCGTGACGGGATCGGGGCGATGGTCGGCGATGTGCTGACGGAGGCGCGCCGGCGGATTGCCGAGGCGGGCGTCGAGACGATCGACGACGTTCGCGCGGCAGGCCGGCAGTTGGTCGGTTTTTCCGACGCGATGCGCGAGGAAGAGCGCGCACTGAAGCGACACCTCTATGCCAACCTCTACGACAGTCCGCCGCTCACCCCGATCCGGCGCGAGGCGCAGCGGATCGTCGCCGACCTTGTCGCTTGTTACCGCGACCATCCCGAACATCTGCCCGAAGGCTGGCAGCGCGGCGACGGCGAACAGGCGCGGCTGCGCGGCATTGGCGACTATATCGCCGGGATGACGGACCGCTTCGCGATCGCGCGGCACGAAGCGCTGATCGGTCCCGTGCTCATGCCCGACCGCTTCTAGTCAGCGGGCGTTCAGGCCGCCGAGCCGACGCTAAGCTCCTCGATTGAAGGAGTTTTCGATGACCGACCGAAGCTTTGCGGAAAGCCGCTTCGGGCTTGGCCTTCGCGGCGATGTGGCGAGCGATGCGACATCGGACCCGCGTGGCTGGGCGGCGGCGCAGATCGGTCGCTTCGAAGCGAAGATCGCCGGAATTCCCACGCGCGCTGAGGTCGCGGCCGATCTGGGCGAGTTTTACGCGATTCGGCGCGAGGCCCGGATGGAGCAGCGCGCGGCGGCCGCCACTTCTCCGACGATGACCGACATGCCGATGCGCGACCCCGAAGTGCGCGCGGCACGCCGGGCGGCACGCGATGCCTATCCGCAACTGGTCGGCGCCCGGTTGCAATCCGCGCTGACGACTCCGACGCCGTTCCTCGAGCGGATGACGCATTTTTGGTCGAACCATTTTGCCGTGTCGGCGCAGAAGCTGACCGTGGTCGGCTTCGCCGGGCTGCTGGAGATGGAAGCGATCCGGCCGAACGTCACCGGGACCTTCGGTGATATTCTGCTGGCGGTCGAGCGCCATCCGGCGATGCTGTTTTACCTCGATCAGGCGCAGTCGATCGGTCCCGACAGCGTGGTCGGAGCGCGCGCGGCTGCGCGAGGCAACAAGCGCGGCCTCAACGAGAATCTGGCGCGCGAGATCTTGGAATTGCACACGCTGGGAGTCCGCACGGGCTATGCCCAGGCCGACGTGACCGAGTTCGCGCGGGCGTTGACCGGATGGACGGTGGCGGGCGTGGGGCGCGGCGCAGGCGCGAGGATCGCGCAAGGAAGTCCGGGCGACTTCGTTTTCGCGGCGCAGCTTCATCAGCCCGGCGCGCGCACGATCATGGGGCGGCACTATGCCGAGGGCGGCGAGGAGCAGGCCCGCTCGGTACTTTCGGCGCTGGCGGTGCATCCGGCCACCGCGCGGCACATTGCGACCAAGCTTGCGCGTCATTTCGCTGCCGACAACCCGCCAGCGGCGATGGTGGCGCGGATCGAAGCGGCGTTTCTGAAAAGCGGCGGCGACCTGCCGACCGTCTATCGCGCGTTGATCGACAGCCCGGAAGCATGGGACGCAACGTCCACCAAGTTCCGCAGTCCTTGGGACTGGACGGTCGCAGCCCTGCGCGCGACTCGTTTCGTCGAGTTGCCGCCCGAAGCCGCCGTTGCCCTGCTCCGCGAGCTTGGGCAGCCCGCGTGGCAACCGCCGTCGCCGGCAGGTTGGGGGGATGACGCGGCAAGTTGGGCTGGGCCGGACGCGCTGGTGCGACGGGTGGAGACGGCGCAGCACATTGCGCAGCGGGCGGGTGAGGGGGTGGATGCGAGAGCCCTCGCGCCGAAGGTCCTAGGTAGCCGACTGAGCGCGCGCACCAACTCGGCAATCGCCCGCGCCGAAAGTCCCGAGACGGGTTTGGCACTGCTGCTTGCAAGCCCAGAAATGTTGCGGAGATAAAAATGTTCGACCGTCGAAATATCCTCCAGCTTGGCAGCGTGGGGGCAGCGCTGTTGGCGATGCCGAAGGTCACGTTCGCGGCAGGGGCGCGGACCGAGAAAAGGTTCCTCTTCGTTATCCAGCGCGGAGCGGCCGATGGGCTGGCCATCCTGGCACCGACCGGCGATCCGGCTTTCGCGGGGCTTCGCGGTGACTTGGCGGCAGAGGCGGCGACCGGGGCGAAACTTAATTCGATGTTCACGCTGCATCCGGCGCTGGCGGAGACGGCCAAGCTCTATGCGCAGCGCCAGGCGCTGTTCGTGCACGCAGTGGCGTCGCCCTATCGCGACCGGTCGCACTTCGATGGTCAGAACGTGCTCGAGAGTGGCGGCGCGGGGGCTTATCGGGTCAAGGATGGATGGATGAACCGCCTGCTTGGCGAATTGCCGGGTGGAAAGGCCGTCGCACTGGCGCCGACGGTGCCGCTGGCGCTGCGTGGCTCGCGTCCGGTGGCAAGCTATGCGCCGTCGAACATTCCCGCCGCGGCGGACGACCTGCTGCTTCGGATCGGCGATTTGTACGAACAGGACGCACAGCTGGCGCCGCTGTGGTCGGAGGCGCAGGCGGCGCGGATGAAGGCGGGGGACATCGGAACGGCGCGTGGCGGGGCGGCAGCGGGCGCGCTCGCCGCGAAGCTGATGAGTGGCGCCGACGGTGCGCGCGTTGCGATGATCGAGACAAATGGTTGGGACACGCATAACGGGCAGCGCGGGCGGATTGCGGCGCAGCTGCGCGGGCTCGACGCGATGGTCACTAGCCTGAGGGCGGGGCTGGGGACCGCGTGGAACGACACGCTGGTGCTGGTGGCGACCGAATTCGGGCGGACGGCGAGGGTCAACGGCACCGGCGGGACCGACCATGGCACCGGCGCGTCGGCGATGCTGTTGGGCGGGGCGGTAGCGGGCGGAAAGGTCGTCGCGGATTGGCCCGGTCTGTCGGACGCTTCGCTTTATGAAGGCCGCGACCTGAAGCCGACGATCGACCTCGACGCGCTCGTCGCGACCGCGCTTGCCCAGCATTTTGGGCTGGACCCCGTGCGGTCGTCCGTACTGCTGTTTCCCGAGACGCGGCCGAAGGCGCTTTCGCAGCCGCTGATGCGCGGCTGAGCATCGTTTGGCTTTGGTTAATCGCGATTTCCTAAAATTGGCGACTCGCGATCGACTGGTCGTCCGAGAGAGTCCGCTGGTCGCGTAATCGTTCGTTAAGCGGAACGACGTGGTCACAAGCTGTCGGCGTTGCGGTAGCAAGGTCGAAAGGGTCAGGGGTCGAACGATGCGCTTTGTCACACTGCTGTTTTGGCTATTGGTCGCGGCGACGCCCGCGAGCGCGCAGAGCCTGCCCTCGCTCCAGGCGATCCGGAATCAGCTGAGCTCGATGGTCAGCCCCTATTCCGCCGACGTCGGGATCGCGGCGCTCGACCTGAAGACGGGCGAACTGATCAGCGTTCACGGCGACGAGCCCTTCCCGATGGCAAGCACGGTCAAGGTCGCGGTCGCCGCCAATTACCTCGCGCAGGTCGAAGCGGGTCGACGGACCCTCGACGACCGCATCGGCAGCCGGTCGGCGCGCAGCCTGATCGACGCGATGCTGATCCGCAGCGACAACAACGCGACCGACGTGCTGATGGCCGACCTGGGCGGTCCGGAGACTTTGCAGCGCTGGCTCAACCAGCATGCGCTGACGGGCCTTCGCGTCGACCGCAACATCGACCAACTGCTGCGCTCGAAGCGTGACCTGCGCGACGTGCGCGACAGCTCGACGCCCAAGGCGATGGTAGAGCTGCTCCGCCGCATCGACAGCGGCGAACTGCTTCGCCCGACGAGCCGCGCCTATCTGCTCGACGTGATGGCGCGCTGCACGACCGGCAAGAACCGTATTCGCGGGCTGCTGCCTATGGGGACCCGCGTCGAGCACAAGACCGGCACGCTGTCGGGCTATGCGAGCGACGTCGGCTTCATCACCATGCCCGACGGCCGCCGAATCGCAGTCGCGATGTTTGCGCGCTCGACTCCCGATCGTCCGGGGATTATCGCGCGCGCCGCACGCTATATTTACGACGGTTTTTACTCGACGGTTCGGTCGCCGCTGATGCCGGCCTATTCCGCCCGCTGAGCGACGCCGAAGTTGCCCCGGTCGCACGATCGTTAAATTTCTGTTATACACCCGACTCGGGAGGAAACCGAGATGGCGGGTGGGGCAATCGCATTGATCGTGGCCGGAATGGCGGGGGCGGCAAATCCAACTCCGACCGATTTCGGCATCCGAATCCTGAACGTTCCGAAGTCGGGGCAGCCGCTCGATCCGTCGCTGGTCCCTGACGCCCCGGCACGTGGGCGGATCGACATCGGGTCGGCCGTCGGCATCGGCTCGCGGTGGGGGCGGGTCACGAGCACGCTGCGCAGCGTCGCGCACAATCGCCGCGTCGGCGGAGTCATCAACAGCTATCACCTGTCGGGCCGGGCGATCGATATCGCGCGCCGCCCGGGAGTGGCGCATCACCAGATCGCCGCCGCACTTCGCGCAGCCGGCTATCATTTGATCGAATCGCTCGACGAAGGCGACCATAGCCATTTCGCGTTCGGTGCTCCGGGTAGCCGCGCGCCGTCGAAGCCACGACCGCAGATGGTGCTGGCCGGCGAGGGCGGCGCGACGCAGTTCCGGATCATCTACGCACCGACCGCGCGCTAAGCCTTAGTGACGCGTGGCGCGCGCTGCGCTACGGGCGCGGCCATGTCGATCTATGCCCAATATTCCACGCTGCTCGATGGCGTGCTCGATGATCTCGTCGCCGACGGTGCGCTTCCCGCCGACGGCAAGCGCAATGCGGTCGCGGTCGAGCCGCCGCGTGACGCCAGCCATGGCGACCTTGCCACCAACGCCGCGATGGTGCTGGCCAAGCAGGCGGGGACCAACCCGCGCGCGCTTGCGGCGCTGATCGCGCCGAAGCTGGAAGCGCTTCCGGGGGTGACCGCGGTCGAGATTGCCGGGCCCGGGTTCATCAACCTGCGCCTCGATCAAGGCAGCTGGCGCGACGAGCTTGGCACCATCCTGGCCGAGGGCGACCGCTATGGCGTGTCGGACATCGGCAAGGGCGAGCGGGTCAACATCGAATATGTCTCGGCCAATCCGACGGGACCGATGCACATGGGCCATTGCCGCGGCGCGGTGGTCGGCGACGCACTTGCCAGCCTGCTCGAGGCCGCGGGCTTCGAGGTGACTCGCGAATATTACGTTAACGATGCGGGGAGCCAGGTCGACACGCTCGCCCGCTCGGCGCATTTGCGGTATCGCGAAGCGTTGGGGCAGGCGATCGGCGACATTCCCGAAGGCCTGTATCCGGGCGACTATCTCGTCCCCGTCGGGCAGCTGTTCGCGGCCGAGTTCGGCGACCGCTACGCCGCCGCGCCCGAAAGCGAATGGCTGGACCTGTTCAAGCGCAAGACGGTCGCGGCGATGATCGAGCTGATCAAGGCGGACCTCGCGCTGCTCGGCATCCACCACGACATCTTCGCGTCCGAGGCCGAATTGCAGGCGTCGGGCGGGGTCGAGGCGGCCGAAAGCGACCTTCGCGCCAAGGGTCTGGTCTACGAAGGCGTGCTCGAAGCGCCGAAGGGCGAGACGCCCGACGACTGGGAGCCGGTCGAACTGACACTGTTCCGCTCGTCGCAGTTCGGCGACGACCAGGATCGGCCGATGAAGAAGTCGGACGGAAGCTGGACCTATTTCGGCGCCGACGCGGCCTATCATCTTCAGAAAGCCGCGACGGCCGACCACCTCGTCAACATCTGGGGCGCCGACCACGCCGGAACGGTCAAGCGGGTGCAGGCGGCAGTGACCGCGCTGACCGACGGCCGCGTCGACCTGGACGTCAAGCTGGTCCAGATGGTGCGCCTGTTCCGCGCGGGCGAGCCGATCAAGATGTCGAAGCGCGCGGGCAATTTCGTGACGCTGGCCGACGTCGTGCGCGAAGTCGGCAAGGACGTCGTCCGGTTCATGATGCTGACCAAGCGCACAGATTCCATGCTCGACTTCGACTTCGCCAAGGTGGTCGAAGCGTCGAAGGACAATCCGGTATTCTACGTCCAATATGCGCATGCGCGGATTTGCTCGTTGCAGCGCAAGGCGGCGGACATCGGCGTCTCGCTCGACACGACCGCCGACCTGTCGCTGCTCGATGCCGAGGATCTGGCGCTGGTCAAGCTGGCCGCGCAATATCCGCGCATCCTGGAGGCGGCGGCGCTAAGCCATGAGCCGCACCGCATCGCCTTCTACCTGTCCGACCTCGCGGCCGCGCTCCACGCCCAGTGGAATCGTGGCAACGACGACACAGCGCGGCGATTTCTGCTTGAGAATCAACCCGATCTGACCCGTGCAAGGCTGGAACTTGCGCGCGCGATCGGGCAGATCATCAAGAACGGCCTGGGCCTGATGGGCGTGGAGGCTGCCGAGGAGATGCGGTGATGGGCGAAGCGGTGGTTGTTCCCGATGCGGATCGGCTGCCCTGGCTTGCGCCCGCGCCCGTTGCGGCACCCTCGACCTCGCGCCCCGCGATTGCAGCGATCGGCATTACCGCGCTGGTCGGTGCGGCTTCGCTGTGGGTCGTGACCCAGCAGCCGCGCGGCGATTCGACACCTGTCGTCCCGACCGCCAGCGTCGATTTGCCGTCGACACCTCCGCCCGCCACGATCGTCGAGACTCCGCCGGTCGTCGAACCGGTCGAGGTCGAAGAGGCTCCGGTCGTTCGCAAGGGGCGCGTCACGACGCAGCGCGCCACGCGGCCGAAGGCGCGCACGCGCCGAACGCTCAAATCTTCGGACGAGCGGCTGGCCTATCGCGACGTGGTCGCGCTCCAGACCGTGACCGCGCCGCCGCCATCGCAACCGGTGGTCGCATCCTTGCCGCAGCCGGTAATGCGACCCTCGATTGTGCGGCCGGTCACCAATCGGCGCGCCATGATCTCCCGCGGCAAGACGTTGCAGCTGGGGGTCTATCTCACCCCGCTTCAAGCCGAGGCCGCCTGGCGGAGCATGATCCGCGACTATACCTTCCTGGTGACGCTGCCGAAGGACATCTCGCTCGTCCGGCTGGGTCCGCAGAAGCAGCGCTTCTACCGGCTGCAGCTTGGCACCCCGTCGGCGAAGCATGCCAAGGCGCTGTGCGGCAACCTGCGCGGGATCGGGCGCAACTGCACCGTCGCCTAGCGCGCAAAAATTTCGGCGACGCCTGTCCCTTTGCGCGGGCAAGCGGCTAGGATAGCGGCGGTCGGACCGACCGGGGCATGAGGGAATCGGACATGAGTGACACACGCGCCTTCGACGATCAGGGACTGCCCTGGCTCGAGGGGGTCGACGACGAGGACGGCCCGCGCGGCATTTCGGCGCGCAAGATGGCGCTCGCCCTGCTGTTCGTGTTGCTTGCCGCCGCAATCGTTGCCGGGACCTTTTTCTGGCTCGGCCGCCGCGATCCCGCGGTAATTGGCGCGCCCGAACTGATCCGCGCCGACCCGGCACCGTACAAGAGCAAGCCCGAGGATCCGGGCGGGCTCGACGTGGCCGGCGACAGCGAAACCGCTTATTCGACCAGCGCGGGCGAGGATCCCGACGCGGCGCTCGACCTCAACCGGTTGCCAGAAGGACTGTCGCCTCCGCCCGAGCCGGTCGACCCGGCCGAACCGCCGCCGCCGAAGAAGATTCCGCCCAAGGAGGTCAAGGAACCCGCGCCGCCTGAAACGCCTGCCGGCGCAAGCGGCCCCGCGATCCAGCTTGGCGCTTATGGTTCGACCATCAAGGCCGACACCGCGTGGCGGATGCTCGCCGGACGCTTCCCCGAGGTGGCGGCGCTGAACAAGGTCGTCGTGTCGGCGACGGTCGAAGGCAAGCCGATTTATCGGCTACGCGCGTCGGGATCGTCCGACGCCACCCGCGCCGCCTGCGCCGCACTCCGAGCCGGCGGCGAGAGCTGCCTGGTGGTCAACTGATGCAGGCTGCGATCTACGGGCTTGCCGGCAAGTCGATGACGGCCGACGAAGCCGCCTTCTTTCGCGATGCGAAGCCGGCGGGTTACATTCTGTTCGCGCGCAACTGCGACACGCGTGCGCAGACCAAGGCGCTGACCGATTCGATCCGCGACCTGGAAGGCCATGACGGCGTCCCGATCCTGATCGACCAGGAAGGCGGCCGCGTCGCGCGCATGCGCCCGCCCGAATGGCCCGCCTTTCCAAGCGGCGAGGCGTTCGACCAGCTTTATCGTTTGGCGCCGTCGAGCGCGATCGAGGCGGCGCGGGTCAATTCGCGAGCGCTGGGGCTGATGCTTCACGAGGTGGGGGTCAACGTCGATTGCCTGCCGATGCTCGACGTGCGCCAGCCCGGCGCGACCGACATTGTCGGCGACCGGGCGCTGGGATCGGAGCCGATGCAGGTCGCCTCGCTCGGTCGCGCTATCCTCGACGGTCTTGCGTCGGCCGGCGTGCTCGGCGTCATCAAGCACATTCCGGGGCACGGCCGAGCGCTGGTCGACAGCCACAAAGAATTGCCGGTGGTCGACGCCGACGATGCCGCGCTCAGCATCGACATCGAGCCGTTCGAGCGCCTTCGCGATGCGGCGATGGGGATGACCAGCCACCTGCTCTACACGCAGTGGGATGCGAAGCGCCCCGCGAGCCAGTCGCCGGTCGTGATCCACGACATCATCCGCCAGCGAATCGGCTTCGACGGTTTCCTGATGAGCGACGACATCGGCATGGAGGCACTGGCCGGCGACCATGGGCAGCGCGCCGCCGCCTGCGTCGCCGCCGGCTGCGACGCCGCGCTTCATTGCGACGGGAAAATGGAGAATATGATCGCGGTCGCCAACGCGGTGCCGGGCCTGTCGCCCGAAGGCGAGGCGCGACTGTCACGCGCGATGGCGATGCGTTTCACCCCCGACGACGATATCGACTTTGCCGAGGCGATCGCGAAGCGCGACGCGTTGCTGGCGCTCGTCTAGCGCGCGTTGCCTTCCTCCATCGCTGCGCTAGGCTGCGCGTCGATGGAGCCGGGCCTCGCCTTTTCAGCACGCGACGATGACACGCTGGCGCTCAACCTCGACGGGTGGGAGGGGCCGCTCGACCTGTTGCTCAATCTGGCGCGGGCGCAAAAGGTCGACCTTCACCAGATCTCGATCCTGGCGCTGGTCGAGCAGTATCTGGCCTATCTGGAAGATGCCAAGGCGCTCCGGCTGGAGATCGCCGCCGACTATCTCGTGATGGCGGCGTGGCTCGCCTATCTGAAAAGCTGCCTGCTGCTGCCCAAGGATCCGACAGTGGATCCAAGCCCCGAGGAGCTTGCGCTTCGGCTCCAACTGCGACTGCAGCGGCTCGACGCGATGCGCGAGGCGGGGGCTCGGCTGATGGGGCGCGACCGGATCGGACGCGACGTGTTCGCGCATGGCCGGCCCGAAGGACTGCGGCAGGTGCGTCGGTCGGTGTGGCAGGCCAATTCCTTCGACCTGTACGCCGCCTATGGCCGAGTCCGTGCGCGGACCCAGCCGGCGATGCACGTCGTCGCCAATCGTGCGGTGATGACGCTGGAAGATGCGATTCAGCGCGTGTCGGCCCTGATCGGGCAGGCGCTCGACTGGACGACGCTTGAGGCATTCCTGCCGGTGAGCGCCGACCCCGCCTATCGCCGCTCGGCCCTGGCTTCCAGTTTCGTTGCCGCGCTCGAACTGGCGCGTCAGGGACGGCTGGAGTTGGGGCAGGACGAGCCATTTGCCGATCTGATGGTCAGGGCGGTCGCCTGATGGACGATTACCTTCGCAGCGTCGAAGCCGCATTGTTCGCATCCGAAATGCCTTTGGCGCCGGACGAAATCGCGACCTATGCGGGCGAGGGCGACGTGGCGGCTGCCTTGGCGCAGCTTGCCGAGCGGTACGCGGGACACGGCATCGAGCTGGTCGAGCGTGGCGGGCGCTGGCATTTCCAGACCGCGCCCGACCTGGCGCATATCCTTCGCCGTACCCGCGAGGAGCCGCGTCGGCTGTCGCGGGCAGCGACCGAAACGCTCGCGATCATCGCCTATCACGAACCCGTCAGCCGCGCCGAGATCGAGGCGATTCGAGGGGTGCAGATTTCCCGAGGAACGCTCGACGTGCTGATGGAGGCGAATTGGGTGAAGACCGCGGGGCGGCGGGAGTCGCCGGGGCGGCCCTTGCTCTACGCCACCACGCCCGACTTCCTGACTCATTTCGGTCTGGGCTCGCGGCGAGACCTGCCCGGAATCGACGACCTCAAGGCTGCCGGCCTGCTCGATGCGCTCGACGAGGAAGCGCTGCAGCTACGGCTGGAAACCGACGAGGATGAAGCCTAAGGGTAGGGCAACACGTCGAATTGGAGTTTTTCGCATGGGCGGTTTCAGTCTCTGGCATATCCTGATTTTCGCAGTGATCGTGCTGCTGCTGTTCGGCGGCAATCGCTTCTCGGCGATGATGGGCGACGTCGCGAAAGGCCTGAAGAGCTTCAAGCAGGGCATGTCCGACGACGACCAGGCCAACAATCCGCAGCAGCGACCGGCCGATCCGCGCCAGCTTCCGCCGCAGCAGCCGGTGCAGCAGCAGCCGATCGACATCACGCCGCAGCCGCAGCGCCCGGTCGAACCCAATCCGGTGCCGCCCGCCACCGGCGACGACAGCACCACCCGCTGACCCGCCGGTCAGGCGGCGCCTGAACCATGTTCGGCATCGACACGTCCGAACTGCTCGTCATCGCGGTGGTGGCTTTGCTGTTCATCGGGCCCAAGGATTTGCCACGTGTCATGCTGACGATCGGCCGTTGGGTCGGTCGGATGCGCGGCTATGCCCGCCATTTTACCGCCGGCATCGAAAATGTGATGCGCGAGGCGGAGCTCGACGAGATGGAAAAGAAATGGCGCGAGGAGAACCAGCGGATCCTGGCGCAGTTTCCGGCCGACGGCATTTATCCCGAGCCGGTGCCCGCCGCGACCGAGATCGCTGATCCCGCCGCGCCGGTGATGGCGCCGATTCCCGATGCCGAGCCGACGCTGCCGCTCGAGGCGCCGGCTGCTCCCGACAGTGACGTGCAGCCCCCGCGTGAACGGGACCTGCCATGATCGGTGACATCGACGACAACAAGGCGCCGTTGCTCGACCATTTGATCGAACTTCGCCGCCGCTTGCTGTGGTGCGTGGCGTCGCTGTTCGTCGCCTTCTTCGCCTGCCTCTATTTCGCGCGGCCGATCTTCTCGGTCCTCGTGCAGCCGCTGCTCGCGGCGGGGCAGGGGAAGCTGGTCTACATCGACATTTTCGAAGCCTTCTTCGTCGAGGTGAAGGTCGCCTTCTTCGCGGCGCTGATGATCAGCTTCCCAGTGCTAGCGACGCAGATCTGGCGGTTCGTCGCGCCCGGCCTCTACAAAAACGAGAAGCGCGCGTTCCTCCCCTTCCTGATCATGACGCCCTTCTTTTTCGCGGCGGGGGCGAGCTTCGCTTATTTCGTGGCAATGCCGTGGGCGCTGAAGTTTCTGTTGGGCTTCGAAGGTAATATCGGCGGCGTGAACCAGGAAGCGTTGCCGGGCGTGGGCAATTACCTCGCCTTCGTGACGCGGTTCCTGTTCGGGTTCGGCGTCGCCTTCCTGCTTCCCATCCTGCTGATGGTGCTCGAACGCGCTGGCGTGGTGACCCGCGAACAGCTTGCCAAGTCGCGCCGCTACGCCATCGTCGCAGCGGCGGGCGTGTCGGCGGTGCTGACGCCGCCCGACGTCGTCTCGATGCTGCTGATGCTGATCCCGCTGTACAGCCTGTACGAGCTGTCGATCCTGGCGATCCGCATTACTCACTGGCGTGCGGCGCGTCGCAAGACTGTCTCTACCGGTGATGTGGAAAGACCCCAGACGAATGTGGACCCGGAAACGCCACCGGGGGGGGGGAGGGTTGGCGGTTCCGGGTCCATTTAGTCGGATAGCGAGAGCGGGGGGGCAAAAGGTCACTATCCGAACTGTAAAACGCCCACTTTTCCGAACTGGTTCCACGGCGTTCATAAAAATTTTCGCAACGAATGTCGTTGCTTAGCCGAACCAAATTAGCGGTCGTGGAAAACCGGCAAGGTGACCGTGTAGCGTCCAAGTTTCCGCTCCAGTGGCGAGCGTAGCTGGCGCGCCAGTCCGTCGAGAATCCGCTCGAACTGAACCCTCGCAATGTCGTCCGCGTCGCCGTTGGGCAAAAGCACCGACGCGCCGATCGCCAGCGTCGCGGTGAGTTCGCTCGACCGGCGTAGCGAGACTTCGATCGGGCTGGTCGGCGCGCGAAGCATGGCGAATTCGACGATCTCGGTCACCAGGAAGGCCGCCGCCACCGCGACGTCCTGGGTCGTGTAGGGAGTGTCGAGGTCGAGCTCGATCGGCATCGCACGAGCGTCAGTGGGGGCGGTCGCGCGGAGACCGGCGGCCAGCTCGGTCAGCAGCGGACGGAGCGCGATCCCGCGATTGTCCTCCAGCTCGGCATAGTGATTGCGGTGGACCACCGACAGCGCATCGACACGGCGCCCGATCGACGAATAGGCTTCCTTGGCGTTTGCGTCGGCGGCGCTGCGACCGTGGATGCTGAGCAGCGAGGCGACCACCTGAAGATTGTTCTTCACGCGGTGATGCACTTCGCGGACGAGGCGGCGCTGGCCGTCGAGGGCGGTGCGGGCGTCATGCTCGGCGCCTTCGACCCGTTCGACCGCACGGCGGAAGGCATCGCCCAGGTCGTGGATCTCGGTCGCCGGGCCGAGCCCGCTCGGAATCGCGAGCGCGCTGTCGTCTCCGGGTTGGTAGGCGACGACCGCGCTCTGGAGTGCACGCAGCGGGCGGATCAGCAGGCGGTGGACGAGCAGCCAGCTGACGATCGCGGCGGCCGCCCACATCAGCAGCGGCAGGAAGATGAAGAGCCGTTCGACGTGGCTGATTTCGCGCCGAGCCACCTGGAAGCGCGCTTCTACCATTCGCGATGCGATCGGGACCGAGATGATCGACGTGGGTCCGGCGTCGGCTGCGCGGTCGAGCACCGGCATTTCGTCGTTGCCGACCACCAAGACCGCGGCCGCAACCGGGACAAATTGCGATTCGAGTGTCCGGCGAAACTCCTCGACCGGGATTCGGACCGTGGCCGAGCCACCGATGACACCGGCTCTCACTTGGAGCGCTTGATTGTCGTCGCTGATCCGCACCCGGAAATCGCCCGGAGCAAGCCGTGTCGGATCGCTTGCCGGCCCGAAGTCTCCGACCTCGCAAAGGCGGCGGCCGCTATCGTCGTTCAGTTCGAATTCGCGTCCCACGGCCGGGGCGATGCCGAGATTGGCGCGGACGACCGCGCACGGATCGGCAGCGCCGGCCTGAAGCGCGGCGTTGGCGGCAACACGCACCGCCAGCGTGTTACGGGCGATCAGATTTTGGATGGCCTCTGCGCTTACCGCTCCCTGGTCGCGAGCGCGCGCTTCGATCGTGTCGTTGGCGGAATCGAGCCCTCTAGCCGCGGCGAAGGCGCTGGCGAGGCCGATCGGCAGGAGCGCGATGCTCAGGATCAGAAGGATCTTTGCGGGAGTCGGGAGCCCGGCGAACCACTCGCGCATCACTGCCACCCGTGGGCGTGACGGTTAATCGAGCTTCCCGAGAAGATCGAGAAAGTCTTGCGGAACCTGTTCGCGGACGGTGTCATCATAAACTGTACGCAGGGCACGGCCCACCGTTCCTGATTTGTCTTTCGGCCTTTTGGTCTTGGGAGCATCGGAGGCGGGCTTGCCGCTATCTTCCTTGGCTTTGTTGGTCGCACTCAACCTCTCGTCCCCCCTCGCGCAGTACAATGTTCGCGCATTACCAAAGCTACTCGTTTCCGACGCCGTTCGCCGTCTCTTATCGTGCCAGTGACTTGCCAACTTCGCGGGCAATACAACCGCCCGGTCCGAATGGCCGCTCCTATCTGTCGGCATCCGTCGCTCGTCAATCCACGAGTCTCGATTGCGTCAGAATCGGAAATGGAAACCAAATCGCCCATCCTTTGTTCCCCATTGCGCAAACTTGGGGCAAAGGATGTTGCATCGGCGCGTCACCCGCGCGAGGAGCAGCGGTCATTTCGGCAAAGCTTGCACCGATGGAACACGGCGGCCACATACGGTCGCGAACCGAATTTGAAAGTTTGAGGGGAGTTTTTCTTAATATGTCGCTCGGCCAGGAACTCGCACCGCATCTGCCCTTCCTCCGTCGCTATGCGCGCGCCCTCACCGGTAGCCAGGTCCATGGCGACGCTTTTGTGCGCGCCACGCTGGAAACGATCGTCGCCAGCCCGGAAGATTTTCCCAAGGAAGTCGATCCGCGCCTCGGCCTTTACCGTACCTTCCACGCCATCTGGTCGAGCGCGAACATCGAGGAAGGCGAAGAGCCGACGATGTCACTCGATGGCGCCGAGGGTATCGCCCAGGCCCGCCTGTCGCGCATCACGCCGCTCTCGCGCCAGGCGCTGCTGCTGACCAGCCTCGAGGGTTTTTCGAGCGACGACACCGCCTATCTGATTTCCGCGACGCCCGACGACGTCGAGAGCCTGGTCGCCGAGGCGATGGCTGAGATCGAGCGTCAGACGCATGCCGACGTGCTGATCATCGAGGATGAGCCGATCATCGCGATGGATATCGAATCGATCGTTAGAGATCTCGGTCACAACGTCACCGGCGTTGCCGTCACGCGCGACGAGGCCATTGCCGAAGCGCGCAAGTCGCCCCCGGGCCTCGTGCTCGCCGACATCCAGCTTGCCGACGACAGCTCGGGTATCGACGCGGTCAAGGACATCCTCGCTGAATTCTCGGTGCCGGTGATCTTCATCACGGCATTCCCGGAGCGTCTGCTGACGGGCACGCGCCCCGAGCCAACCTTCCTGATCACCAAGCCGTTCCAGCGTTCGACGGTGAAGGCGGCGATCAGCCAGGCCTTGTTCTTCGACGCGGCGACGGTCCCCGCCGGCTGAGGTTCCATTTCGGAACTGACATGACTCCTGCCGCGTTGGCGGGATGAAACACATTTACCTTGCGGGGAAACATGAACGAACAGCCCGAACATCTCACTGGCACCGAAGCGCGCGCCGGAAACCGGAACCCCGTCAACCGCGTCGTGCTGGGCGTCAGCCTAGTGCTGATCGTCGTCATTTTCGCGGTCATATTGTTCGTAGCGCGCTAACTCCCTACATTATGGTGGATGCGAAATTACCGGTTCCGCCGTCGAGCGACGGTGCGACCAAGACGGGGCGGGTTTTTTGACCGACGACGACGACGACGACAATCTGGCGCATGACGAGCCGCGCCCGGAGCCGGTCCCGCTGCCCGATGACGAGTTCAAGGATCAGCTTGCCCAGGTGATCCCGCATCTTCGCGCATTCGGTCGCTCGCTCTCGGGCAGCCGCGATCTTGCCGATGACCTTGTCCAGGAAACGCTGCTCAAGGCATGGGCTGCGCGCAAGCGCTTTCAGGCCGGCACCAACATGCGGGCGTGGACCTTCATCATTCTTCGCAACCTGTTTCTCAGCCAGATGCGCCGTGCGCGCTTCAAGGGAGAGTGGGACGATGTCACCGCGGCGAAAATCCTTGCCGCGCCGGCGAGTCAGGATCGCCACGTCGAGCTTGGCGACATGCAGCGGGCGCTGATGCATCTGCCGCAGCCGCAGCGTGAGGCGTTGATTCTCGTCGGAGCGGGCGGGTTCGCGTATGAGGAAGCGGCCGACATCTGCGGCTGTGCGGTCGGCACGATCAAGAGCCGCGTCGCGCGCGGCCGCGTGGCGCTCGAAGCGCTGCTGACCGATGGCAAGCTGCCCTCGCGCCGCCAGCACAAGACTGATCCGAACAAGTCGGCGCTCCAGGAAATCATGGGTGAGGTCGACGAGCTTAGTCGCGACCGCGGCTAGCTCTTATCGAAGCTTGGCGAGCAGCCGTTCGAAGTCGCTGTCGGCATCCGCACTTGGCGCCGAAAATGCGCGACGAAGCGCAGCCGCGACAGCGGCCTTTTCGGGCGGAAGATGGTCGGAGCATTCTACGCGCTTCATCGTGTCTTCCGTCCCTCGCACATCTGGACGTTGCAGGATCATCACCCGCGGACAATGCGTAACACCCCTGCAATGTTCCTGTTTTCAGCAATTTAAGGCATGGGCTGTGGCATGACGGCGACACCCGATGCCCTGTTGCGCGATGCGGCCCTCGAGCGGGCCAAGGCGCACGCGCCCTTCCTCGCCGCAGCGGCAGACGCTTTTCCTGACATTGTCGAAACGTATCGCCGGAGCGGTCCGGACGTCGCCGTGCAGGAAGCGCTTCGCCAGCGGGACGACGATCTTTCGGTCAGCCTCCGTCGGCAGCGGCAAGCCCTGGCGCTGGCCGTCGCGCTTGGCGACCTCGACGGCAGTCGTCCGCTCGAATGGGTGACCGAGACGCTGTCCGACTTCGCCGATTATGCGATGGACGCGGCGATCCGGGCGGCGATGCTGGAGCGGATGCCCGACAACGAACCGTGCGGGTTGGCGGTGCTCGCACTGGGCAAGCTGGGAAGCCGCGAACTCAACTACAGCAGCGACGTGGATCTGGTGCTGTTGTTCGATCCCGAAACCATGCCGCGCCGGTCGCGCGACGATCCAGGGGAGGCGGCGGTCCGCTATGGCCGGCGTTTCGTCGAACTGCTGCAGCAGCGTACCGCCGACGGCTATGTCGCGCGGGTCGACCTTCGCCTTCGCCCGGCCCCCGAAGTGACCCCGATCGTCCTGCCCGTGGGCGCGGCGATTTCCTATTACGAAAGCAGCGCGCTTCCCTGGGAACGCGCCGCCTTCATCCGCGCACGTGCGGCAGCGGGTGACATCGCGCTTGGCAACCAGTTTCTCAGCGAGATCCGCCCGTTCATCTGGCGCCGGGCGCTCGACTTCGGCGCGATTGAGGAAATTCGCGAAATCTCTCTCCGCATCCGTGACCATTTTGCGCAGGGCCAGTCGTTCGCGCCGGGGTTCGACCTGAAACGAGGGCGCGGCGGCATTCGCGAGGCGGAATTCTTCACCCAAGTACAGCAACTGATCCACGGTGGTCGCGAGCCTGCGTTGCGCGCGCCGGCGACGCTCGACGCGCTTAGGACGCTGGCGGCGGGCGGACGGCTCGATCCCGCCATCGCCGACGGGATCGCGACCGCCTATCGCGCGCTGCGAACGGCGGAACATCGGGTTCAGATGATCGACGACAGGCAGGAGCATCGGCTTCCCGCCGATCGCTCGGCCCTGGCGGCGGTCGCGGCGCTCGACGGTTGCGCGGATTCGGACGAATTGCTCGCCCGGCTCGAACCCCATGTCCGGTTTGTCGGTCACCAGTTCGACGGGCTGATCACCGAGCAGGAGGAGCGGCTGTCGAACGACCCCGACAAGCTGCGCGCCGAATTGTCCGCGATGGGATTCAAGGAGGTCGAGGAAGCGTATCGCCGCATCGCCGAATGGCGGTCGGGCCGTGCCCGGTCGCTGCGTTCTCCGGCCGCACGCTCTGCTTTCGAGGCGATGCTGCCGACCCTGCTCCGCGCGGTGGCGAGCGGTGCCGACCCGATCCGCGCGATCAATCGGTTCAGCGACGTGGTCGAACGTCTGTCGAGCGGGGTGAACCTGTATCGCTTGCTCGGCGCGCGTCCGCGGCTCGCCGAATTGCTCGCGTTGATCCTCGCGCACGCGCCGCCGCTGGCGGACCAATTGGCGCGGCGCCCGACCTTGCTCGACGGACTGATCGACGAATCAAGCTTCGCGGTGCCGCCCGACGCCGCCGCCATCGCCGAGCGTTTTCTTGACGTCGCGCGCAGCGAGCCGTTCGAAATGGCGCTGGACCGAATTCGGCGGATGGTTGGCGAGCGGCGCTTCGCGCTCGGCGTCCAGCTGATCGCGGGGCATCGCGATCCGATAGTGATCGCCGAAGCGTATAGCGACCTTGCCGAAGGCGCGATCGTCGCGCTGGCCGAGGCGGTGCAGCGCGAGTTCGCGGCGACTCACGGCGTGATCAAGGGCGGTGAACTGATCATCCTCGGTCTTGGCCGTCTTGGCGGGCGCGCACTGACCCATGCCAGCGATCTCGACCTCATCTATCTGTACGACGCGCCCGAGGGTGCGCACTCCGATGGTCGCAAGTCGCTGTCGGCGACCGATTATTTCAATCGGCTAGCGAGCCGCATTTCAGCGGCGCTGGCGACCCCGACCGCCGCGGGCCCGCTGTACGATGTCGACACGCGCCTCCGTCCGCAGGGTGAGCAGGGCATGCTCGCGGTCAGCATCGACGGCTTCGCGGCGTACCAGCAGAACGAGGCGTGGACGTGGGAGCACATGGCGCTATGCCGCGCGCGTCCGCTGACGGGCAGCGACGCGCTTCGCGACCGGGTGACAAAGCTGATTTGCACCATCTTGGGCACCGGGCACGATCCGGCGAAGGTACGCGAAGATGCTGCCGCGATGCGCGCCGACATGGCGCGGCACAAGCCGCCCAAGGGTCCGCTCGACATCAAGCTTGGAAGCGGCGGGCTGGTCGACCTGGAGTTCGCGGTCCACACCTTGCAGCTGTCACATGGCATCGGCCTCGATCCCCGGCTGGAGGTCGCGTTGGCGGCGCTGGTCGAAAAAGGACTGATCGACGACGGGGCCGATCCCGACCTGCGTTTGTTGAGCCGATTGCTGGTCGTGCTGCGGTTGGTCGCGCCCGACGCTCAGGAGCCCGCCGAGGCGTCGCGGCCGCTGGTCGCCAGATTGTGCGGGCATGACCATTGGGACGGGTTGTTGGCGTCGGTCGAAGCCGCGAGATCGCGGATCGAGGCGCGTTGGTCGAAGATTGGTTTGGAGACATGACGATGACGGATACTCTGGCCCGATCGATCGGGCTGTTGCTGGCTGCTACTGCGCTGGTCGCCGCAGCGCCGCCAGCCAAGCATCCGATCTCGGCGGAACGCCTGTCGGCCGACGTCAAGATACTCGCCTCCGATGAATTTCAGGGCCGGGCGCCGGGAACGCCGGGTGAGGCGAAGACGGTCGAGTGGCTGGTGGCGCGGCTGAAGTCACTCGGGCTGGAACCCGCCGCTCCTGGCGGAACATGGACCCAGGCCGTGCCGCTGATCCGAACGCAGCTTGGCGCCGGCACGACGGCGGTGGTGAGCCCCAAGGGGTCTCGGCCGCTGGTGATGGGCCGCGACATCTACGCCAGCACCATCCGTGCGGCGGACCGGGTCGCGATCGCATCCGCGCCGATGGTATTCGTCGGCTATGGCGTTGATGCGCCCGAACGGAATTGGGACGACTTCAAGGGCGTCGACCTCAAGGGCAAGATCGCGGTCATGCTGGTCAACGACCCCGACTTCGAGGCGGCGGCGGGCGACGATTCGAAGGGCAAATTCGGCGACCGGCGGATGACCTTCTATGGCCGCTGGGTCTACAAATATGAGGAGGCGGCGCGGCGTGGGGCGATCGGTGCGTTGATCGTCCACGATACGCCCGGCGCGGGCTATGGCTGGGACACGGTCACCGCCCCACGCAGCGAGAATTACGATATCGACGGGGCGACCGGGCGGCTTGCGCTGCAGGGCTGGCTGCATGGCGATGCCGCGACAGCGTTATTCGCCGACGCGGGGCAGGATCTTGCTGCGCTTCGCCGTGCGGCACGTCGTTCGGACTTCAAGCCGGTCGATCTGGGCAGCCGTTTCTCGGCCGACCTTCCGGTGACGCTGACGCGCGTGCAAAGCCAGAACGTGCTCGCGCGCCTTCCGGGGGCGAAGCGTCCCAAGGAGGCAGTGATGTACGGCGCGCACTGGGATGCCTATGGCGTCGGCGCGGCGGATGCGCGCGGAAAAACGATCCGCCCGGGCGCGAACGACGACGCGCTTGGCGTGGCCGGGATGCTCGAAATTGCGCGAGTGATGAAGGCGGGGCCGCGTCCCGACCGGTCGATCCTGTTCGGCTTCTGGACCGCCGAAGAGCGCGGGTTGCTGGGGTCCGAGGCCTATGCGCTCAAGCCAAGCGTGCCGGCGCGCGATACGGTTGCGAACATCACGCTCGACATCCTCAACACCGGAGGGCCGTCGCGCGACGTGATGCTGGTCGGGGCGGGGCAGAACAGCCTTGAGGCCGATCTTGGCGTTGCCGCCAAGGCGCAGGGACGGGTGGTCACGCCCGAAGCCCTGCCCGAACGCGGCCTCTTCTATCGCGCCGATCACTTCTCGCTGGCGAAGCGCGGCGTCCCGACGCTGTTGCTGATGGCGATTTCGGGCGCGCCTGATCTGGTCAAGGGTGGTCGGCCGGCCGGGCAGGCGTGGCTCGACGGCTACATGAGATGCTACCATCAGACGTGCGACGAATGGTCGCCGGCGCTCGACTTCGATGGGGCCGCCGACGATGTTGCGCTCGCGCTCGAGGTCGGGCGACGCGCCGCCAAGGCAGGGGTCTGGCCAAGCTGGAGCAACGAGTCCGAGTTCAAGGCGGTGCGAGCGCGCGACCGTGGCGGCAAATAAGGAATGGCGATGATTGAAGAAGGCGGACAGGCACCCGCAAAGGCCATAGCTCTGAGCGACGGCACGTCGGTCGATCTGGCGGCACCGGGGAGCAAGCTGGTGCTCTATTTCTATCCCAAGGACGATACGACCGGCTGCACCACCGAAGCGCAGGAATTCAGCGCGCTTCGGGATGAGTTTTCCAGGGCGGGCACCCGCGTCGTCGGCGTGTCGCGTGACCCCATGAAGAAGCACGAGAAGTTCATCGTCAAATATGACCTTTCGGTGCCGCTTGCGTCCGACGAGGACGGGGCCATCAGCGACGCGTTCGGAACGTGGGTCGAAAAGTCGATGTACGGCCGCAAATATATGGGAATGGAGCGCGCGACCTTTCTGATCGGCGCCGACGGCAAAGTCCTGCGCGTGTGGCGCAAGGTCAAGGTCGCCGGCCATGCCGCCGACGTGTTGAAGGCGGCGCAATCATGATGAGCGAATATCTGGGCGCGGATCGCTTCGACGTGGTGCCACACTTCATCGCGCTAGCGATCGCCTATTTGCTGGCGCTGCCGATTGGCTGGAACCGCGAGCGCGAGGAGCGTAGCGCGGGGCTCCGCACCTTTCCGCTGGTCGCGGTGGCAAGCTGCGGCTTCATCCAGGCGGCGGAGGGGATCACCGCGCAAAGTCCCGAGGCGATGGCGCGGGTGGTCGAAGGTCTGATCACGGGCATGGGCTTCATCGGCGGCGGCGCGATCCTGCACTTGAAGGATTCGGTGAAGGGCACCGCGACCGCGGCGAGCCTGTGGGTGACGGGCGCGATCGGCGTTGCGGTCGCGCTGGGCAGCCTCGACGTCGCGGTGATGCTGACGGTGATCGCGTTCGTGACGCTCTACCTGCTCGCGCCGCTCAAGAAGAGCATCCAGCGCGACGATGTCGCCGACGAAAGCCGCTAGAGGTCGCGAAGCACCTCGAGATATTGCCGGTGCGTGTTCTCGAGCCGGAAATGCTCGACCCGCTCGCCCGGCCTGACCGGATCACGCAGTTGATCGACGATCCCGGCGGCGATGTCGGCGGGATCGTTGGCGTCGACCAGGCGGCCGAACTTCCCATCGTCGAGGACATGCGACGCGTCGCCGGCTTGTCGGCTGGCGAGGATCGGAGTGCCGACCGCCATCGCCTCGAGCAGCGCGGTCGAGGAGCCCTCCCAATGCGAGGGCAGCGCGAACAGTGCAGCGCGCGACAGCCATGCGAAAACGTTGCTTTGCTCACCCGCGAACAGGATGTCGTCGGCCATTCCTGATGCGTCGGCGAGCGCGGCCAGTTTAGCGGTCAGCTTGGCCGATCCCGATCCGATGATGACCAGCCGGAAGGGCGTCGACCGCCGCGCAATTGACGCAGCCTCGATCAGCCCTTGCAGGTTCTTTTGCGGGTGCAGCCGTCCGATCGCGAGGACAATCGGCGGGCCGCCGTCTTCGAACCATGTGTGCGGCGGCGGTGCGGCGGCCTTGGCGCGCGCGCCGTCGATATCGACGCCGTTGGCGATATAGGCCGCGTCGCCCTTGGCGATGGCTTGGGCGAACAGCGGACGGGCGGCGAGCGCACGACCGACCAGCACGCCCTTGGTCCACGAGCGGCGAAGCCGGTGGTGCCAGCGGTTTCGGCGGAAGTTCTTCCACCAGCCGGCGTTGGCGCGCCCGACCTCGTTGCTGATACGAAAGACCGTCTTCACGTCGGCCGCCTTGGCGGCGATCCAGGCGGCGCGATGGCCGAGATTGCCCATCGACACGATTGTCGAGGCGCCGCTGGATCGGATGAACTTGGCGAGGGCAGGGGCGATCAGCAATTTCGCCTTGGGCGGCTGCGGCCCGGTCGACAGCGTCACCAGGGTCGCGGGCGACACGTCAACGCCCCGATTAAGGCCTTCGTCATAGCCGGCGCACAGGATGGTTTCGCGCTCTGCCCCCATTCGCCGCGCCAGTGCGATCGCGTTGGTGACGACGCCGCTGCCGCGAAGGTCGTGGACGTAGAGGATGACAGGCCCGCTCATGGCGTGTCCCGGCTAGCCCAGACCCCTTCCCTTGGCCAGACCATGGCGCTAAGCGTTCGCCCAAATTCCCCTTTGCGACGGTGCAGGACCTCATGGCCGAATTCACGCTTCCGAAGAACAGCAAGATCAAGGCGGGCAAGAAGCATGCCGCCGAAAGCGGAAAGCGGCTGAAATCGTTCAAGGTCTATCGCTACGACCCCGATACTGGCGCCAACCCGCGCTACGACACCTATCAGATCGACCTCGACAAGTGCGGGCCGATGGTCCTCGACGCGATCATCAAGATCAAGAACGAGATCGACCCGACGCTGACCTTCCGCCGCTCTTGTCGCGAGGGCATCTGCGGATCGTGCGCGATGAACATGGACGGGCGCAACGGCCTCGCTTGCACGACCGCCATCGACGACATCAAGGGCGAGGTGAAGATCACTCCGCTGCCGCACATGGAAGTCGTCAAAGACCTCGTTCCCGACATGACCCACTTCTACGCGCAATACGCCAGCGTCGAGCCATGGTTGAAGTCGGCGACGCCCGAACCGTCGGGCAAGGAGCGCTTCCAGTCGCCGCAGGACCGCGAGAAGCTCGACGGCCTCTACGAGTGCATCCTGTGCGCTTGCTGCTCGACATCTTGCCCCAGCTATTGGTGGAACAGCGACAAGTTTCTCGGCCCCGCGATCCTGCTCGCCGCCTATCGTTGGCTGGCCGACAGCCGCGACGAGGCGACCGGCGAGCGTCTCGATCAGCTCGAAGACCCATTCCGCCTGTATCGCTGCCACACGATCATGAACTGCGCGAACGTCTGCCCCAAGGGTCTGAACCCGGCGAAGGCGATTGCGGAGACGAAGAAGCTGGTCGCGGAACGCGCCGCTTGAGCGACACGGGACGGTGTCATCTGATCGCGCCGCCGAAGCAGCCTGCACCGGTCTTTAGTCTTGTTGCGCTCGGGCTTGGTCTGGCACTCCTCGAGATCTTCCTCGGTTTCTTCCCGGCCGGCGCAGGGCATGGCTGGGGTGGTCCGATCTTCGTTTCCTTTCCGCTGGTTGTCGTGCTCCCGATCCTGTTCGTCCGTTTCCGCATCGGCACGCGGAAAGGATGGTTTCTGGACTTGGGGATCGTGGGACTGGCGGTGGCCGCAGACTACTTCCTGTTGAATAGCGCTCTCAGCTTTCGCGAGAATGTCAGCCCTATCCATGACGAATCCTTCCTGCCGGGCGTAGTGCGCTCGGTCCTTCCGTTCTTTTTCGTGTGGTTGATCTTCTGGTGTTTCTGCCAATGGGTCGCGATGCTGACCCTTGTCCGCCATCTTCTTCCGCGCGCTCCCGAGGTTGATCGTTCATGACCGACGAATTGCGGCTACCGACCGGTGCCCAGCCCGATCCCGATCATCCCGGCTGGTTCAGTTGGGGTGCCTTTCCGCGTGGCAGCTTCGCCGCGGCGACCGGGCTGATAGTGTTCAGGCCGGAAGGCGAGGGGCAAGCGCGGGTAAGGATGTTTCCGACCGAGGCGCACCTCAACATGGGCGGATCGGTGCACGGCGGCGCGGTGATGAGCTTCATCGACATGGCGCTGTTCGCGGGTGGTCGATGCGCGGGCATGGCCGAGGGACATTACGTCACGCTCGACTGCGCCACTCATTTCATCAAGCGCGGCAAGATCGACGTTCCGCTCGACGCGGTGGTCCGGCTGGTCGGGCAGACCAAGGGCGGTCACGTCTTCCTGTCGGGTCATTGCGAGCAGGACGGCAACCCCACGCACAGCTTCACCGGCACGCTGAAGCGCATTCGCGATCGATGAGCATGGGACCGGTCGGCCGCGGTTATGCGGCGCTGCTGGCAGCAGGCGAGCTTAATCAAGACGACGATCAAGCCCGGGCGGTCGAAGCGCTCGATCGTTTCGCGGCCGGCTTGTCGAAACGCAAGGGCCTGCTCGCCCGGCTGACCAGGCGCGACGAGGCTGGACGCGGCGTCTACCTGTGGGGTGGTGTAGGACGCGGCAAATCGATGCTGATGGACCTGGCGTTCGACAACATACCGATCGAGGCGAAGCGTCGGACCCATTTCCACGCCTTCATGATCGACGTCCACCAGCGGCTGCGCGCGGCGCGGGCGACCGAGGAGGGCGATCCGGTAATCGCGGTGGCCATGGCGTTGTCGGAAGAAATCCGCTTCCTCGCCTTCGACGAGATGATGGTCACCAACCCGGCTGACGCGATGATCATGGGGCGGCTCTTCACCGCACTGCTCGACGAGGGCGTGGCGCTGCTGACCACGTCGAACCGGCCGCCGATCGATCTCTACAAGGACGGACTCAACCGCGAACTGTTCCTGCCCTTCATCCGCCTGATCGAGCAGCGGATGGACGTCGTCCCTCTTAACGGCCCGACCGATTACCGGCTCGACCGCTTGCAGGGGCTCGATACGTGGCTGGTCCCGAACGGTCCGGCGGCGACCGCGGCGCTGTCGGAGGCTTTCTTCCGCCTGACCGACTATCCGGTCGAGGATCGCGCGCATGTGCCAAGCGAGGAACTTGACGTCGGCGGGGGCCGCACGCTGCACGTGCCCAAGAGCCTGAAGGGCGTCGCGGTCTTCTCGTTCAAGAAGCTGTGCGGCGCGGCGCGGGGGGCGGCGGACTATCTGGCGATCGCACGGCGCTTTCACACCGTCATCCTGGTCGGCATTCCGGTCCTGACACCCGAGAGCCGTAACGAGGCGGCGCGGTTCGTGACCCTGATCGACCAATTGTACGAGCATCGCGTGAAGCTGCTTGCCGCCGCCGATGCCGAGCCTGCCGACCTTTATCCGGCGGGCGACGGGCGCTTCGAATTCGATCGCACCGTCAGCCGGCTCGAGGAAATGCAGAGCGCGGATTACCTGGGCGAAGGGCACGGCCTGCACGAGGATTGACGTCGCGCGGCATCGGCCTAGCGTCACCCCCACATCAAGGGGGAAATGCCATGCGCTCGATTGCCGCCGCCTGCCTGCTGTTCGCGTCCACCGCCGTCTTCGCCGCCATCCCGGTCACTGAGCCTTCGAAGCTCGACCCGGCGTGGCAGGCTCAAACACGCGCGGTCTATCAGAAGATCGTCGAATATCCGACCGTCCTCCCGCGCAAGCAGACGCCGGCGATGGCCGAATATCTGGCGGGCGAACTGCGCGCGGCGGGGTTCCCCGCGAGTGACATCCGCATCGTTCCCTACAAGAGCGAGGATGGCACCGACACGGTCACGCTGATCGCCCGCTGGCGCGCGGCGAAGCCGGTCGCAAAGCCGATCCTGCTGATGGCACACATGGACGTGGTCGAGGCGAAACGTGAAGACTGGAAGCTGGACCCGTTCAAGTTCGTCGAGAAGGACGGCTATTTCTATGGCCGGGGCACCTACGACAACAAGGCGGGACTGGTCGGCCTTACGATGTCGTGGCTCAAGCTGAAAAAAGCAGGGTTCCAGCCCAAGCGCGACCTGATCCTGTTCTTCACCGGCGACGAGGAAACCGGCGGGACGGGCGCGGCGCTTGGCGCGACCGAGTGGAAGGCGATGACCGACGCCGAATATGCGCTCAATTCGGATGGCGGCGGAGGAGCCTTCACTCATGACGGAAAGCCACTCGGCTACGGCCTGCAGACCGCCGAAAAGACGTATCAGAGCTACACGCTGACCACGACCAACCGGGGCGGTCACAGCAGTCGCCCGCGTCCCGACAATGCGATCTATGATCTGGCCGATGCGCTGAAGAAGCTTCAGGGCCACCGGTTCACGCCAATGCTCAACGAGACGACGCGCGCCTATTTCACCGCGCGGGCGAAGCAGGAAGGATCGAGCGCTCTGGGAACGTCGATGCGCGCGTGGCTGGCGAACGACAAGGACGGTGCCGCAGCGGACGCGATCGAAGTTAGCGAGCTGGAGGTCGGGTTGACCCGGACGCGTTGCGTGGCGACGATGCTCGAAGGGGGCCATGCCGACAATGCCCTTCCGCAAACGGCGCGGGCGGGGGTTAATTGCCGGATCATGCCGGGCATCGCGCCCGCCGCGGTGCAGGCCGAACTGCAGCAGGCGGTCGGCCCCAACGTCGTCGTCGCGCCCAAGGTCGTTCGGGAAGCGAAGGTCACGCCGCCGTCACCGCTCCGCGCCGACGTGACCGGGGCGTATCTTGCCGCCGTGCAGACGCTGCTTGGTAAGGAGCAGGAGGTCGTTCCGCTGATGTCGACGGGGGCGACCGACGGCCTTCATTTCCGCGCGGCGGGAATTCCGGTCTACGGCGTCGACGGAAGCTGGGTGATCTCACCCGACGACGAGCGCGCCCACGGCCTCGACGAGCGGATGCCGGTGCGCGCGGTCTACGACAATGTGCTGTTCTGGGAAATGATGCTCAAGCGGCTCGCCGGCTGACGTGAAAAGGGCCGCCCCGCGAGAAGCGGAGCGGCCCTGACGGCCGGTTGCACTCGGCCGTTAGGCTTAGCGCAGGAGGGCGGTAAGCACCTGCTGCACGATCTGGGTCCGCGGATCGACCTGGTAGAGATAATTGTCGCGGTAGATGTAACGATAATCGTCGTTCAGCGAATAGCGATTGCGCAGGTCGTACGGGAGCTGATTGTACGGCGTGTAGCCGTCGTAACCGTAGGGCAGGCGCTGCCCGACGTTATACAGCTTCTTCGCCTGGCCCGGGGGCAGGCAGCCGTTGTTCTTCTTGGCAAGACCCGGCGGGCAGTTGGCCTGTGCGTAGTGATTGCCGTGATGACCATGCTTCGGCTTGGCATAGGCCGGAGCGGTGGAGGCGAGCGCCGCAATGCTCGCGAGCATGATGATTTGTTTCATGCCCGCATAATGAACGAGCGCCCTTGAACGATCCCTGAGCGCGTCGTTCATCTTGCCGATGCCGCCGTCGGGCTTTTCGGCGGGAACGGGGCCACGTCGCTGTCCGTTCGGCCCCTACATTTCATTGCAGGAGACGAGCAGTGCTTGGTCATGCCGACGCCACCCCGATGATCGCGGTCAGGGATCTCGATCGCGCCAAGGCCTTCTATGAAGGAACACTCGGCCTCGAGACGATCGACGAGGAAGCAGGCGAAGTGCTGACGATGCGCAGCGGCGATACGCTGATCAACGTCTATCGCTCTGAGTTCGCCGGGACCAACAAGGCGACGTCGCTGACCTTCGAGGTCGACGACATTCACGCCGAGGTCGACGAATTGAAGGGCAAGAGCGTGGCGTTCGAACATTACGACATGGACGGGCTCACCCGGAACGGCGACGTCTATGAAGCCGAGGGCATGAAGACCGCCTGGTTCACGGACCCCGACGGCAATATCCTTAGCCTGTACGAAGGCGAGGGCGATTCCGACTGATGGCCCGAAACGGGGCCGCTGGGAGGTTGCCCCGACACGCCCACCGGTCTAGAGCGCGGCCCAAATCCGGCGTCGTTTCGACGGCGCCTTGGGCTCACTTGACTAACTAGCAGGACCGGAAGCTTCATGGCTCGAAAGAAGATCGCGCTCATCGGCGCGGGAATGATCGGTGGAACGCTGGCGCACCTCGCCGCCATGCGCGAACTGGGCGACATCGTGCTGTTCGACATCGCCGAGGGCACGCCGCAGGGCAAGGCGCTCGACATTGCTCAGGCCGCCCCGGTCGATGGCTTCGACGTGACGCTCAAGGGCTCGACCGACTATGCCGACATTGCCGGCGCCGATGTGTGCATCGTCACTGCGGGCGTGGCGCGCAAGCCGGGCATGAGCCGCGACGACCTGCTGGGCATCAACCTGAAGGTGATGAAGGCCGTCGGCGAGGGCATCAAGGCGCACGCCCCCGACGCGTTCGTCATCTGCATCACCAACCCGCTCGACGCGATGGTGTGGGCGCTGCGTGAATTTTCGGGTCTTCCGACCGAGCGCGTGGTCGGCATGGCCGGCGTGCTCGATTCGGCGCGCTTCCGTCATTTCCTGGCCGACGAGTTCAAGGTCAGCGTCGAGGACGTCACCGCCTTCGTCCTTGGCGGGCACGGCGACACGATGGTGCCGATCGTCCAATATTCGACCATTGCCGGCATCCCGATCCCCGACCTCATCAAGATGGGCTGGTCGACGCAGGAGCGCATCGACGCGATCGTCAAGCGCACGCGCGGCGGCGGCGGCGAGATCGTCGCGCTGCTGGGCAATGGCAGTGCCTATTACGCCCCCGCGACGAGCGCGATCGCGATGGCGGAGAGCTTCCTGAAGGACAAGAAGCGGGTCCTGCCCGCGGCCGCGAACCTGACCGGCCAATATGGCGTCGACAATCTTTACGTCGGCGTCCCGATCGTGATCGGCGCGGGCGGGGTCGAGAAGATCGTCGAGATCGACCTCGACGACGAAGCCAAGCAGAACTTCAAGGTCAGCGTCGACGCGGTCAAGGAACTGCTCGTCGCCTGCAAGCAGATCGACAGCTCGCTTGCGTAAGGCGCTGCTCCTGATCGGCCTGATGCCCTTGTCCGTCGCCATGGCGCAGACGGCCAAGTCCGGCATGGCGCCCAATCCGCCCGCAAAGATCGCCGCGGCGACGATGGATTGCTGGGCGGTCACGGGCGGCGCGACGGTCGATCGGGCGCAATTGCAGTCGCGCGGCTGGCAGGCGGGAAAGCTTGCCTCCGCCGACGGAAAGCCGGTCGCCTCGCCATTGACCTTTTACAGCAAGACCGACAGCGGCGTCGTCATCCTGCTGAGCAATGAGGGCAAGTCGGCGGGCGCCTGCACGGTGCTGTCGGCAGTGACGAGTGCGCAGGACATCGCCGTCGTGGCCAGTCAGGTCGACAGCGCCGTCAAGGCGCAGGTGCCCGGCGCGACCATGTCGAAGACCGAAACGTCCATCCTATTCGCTGGCGGAAACCGCGTCGCCTTGCTTCAGGGCACCGGCACCAAGGACAAGCCCGCCGCCCGCATCATCGTGGCCCCGAAGGCCGTCGTGGAGAAGAAATGAGCATCCTCGTCAATCGCAACACCAAGGTCATCACCCAGGGAATGACCGGCGATACCGGTACCTTCCACACCGAACAGGCGCGCGCTTACGGCACGCAGATGGTCGCCGGCGTCACGCCGGGCAAGGGCGGTACCACGCACATCGGCCTCCCGGTCTATGACACCGTTGCCGAAGCGGTCGAGAAGACCGGCGCCGACGCGTCGGTGATCTACGTCCCGCCGCCCTTCGCCGCGGATTCGATCCTCGAAGCGATCGACGCCGAAGTGCCGCTGATCGTCGCGATTACCGAGGGTATTCCCGTGCTCGACATGGTCCGCGTCAAGCGCGCGCTGTCGGGATCGAAGTCGCGCCTGATCGGCCCGAACTGCCCCGGCGTTTTGACCCCGGAAGAGTGCAAGATCGGCATCATGCCCGGCAACATCTTCAAGAAGGGCAGCGTCGGCGTCGTCTCGCGTTCGGGCACGCTGACCTATGAGGCGGTATTCCAGACGACCAACGAGGGCCTTGGCCAGACCACCGCGGTCGGCATCGGCGGCGATCCGGTCAACGGCACCAACTTCATCGACGTGCTGGAACTGTTCCTGGCCGACGACGAGACCAAGTCCATCATCATGATCGGCGAAATCGGCGGCGACGCCGAGGAAGAGGCTGCGCAATTCCTCGCCGACGAGGCGAAGAAGGGCCGGTCGAAACCGACCGTCGGCTTCATCGCCGGTCGCACCGCACCGCCGGGACGTCGCATGGGCCACGCCGGCGCCATCGTGTCGGGCGGCAAAGGCGGCGCCGAAGACAAGATCGCGGCGATGGAAGCGGCTGGAATTCGGGTGTCTCCGAGCCCATCTGAACTGGGCCGCACCCTCACGGAGCTGCTGAAAGGCTAAGACTTTCCAATGGACTCGATGGCGATCGATCGCGAACAGGGACCCAGCTGGGCACGGCCGAACTGGCCGGTGGCCGAACTCGACCCGGTAAACCTGGGGCTGGACCCGACCGAGGCGACGATCGAAAAGGTCGGCGCCACGGCGTCGGCGATGGCGAGCGCCGCAGGCGTCACGGACGAAGCGGCGATCCGCCGCGCCGCCGAAGACGCGATCCGGGCGATGATGCTCATCCGGCTGTACCGGGTTCGCGGTCATCTGGCGGCGAAGCTCGATCCGCTCGGCCTCGCGCACCACGAATTTCCATATGAGCTGACCCCGGCCTGCCACGGCTTTTCGGAAGGCGACCTCGATCGCAAGATCTGGCTGGGCGGCGTGCTTGGCTTCGATTCCGCCTCCATCCGCGAGATCGTCGCGGTGCTTCAGGCCAATTACTGCGGCACCGTCGGCCTCGAATATATGCACATCAACGACTTGGAGGAGCGTCGCTTCCTCCAGGATCGGATGGAGGGCAAGGAGGCCGAGATCGTCTTCACGCCCGAGGGCAAGCAGGCGATCCTCGACAAGGTCATCCACGGCGAGCAATGGGAGAAATTCCTTGCTCGCAAATATGTCGGCACCAAGCGCTTCGGCCTCGACGGCGGCGAAAGTGCGGTCCCGGCACTCGAATCGATCATCAAGTATGGCGGCGTGATGGGCGTCACCGAGATCACGGTGGGCATGGCGCACCGCGGGCGCCTTAACGTGCTCGCCAACGTCATGGGCAAGCCGCACCGCGCGATCTTCCACGAGTTCGCCGGCGGCGCGACCAACCCGGCCGACGTCGGCGGGTCGGGCGACGTCAAATATCACCTCGGTACCTCGTCGGACCGTGAGTTCGACGGCAACAAGGTGCACCTCAGCCTCGTCCCCAATCCGTCGCACCTCGAAGCGGTCGACCCGGTCGTGCTGGGCAAGAGCCGCGCCGTGCAGACCACGCGTGGCGACAAGCACGGCAAGACGGTGCTTCCGGTGCTGCTGCACGGCGACGCAGCCTTTGCGGGGCAAGGGATCGTCGCGGAATGCTTCGGTTTCTCGGGGCTCCCGGGCTACGGCACCGGGGGGACGATCCACTTCGTCATCAACAACCAGGTCGGCTTCACGACCAGCCCGCAGTTCGCGCGCTCGTCGCCCTATCCGTCGGATATCGCGAAGTCGGTCCAGGCGCCGATCCTGCACGTCAATGGCGACGATCCCGAAGCGGTGACCTTCGCGTGCAAGCTGGCGATCGAATATCGGCAGACCTTCGGCCGCGACATCGTCATCGACATGTGGTGCTATCGCCGCTTCGGACACAACGAAGGCGACGAGCCCAGCTTCACCCAGCCGCTGATGTACGCCGCGATCGCCAAGCATCCGCCGATCAGCAAGATCTACGGCGATCGGCTGATCGCCGAAGGCGTGGTCGACCAGGCGTGGATCGACGAGCGCACCAAGCAGTTCACGACCTTCCTCGAAGGCGAGTTCGAGGCGGGCAGCAGCTATTTGCCCAACAAGGCCGACTGGTTCGAAGGTCGCTGGACCGGCATGGGTCGCCCCGGCGAGCCGGTCGATGCGCGCCGCAACGTCAACACGGCGATGCCCGACGAGCAGTTCGACCGCCTGTCGGCGTTGCTGACCAAGGTCCCCGACGGCTTCACCATCCACAAGACGCTTGGCCGCATTCTCGATGCCAAGGCTAAGACGCTGGCCAATGGTCAGGGCATCGACTGGGCAACCGCGGAAGCGCTAGCGTTCGGCAGCCTGGCCGAGGATGGCTGGCGCGTGCGCCTGTCGGGCCAGGATTCGGGCCGCGGCACCTTCAGCCAGCGACACGCGGTGTGGGTCGACCAGAGCAATGGAGACAAATTCATCCCGCTGCGCACGATCGAACGCGAGGGCGCGCCTTTGTTCGAAGTGCGCGACAGTCCGCTGTCCGAATATGGCGTGCTGGGATTCGAATATGGCTATTCGATCGCCGATCCGAAGACGCTGGTGCTGTGGGAAGCGCAGTTCGGCGACTTCATGAACGGTGCACAGACGATGATCGACCAGTTCATCGCCGCGGGCGAAGCCAAGTGGCTTCGCGCCTCGGGCCTCGTGTTGCTGTTGCCGCATGGCTACGAAGGGCAGGGCCCCGAGCACAGCTCGGCACGCCCTGAGCGCTTTCTGCAATTGTGCGCCGAGGACAATATCCAGGTTGCCAATTGCACGACGCCGGCGAACTACTTCCACATCCTGCGCCGCCAGATGCTGCGTGGGTTCCGCAAGCCGCTGGTGATCATGACGCCCAAGTCGCTGCTTCGCCACAAGCTGGCTGTATCGACGCGTGACGACTTCACCGGTGAAGGACACTTCCGCCGAATTCTGAGCGACTTGGCGCCGCCCGAAGCCGGGACAACACGTCGCTTGGTGCTTTGTTCGGGCAAGCTTGGCTACGAACTGATGGAAGCGCGCAATGCCGGTGGCGACACCGGCACCGAGATCCTGCGCGTCGAGCAGCTTTATCCGTTCCCGTCCGAACCACTGGTCAAGCGGCTCGCGGCAATGCCCGCGCTCGAGGAACTGGTCTGGGCGCAGGAAGAACCGCGCAACAATGGTGCGTGGACCTTCGTCGAGCATCGCCTCGAGCGCTGCCTTGCCGAGGCCGGTCATTCGGGCAAGCGTCCGCGCTATGCCGGTCGCGCCGCCGCCGCATCGCCAGCAACCGGGCTTGCCAAGCGCCACGCGGCCGAACAGGCAGCCTTGATCGCCGACGCGCTGGGGCATAGCAGCCAGCCAGTCACCTCCTCCGCCACCGCACCCGCCTCCGCCAAAGCCAGTTAAGGACCGATCCCGACCCATGGCCACCGATGTCAAAGTCCCGACACTGGGCGAATCGATCACCGAAGCAACCATCGGCCAGTGGCTGAAGAAGCCCGGCGACACGGTCGCGCTCGACGAGCCGATCGCCAGCCTGGAAACGGACAAGGTCAGCGTCGAAGTGCCGTCGCCGGTCGCCGGCACGCTCGCCGAGCAGCTGTTCGGCGAAGGCGACACCGTCGAGGTCGGCGCGATCATTGCGCGCGTGGGTGAGGGCGGCGCTGCCGCTGCGACGCCGACTCCAGCGCCTGCCGCCGAGCCGACGCCCGCCGCCGCTCCCGCCGAGCAGGCTGCGAGCGCCACCACCAATCCGGCTGGCCCAGCCGAGACCCCGCTGCCGCGCGGCGACGATCATGCGCCCGGATCGGAATCGGCGCTTCGGCTGTCGCCGGCTGTCCGCCGCGCGGTGCTGGAGAAGGGCGTCGATCCGTCGGCGATCAAGGGCAGTGGCAAGGACGGTCGTCTGACCAAGGACGACGTGCTCGCCGCCGCAAAGTCCAAGGGGCCGGATTCCGCCCCGGCTGCCGCGCCTGCTCATGCCGAGGCACCGACCGCCGCGCCCGCTCCCGCGGCGACCGGCAATCGCAGCGAAGAGCGCGTCAAGATGACTCGTCTTCGCCAGACGGTCGCGACGCGCCTGAAAGAAGCGCAGAACACCGCCGCGTTGCTGACGACGTTCAACGACGTCGACATGTCGGCAGTCATCGACGCACGCGCCCGCTATAAGGATTTGTTCGAAAAGAAGCATGGCATCCGCCTTGGCTTCATGGGCTTCTTCGTGAAGGCGGTCGCGCTGGCGGCACGCGACGTTCCCGCGGTCAATGCGCGGATCGAAGGCGACGAGATCGTCTACTCTAATTTCCTCGACGTCTCGGTCGCGGTATCGGCGCCCAAGGGGCTGGTCGTGCCGGTCATTCGCGGCGCCGATTCAATGAGCTTCGCCGAGATCGAAAAGGCGATCGCCGGCTATGGCAAGAAGGCCAAGGACGGCACGCTCAGTATGGACGACATGAAGGGCGGCACCTTCACCATCTCCAACGGCGGCGTGTTCGGTAGCCTGCTGTCGACCCCGATCATCAACCCGCCACAGTCAGCGGTGCTGGGGATGCACCGGATCGAGGATCGTCCGGTCGCGAAGGACGGTCAGGTCGTGATCCGTCCGATGATGTACCTGGCGCTTTCCTACGATCACCGCCTGATCGACGGTCGCGAGGCGGTTACCTTCCTCGTCCGCGTCAAGGAAGCGATCGAAGACCCGACGCGTCTGCTGATCGACCTGTAGGCGAGGGAGCCGATTCGGTTCGGCGGCGTTCACTCGGTTGCATGTTCAGCAACAGGGAAGCGTCACCACCATGTCCTCCACCTTTCGACTGACTTTCGTGCCTGTCGCCGCGGCGGCGATGCTTTTGTCTGCTTGCAGCAGCGAAACGACCGAAAACACGGCCAATGATGCCGCGCCGACGTCGACGGCGTCCGGTGGCGATGAGCCTTCGAACGCGACCACGACCGCACCAGCGGCCGAAGCTTCGGCTGTTTTTCCGCTCAACCTGACGCAAACCAGCCAGTCGGGCGTCGTCGTGCAGCTGACCTCGATCCAGATGCTGCCGGCGGAGACGGTCGTCGGCGTGAAGATCGTGAACAATTATTCGCGATCCGCCGCCCTGAACCGACGGTCCTATCTGTCGGGTGGCAATGGCGCGCAGCTCGAAATGCGCGCGCCCGATGGCAACGAATATCTGAAGGTCGCGCCGACCCAGACGCTGACCGGGGAACTGGTGTTCAAGGGTCGCCCGCTCGAGGGCAGCGACGCGGTGCTGGTGCTTAACGAAGGGTATAAGGACAGTGAGGTTCAGGACACGCCGCCGATGACCTTCCAGATCCCCCTCGTGCAGCTCGGGTACAAATGAGGCTCCGCATCGCGACTCCATTGGGCTGCTTGCTGCTGCTGACGGGGTGCGGTGACCGTGAAGACGTCACCGCCACGAACGACCAGGTACGGACGCCAAGTGGCGAACAGCGCCGGTCGACCTTCCGATCGACGTCGACCGCAAACGTGCCCGCTCCCTCGACGCGTAAGTCGTCGCTGGTCAGCATTGCGCAGTTGAAGGCTGATCTTGGCGCACGGACGACGGTACGCGGGTTGCTGGTAGAGCTGCCGACCGACGTGCTGTTCGACTATGATGCCGCCGACGTGCGTGCAGATGCCAATTCGACGCTCGACAAGCTGGCAACGCTCGCGCGCAACCAGCAGGGCGCGATCCAGGTCGAAGGGCATAGCGACGGGAACGGCGACGATGCTTACAACCTCGCTCTCTCGAAGCGCCGCGCGGACGCGGTGGTGGGTGCGTTGGTCCAGCGCGGTGTCGAGGCCGGTCGCCTTCGCGCCGTCGGGCTGGGCGAAACCAAGCCGGTCGCGCCCAATGCGTCGCCCGACGGCGCCGACAATCCTGCCGGCCGACAACGGAATCGCCGCGTCGACGTCATTCTGCCGCTATAACCGCTAGAGATCCGCATCGAACGAGTGATCGCGGCGGGCGCGCTGCAGGCTAGTGAAGATGGTGCGGGGTGGATTCCACGGCGCGGCGTCTCTATGTCGCCTCGAAACCCCGCAACGGAAGAATTTGCATGGCTGACTTCGACTACGACCTGATCGTCATCGGTGCCGGACCCGGTGGCTATGTCGCCGCGATCCGCGCGGCGCAACTGGGCCTGAAGACCGCCTGCGCCGAAGGGCGTGAGACGCTCGGCGGCACCTGCCTCAACGTCGGCTGCATTCCCTCGAAGGCACTGCTTCACGCGTCGGAGCTTTATGCCGAAGCCAAGTCGGGCAGCCTCGCCAAGTTCGGGATCGACCTTCAGGGTGCGAGCCTCAATCTCGACCAGATGCATGGCGAAAAGGCGAAGGCGGTCAAGGAACTGACCGGCGGGATCGAATTCTTGTTCAAGAAGAACAAGGTCGACTGGCTGAAGGGCTATGCCGCTTTCGAGAGCGCCAACAGCGTCAAGGTCGGCGACCAGATCGTGACCGCCAAGAACATCATGATCGCGACGGGATCGTCGGTGACTCCGCTTCCGGGCGTCGAGGTCGATAATGATGGAGGTGTGATCGTCGATTCGACCGGCGCGCTCGCGCTCCCCAAGGTGCCCGAACACATGGTCGTCATCGGCGGCGGGGTGATCGGGCTCGAGCTTGGAAGCGTGTGGCTTCGGCTTGGCGCGAAGGTCACCGTGGTCGAATATCTCGACCAGATCCTGCCCGGCATGGACGAGGAAGTGCGCAAGGAAAGCGCCAAGATCTTCAAGAAGCAGGGCTTCGACATCAAGACCGGGACCAAGGTCACCGGCGCAAATGTGTCGGGCGGGAAGGCGACGCTGACGGTCGAACCGGCCAAGGGCGGGGAGGCGTCGACGATCGAAGCCGATGCGGTGCTCGTCGCCATCGGTCGCAAGCCGAACACCGACGGCCTTGGCCTCGACAAGGTCGGCCTGTCACTCAACAAGCGCGGGCAGATCGACACCGATCACGACTTCCGCACCGCGGTGCCGTCGATCTGGGCGATCGGCGACGTCATCCCCGGCCCGATGCTGGCGCACAAGGCTGAGGACGAAGGCATTGCCGCGGCCGAGAATATCGCGGGCCAGACGGGAATCGTGAACCATGCGGTGATTCCGTCGGTGGTCTATACCCACCCCGAGATCGCGGGCGTCGGCCTCAGTGAAGAGCAGGCCAAGGAGGCCGGGCACGAGCTGAAGGTCGGCAAGTTCCCGTTCATGGCGAACAGCCGCGCGAAGACCAATCGCGACACCGACGGTTTCGTGAAGGTGATTGCCGATGCCAAGTCCGACCGCGTGCTTGGCGTGTGGATCATTTCCAGCCTTGCCGGAACGATGATCGCGCAGGCGGCGCAGGCCATGGAGTTCGGCGCGACGTCGGAAGACATCGCCTACACCTGCCACGCGCATCCAACGCACGCCGAGGCGCTGAAGGAAGCGGCGATGGCGGTGCAAGGCAAGCCGATCCACATCTGATCCCGGCACAGCGTCGATCGCCGCCGGCTCGCGCGATGCGCGGGGCGCCGCGAAACTGCGTTCATCGATTGCTAACCCTGTCTGGAAAGCTCCCGCTTACGACTGAGGCATTAACCTCGGTTAGATAAAGTCGTGGCGTTCTCCATCTGTGCCGTTAGACACGGGCGCCAGATGATTCGCGCGGGGCGCCGGGGCATGGCGCCGCATCGCGGGGAGTGGATGCGTTAACAGGGAGAAGATCGTGGGTCTGCGAAGTTCGCTGCGCCGCTACCATGTGTGGCTTGGCTGGCTGGTGGGCGTGCCGATGCTGTTTTGGACGGTGTCGGGATTGGTGATGGTGGCCCGGCCGATCGAAGAGGTCCGCGGCACCGACCTGCTGAAGCCAGTCGTGCCCATTTCCTCGACCGCCGGCTTCACCGCCCCTGTCATCCAGGGTCGCTCCCTCACGCAGATGTCGCTTGAAAGCCGCGCCGCAGGCCCGCGCTGGATTGTCCGCTTCGCCGATGGCGACGCGCGGCTGGCCGATCCGGCGACAGGTCGGCTGCTTCCACCGCTTGGCGCGCCCGAAGCGGCGCGCGAAGTTGCCGCGCGCTATGCCGGCACCGCGACGGTCGCGGGTACCAGCCGAGTCGCCGCCGACTCCCCGCCGCTCGAGCTTCGCCGTGCCATGAACGGCTGGCGCGTAGCGATGAGCGATGGGACGCACTTCTACGTTGACAGCGGATCGGGCGAGATCGTTGCTCGACGCACCAAATGGTGGCGAGTCTACGACTTCATGTGGGGCTTGCACATCATGGACCTTGAGGGCCGCGAGGAGACCGACAACCCGTGGGTCGTCACCTTCTCCGCGCTGTCGCTGGCGATGGTCCTGCTTGCGCTCGTGATGATGCCGCTCACCATCCGCCGCAAAGGCAAGCGGCGCAAGCCGGTCAGTTCAGACTAAGCCACCGCGCCACCCAGCTCCGGTCGGCGTCGCTCAACTGCGGCGCCGCCGATGTCGGCGGGCAGGACAGGCAGCGCGCCTGGATGGTCGGACCCGACATGATCATCTGAAGGTCGGCGATCGCGCGGACCAGCAAAGCTTCCGGCGCCGGCGAGAGCGTGGCCAACGCGTCGGCGGGTGCCTCGGCATCGTCCTCTTCCTCGCTCGCGAACGATTCCATCAGCGTGTCGGCGAAGCTCTTTTCCTGATCGAGATAGGTGAGACCGCGCTCGTCCTCGCCAAGCTTGGCAAGCTCAGCAGCCTTGGCGATCGCCTCGTCCATGTCGCCGAAGCCGTCGACCAGCCCAAGTTGGCGCGCCGTTCCGCCGTCCCACACTCGGCCCTGCGCGATGCGGTCGATGTCGGCGGGGGTCTTGCGGCGCGATTGGGCAACGATCGCCAGGAAACGGGTGTAGATTTGCTCGACCCCCGCCTGAATCAGTGCGCCCGCGGCTTCCGATGGGCCGTTGAGCAGGTCGGGTTCTCCCGACAGCGGGGTCGTCTTCACGCCGTCGGCGCCGACACCCAGCTTGGCGAGGCTGCCCTGGAAGCTGGGCAAAACACCGAACACGCCGATCGACCCGGTGATGGTCGACGGTTCGGCAAAGATGTAGTCGCCCGGCGTCGCGACCCAATAGCCGCCCGACGCGGCGACGTCGCCCATCGATACGACCACCGGGATCTTGCGCTGCTTGGCCTTCAGGATCGACTGACGGATACGCTCAGACGCAAGGGCCGATCCGCCCGGGCTGTCGACGCGGACGACAAGCGCTTTCAGATTGCCCTTGGCGACGCCCTTGTCGATCGCGTCGGCGATGGTTTCGCCGCCCGCGCTGCCGGGTCCGGCGGTGCCGTCGACGATCGTCCCGGCAATGGTGACGACGCCGATCGGTCCCTTGTCTTCGGTAACGGCCTGTTCGCGGTAAGCGGCAAGGCCGATGCGCTTGTAGCCGTGCGCGGTCTTGTCGTCCTTCCCGCCAAGCTCGGCGAGGCGCGCCTCATATCCGCCGCGCTCGCCGATGCGATCGATCAGCTTCAACTGGAGCGCGGCCTGCGCTAGGTCGCCGCGCGCGGCGCGGGTGACACCGACCGGATCGGCCAGCATCCGCGAGAGGCCACCAGCGGCGGCGGGGCGCGCGCGGGCGATATCGTCGCGCCACGTCTGGAGCAGCGCGTCGCCCAAAGCCTGCGCATTTTCGCGCGCCTCGGGCGACATGTCGTTGCGGGTATAGGGCTCGACCGCCGACTTGTAGGTTCCGACGCGATAGATGTTGGCGGTCACGCCAAGCTTGTCCATCAGCCCCTTGTAATAGAGGTTGTTGCCGCCGGGGCCGGCAACCGCCAGCGCGCCGAGCGAGGGCATCCAGATTTCGGACGCGTGCGCCGCCAGCTGGTAGCGATCGTCAGTGTATCCAGTTGCGAAGGCGACGACAGGCTTGCCGCTTTTGCGAACCGCGTCGAGCGCCTGGCCGAGCGACGCGAGCGAGGCCTGCCCGCCGCCGAGGAATCCGTCGAGGTCAAGCGCGACGGCCTTCACCCGGTCGTCATCGCGCGCCTTGTTCAGCGTGGCGACGAGGTCGCGAAGCTGATGTTCGCGGGTCATGGTGCCGCCGGCGAGGGTCGAGAAGGGATCGGGACGCGACGCCTGTTCGACGATCACGCCGTCGAGATCCATCGCCAGCACGCCGTCCTCGATCGCGGTCGGGCGTGAGGACAGCGCCGCATAAAGCAGGCCGAAGAACAGGAGCATGAAGACGAGGACCAGCGCGTCCTTTACGCCGACCAGCAACTTCCACACCGCACGAACGAACCGCATCTGCTTCTCCAATTTCCGTTAAATGGCGCCTAGCCCAGCGACTTGGCTTGGCCCAAGGCTTTTCGACCAATGGGGACGGCTGGCACGGCGGGGGAAAGCTGCTACCTGCGCGGCGATGCCCTCCGCTTCTCCCTGGACCGCCGAGTTTAAGGCGACGCTTTCGCTGGCGTGGCCGCTGATCCTCGCCAACCTGACGATGGCGGCGATCCAGGCGACCGACGTGGTGCTGATGGGCTGGCTGGGGCCGCGCCCGCTGGCGGCATCGGCGCTGGGGCTCAATCTCAACTTCGCGTTCAGCCTGATCTGCCTTGGACTCGTCACCGCCTCGTCGCCGATGATGGCGACCGCGCTCGGCCGCAGCCGTGCAAACCTGCGCGAAGTGCGCCGGACTTTCCGCCAGTCGCTGTGGCTGATCGTGACCGTAGTTCCGCCGATCTGGCTGCTGTTGTGGAATGCCGAGCCGCTCATTCGCGGGCTGGGGCAGGACCCGGGCCTCGCCGCCGACGCCGCCCTGTTCCTCAAGGGCTATATGTGGTCGCTTCTGCCGTTCCTGGTTTTCCAGGCGATGCGCAACTTCGTCTCGGCGCTCGAACGGCCGGGCTGGATCCTGTCGATCAGCCTCGTCGGGATCGTGCTCAACGCATTGCTCGGTTACGGCCTGATCTTCGGCCATTTCGGCCTGCCCGAACTGGGGATCATCGGCGGCGGCCTGGCGAGCAGCATCGTCTGGTTCCTGCTCGCCATCGCGCTTGGCGTGGTCATCGTACGTGATCGGCAATTCCGCCGTTTCCACGTCTTCGCGCGCTGGTGGCGGCCCGACTGGCCGCGCTACCGGCGGCTGTGGCGGCTTGGCCTGCCGATTGGCCTGGCGATGGGCTTCGAAGGCGGGGTGTTCAGCGCTGCCGCTTACCTGATGGGTCTGATCGACGCCGAGAGTGTGGCCGCGCACGCGGTGGCGCTGCAGATCGCGGCGCTGTCGTTCATGGTGCCGTGGGGACTGGCCCAGGCGGCAACGGTTCGCGTCGGCCTGTTCCTGGGACAGGACGACCGCGCCGGGATCGGACGCGCCGGCTGGGTCGCGTGGACGATGGGAGTCGTGTTCATGGCAGCGATGGCGCTGGTCATCTGGCTGGTCCCGCGCGACCTGATGACCATCTTCCTCGACGACACGCCCGCCAACGCCCGCGTCATCGCGCTGGGCGTCACCTTCCTCGGCATCGCCGCGATCTTCCAAGTCGTCGACGGTGCGCAGGTCGTCGGCGCCGGCATGCTGCGCGGGCTCCACGACACCCGCGTGCCGATGATCTTCACCTTCATCGGCTATTGGGCGATCGGCATCGGCGCGGGGGCGTGGCTTGCTTTCGCGCAGGATTGGAACGGCGTCGGCATCTGGACGGGGCTCGCGATCGGCCTCGCCATCGTCGCAGCGCTGATGCTGTGGCGCTGGAACCGGCGCGAGGCGTTGGGACTCGTCGGCGTCCACAAAATCTGATCGGCCGCGCCATTGACGGGATTGGGGGTCGCTCCCATATGCCGTCCATCGCTGGCACTCGCGTGATGGGAGTGCCAAGCGCCCAACATCAATCGAATGACAAAGGGTCAAGCACCATGGGTTTCAGGCCGCTTCATGATCGAGTCCTCGTCCGCCGCGTCGAGGCCGAGGAAAAGACCGCTGGCGGGATCATCATCCCCGATTCGGCCAAGGAAAAGCCGCAGGAAGGCGAAGTCGTCTCGATCGGCACCGGCACTCGCTCGGAGACTGGCACGATCACGCCGCTCGACGTCAAGGCCGGCGACCGCATTCTGTTCGGCAAGTGGTCGGGCACCGAGGTCAAGGTCGACGGCGAAGACCTGATCATCATGAAGGAAAGCGATATCCTCGGGATCATCGGCTGACCTCCTCGCTACGCAATAACTCAACTACAGTTTGAAAGGGTAGCCACATGGCAGCCAAGGACGTGAAATTCAGCCGCGACGCTCGTGAGCGCATCCTGCGCGGCGTCGATATCCTCGCCGATGCCGTCAAGGTGACGCTCGGTCCCAAGGGCCGCAACGTCGTCATCGACAAGAGCTTCGGCGCGCCGCGCATCACCAAGGACGGCGTCACCGTCGCCAAGGAAATCGAACTTAAGGACAAGTTCGAGAACATGGGTGCGCAGATGCTTCGCGAAGTCGCATCCAAGACCAACGACCTCGCCGGCGACGGCACCACCACCGCCACCGTTCTCGCCCAGGCGATCGTCCGTGAAGGCATGAAGTCGGTTGCCGCCGGCATGAACCCGATGGACCTCAAGCGCGGCATCGACCTCGCAGTCACCAAGGTTGTTGAAGACCTCAAGGGCCGCTCGAAGCCCGTGTCGGGCTCGGCGGAAATCGCGCAGGTCGGCATCATCTCGGCCAACGGCGACCGTGAAGTCGGCGAAAAGATCGCCGAAGCCATGGACAAGGTCGGCAAGGAAGGCGTGATCACCGTCGAGGAAGCCAAGGGCCTCGAGTTCGAGCTGGACGTCGTCGAAGGCATGCAGTTCGACCGTGGCTACCTCTCGCCCTACTTCATCACCAACGCGGAAAAGATGCAGGTCGAACTCAACGACCCGTACATCCTGATCCACGAGAAGAAGCTCAGCAACCTTCAGGCGATGCTGCCGATCCTCGAAGCGGTCGTGCAGTCGGGCCGTCCGCTGCTGATCATCGCCGAGGACATCGAAGGTGAAGCGCTGGCGACCCTCGTCGTCAACAAGCTGCGCGGTGGCCTCAAGGTCGCCGCCGTCAAGGCGCCGGGCTTCGGCGATCGTCGCAAGGCGATGCTCGAAGACATCGCGATCCTCACCGCCGGTGAAATGATCTCGGAAGATCTCGGCATCAAGCTGGAGAACGTGACGATCGGCATGCTCGGCACCGCCAAGCGCGTCACCATCGACAAGGACGCGACGACCATTGTCGACGGCGCCGGCACCCACGAAACGATCGAGGCCCGCACCGGCGCTATCCGCCAGCAGATCGAGAACACCACCAGCGACTATGACCGTGAGAAGCTCCAGGAGCGTCTCGCCAAGCTTGCTGGCGGCGTGGCCGTGATCAAGGTCGGCGGCGCATCGGAGGTCGAGGTCAAGGAGCGCAAGGATCGCGTCGACGACGCCCTCCACGCGACCCGCGCTGCGGTCGAGGAAGGCATCGTCCCCGGCGGCGGTACCGCGTTGCTCTATGCGACCAAGTCGCTCGACGGCCTCAAGGGTGCCAACGACGACCAGACCCGCGGCATCGACATCATCCGCAAGGCGATCGAAGCCCCGCTTCGCCAGATCGCGCAGAACGCGGGTGTTGACGGTGCGGTTGTCGCAGGCAACCTGCTTCGTGAAGGTGATCAGACGCAGGGCTTCAACGCTGCGACCGATACCTACGAGAACCTCGTCGCCGCCGGCGTCGTGGATCCGACCAAGGTCGTTCGGACGGCTCTGCAGGACGCGGCTTCGGTCGCTGGCCTGCTGATCACCACCGAAGCGACGATCGCCGAGCTGCCCGACGACAAGCCCGCCATGGGCGGCATGCCGGGCGGCGGAATGGGCGGAATGGGCGGCATGGACTTCTAAAAGTCCGGCTACTCAGCCAATGAAATGGGGTCGGGGAGCGAACGCTTCCCGGCCCTTTTTCGTGGGTCTTAGTCGGTGATGTTGTCGTCGGCGCGGTGACGCGGGGCGGCGGTGTTGGCCTCTTCTCGCGGCGCGTCGCGATCGGCCATCGTGTCGAGCATCCGGTCAGCCTCGTCGAGTTGCGCGGTTTGCGCTTCCGTCGGTGCCTCGACCTTTTCGCCGCGATCGCACGCGGCGAGCGCGAGTGCCATCAGGGGCAGGATCAGTCGGCGATTGGGCATGCGAGACTTATAAACAAAAAAGGGCCGCCCGCGCTAGGCGGACGGCCCCGACCGCGTCCTGACGGACGCAATCGTCGATGATTACATCGAGTTGTCGACGGCTTCCGCGCCATTCTCGAGCGCTTCACCGGTGTTCGCAACCGCATTGCCAGTGGCGTCGGCGGCGTTCTCAACGGTGTTGCCGGCATCGTCCAGCGCGTTGTCGACGGCGCTTTCGGCCGCCGCAGCGTCGTTCTCGACGGCGTTTTCGACAGTGGTGTTTTCGATGGCGTTCTCGGTCTGGGTTTCGCACGCGGCCAGGCCAAGCGCGAGGACCGCAACGGTCAGTGCAACCTTCTTCATGATCGTTCCATTCCTTGCTTTTAAAGGGCGGCCTCCTCGCGAAGGACCGTCCCAGCTTGGCCCGCCGCCGAGGCATCGGGCCAGCGCGCCGAAATATAGACGCGGGTGCCGTCACGCAATCGTCATTTGCGACGAATCGAATTTTGGCATTTCAATGGCAGTGGTTGATTGACCGATATAAAGATATGTTTATATCCTTATCCGGTGTCTGACGAACTCTCTCTAGCCGTATTTTTCCAGGCGCTGGCCGATACCAGCCGTCTGCGGATCATCGCGTTGCTGCGAGCGATGGAGCTGTCGGTCGGGGAGTTGGCGCAGGTGCTGGCCCAGAGCCAGCCGCGCGTCTCGCGCCACGTTCGCATCCTTTCCGAGGCGGGGCTGGTCGATCGCCGCAAGGAAGGAAGCTGGGTCTTCCTGCAACTTGCCGATGCGGCGCGCACCGCGCCCCTGTTTGATGCAATCGATCGCTGGTCTGACGAGCGCGCCGCCGCGCTGTTCGCGGCCGATGCCGCCCGGTTGGAGGCCGTCCGCGCCGATCGCGCCGAAGCCGCCCGCCGCTATTTCGAAGCGCGCGCCTCGGCGTGGGACAGCATTCGCTCGCTTCATGTCGCCGACAGCGAAGTCGAACAGGCGATCGCCGACTTGCTGACCGATGAGCCGATCGGCGCCTTGCTCGACATCGGGACGGGCACGGGCCGGATGCTCGAATTGTTCGCGCCGTCCGCCGACAGCGCGATCGGGATCGATCGATCGTCGGAGATGCTGCGCCTGGCGCGCGTGAAGCTGGAGGAGGCGCAAATTGCGCGGGCCAGCCTTCGCCAAGGCGACATGTATGCCTTGCCGCTGGCCGACGGCAGCGCCGACAGCGTGATCCTTCACCAGGTCCTTCATTTCGCGCAGCAGCCCGCGGCGGCGATCGCCGAGGCGGCGCGCGTGATGGCGCCGGGAGCGCGTCTGCTGGTCGTCGACTTCGCGCCGCATGAGCGCGAGGATCTTCGCGAGCGGGACGCGCACCTTCGGCTTGGTTTTGCCGACGATGCCATGCGCGGCTGGTTCGCGGCGGCGGGGCTGAAACTGGACCGAATTGAACGATTGGAAGGCGGCGAATTGTCAGTGATTCTTTGGCGTGGTCGCCGTCCGGGCGTGCGTCGGCGCGAAAAGGTGGCGGCATGAACCGCGAGGCTCGCCAGGCGCTAGCCGACCATGCCCCGCTGTTCGCCGCGGCGCGCGGCGACATCGCCGTCAGCTTCGAATTCTTCCCGCCGAAGTCGGACGCGATGAACGAAACGCTGTGGCGCTCGATCGAGACGCTGGCGCCTCTCAAGCCGCGCTTCGTCTCGGTCACCTATGGCGCTGGCGGCTCGACCCGTGAGCGCACCCACGCGACCGTCGAGCGGCTGGTCCGCGAAACGGACCTGGCGCCCGCCGCGCACCTGACCTGTGTCGGTGCAAGCCGCGGCGAGATCGACGACATCGCCCGCGCCTATTGGGATTCGGGCGTTCGACACATCGTCGCGCTTCGCGGCGATCCGAGCGAACCCGGGCAGGCCTATGTCCCGCATGAGCAGGGCTACTCGAACGCCGCCGAGCTGGTCGCGGGTCTCAAGAAGATCGGGCCGTTCGAGATTTCGGTCGCTGCCTATCCCGAGGTTCACCCCGATTCGGAATGTCCGGACAGCGACCTCGACAATCTGTTGCGCAAGATCGACGCGGGCGCCGATCGCGCGATCACGCAATTTTTCTTTGCCGCAGAGAATTTCTTCCGCTTCCGCGACCGCGTCGCCGCGCGCGGCGTGGATATCGAGATCGTCCCGGGCATCCTGCCGATCAGCAACGTCGCGCAGACGCGCAAATTCGCCGGACAGTGCGGCGCCGAGATCCCGGCGTGGATGGACCATATTTTCGAAGGCCTCGACGATCTCCCCGCCGCGCGCGCGCTGGTCGCCGCGACGATCGCGGGCGAATTGTGCGGCCAGCTTTATGCCGGAGGCGTTCGCGATTTCCATTTCTACACGTTGAACCGGGCAGAATTGGCCTACGCCATCTGTCACATGCTGGGGGTAAGGGCATGAGTGCCGCCGATACGCTGAGAGCCGAGGCGGCCAAGCGCGTGCTCGTCAAGGATGGTGCCTATGGCACGATGATCCAGGCCGAACGGCTGGACGAGCAGGATTTTCGCGGCGGTCGTTCCTTCACCCACGACCAGAAGGGCAACAACGATCTCCTCAACCTGACGCAGCCGCAGATCGTGGCGGCCATCGCCTCGCGATTCGTCGATGCGGGCGCTGATATTCTCGCCACCAACACGTTTAACGCCAATCGCATCAGCCAGGCCGATTACGGGGCCGAGGCGCTGGTCGCCGACATCAACCGCTCGGCGGCCAAGCTGACCCGCGAAGTCGCCGACAAGGCCAGCGCGGTCGACGGGCGCAAGCGTTGGGTTGCGGGCGCGCTTGGGCCCACCAACAAGACGCTGTCGCTATCACCCGACGTCAACGATCCCGGCTATCGCGAAGTCGATTACGCCACCGTCCGCGCCGTCTATCGCGAACAGATCGATGCGCTGGTGGAAGGTGGGGTCGACTTCATCCTGATCGAAACGGTCTTCGACACGCTCAACTGCAAGGCCGCGATTTCTGCTACGCTCGATGCCGAGGCCGACCTTGGCCGGCCGTTGCCGATCATGATTTCGATGACGCTGACCGATCTTAGCGGTCGCAACCTGTCGGGTCATACGGTCGAGGCCTTCTGGGCCAGCGTCCGCCATGCGCGGCCGGTCACGATCGGCCTCAATTGCTCGTTCGGCGCGGCGCAGCTTCGGCCGCACCTCGCTTCCCTTTCCGGCCAGGCGGACACGCTGATCATGGCCTATCCGAATGCCGGTTTGCCCAACGACCTTGGCTGCTACGATGAGGCCGCGGAGGAAACCGCGGCACAGGTGTCGCAGTGGTTGGAGAGCGGGCTGGTGAACATTGTCGGCGGATGCTGCGGGACCACTCCCGCGCATATCGCCGCCATCGCCGGGGCGACGCGCGATTGCACGCCGCGCGCCGTCCCGGCGTCACCGACCCGCACCGTTCTTGCGGGCCTCGAACCGATGATCCTCGCCGCATGACTCAGGAAATTGGCGCCGGAAGCGGCGCCCGATTCGTCAACATCGGCGAGCGAACGAATGTCACCGGCTCCGCCAAGTTCAAGAAGCTGATCCTCGCGGGTGATTACGACGCCGCAGTCGAAGTTGCGCGCGAACAAGTCGATGCCGGCGCGCAGATCGTCGACGTCAACATGGACGAAGCGCTGCTCGACGGCGAGCAGGCGATGACGACCTTCCTCAACCGGCTCGCCGCCGAACCCGACATCGCGCGGGTGCCGGTGATGATCGACAGCTCCAAGTGGAGCGTGATCGAGGCCGGGCTCCAGTGCGTATCGGGCAAGCCGATCGTCAATTCGATCAGCCTGAAGGAAGGTGAGGGGCCGTTTCTGGAAGTCGCCGCCAAGGTCCGCTCCTACGGCGCCGCTGCGGTGGTGATGGCATTCGACGAGACCGGTCAGGCCGACACCAAGGAGCGCAAGGTCGAGATTTGCGAGCGCGCCTACAAATTGCTCACCGAAAACGGCTTCCAGCCGCAGGACATCATCTTCGATCCCAACATCTTCGCAATCGCGACCGGGATCGACGAGCACCGCCGCTACGCGATCGACTTCATCGAGGCGTGCCGCGAGATCCGCATTCGCTGTCCGCATGCGCACATCTCGGGCGGCCTGAGCAACCTCAGCTTCTCGTTCCGCGGCAACGAACCGGTGCGCCGCGCGATGCACTCGGTGTTCCTCTATCACGCCATCCCCGCCGGACTCGACATGGCGATCGTCAACGCGGGCCAGCTCGACGTTTACGACGCGATCGATCCCGAACTTCGCGAAGCGTGTGAGGACGTCATCTTCGACCGCCGCGAGGATTCCACCGAGCGCATGATTGCGCTGGCTGAGCGATATCGCGGCACTGATGCGGTCGCCGAGAAGCAGGCCGCCGAATGGCGCGGCTGGCCGGTCCGCGAACGGCTGGCTCATGCGCTGGTCAAGGGCATCGACGCCGATATCGTCGCCGATACTGAGGAAGCGCGGCAGCTGTTCGCGCGGCCGATCGAGGTGATCGAAGGCCCGCTGATGCAGGGCATGAATCTGGTCGGCGATCTGTTCGGGTCGGGCAAGATGTTCCTGCCGCAGGTGGTGAAATCAGCCCGCGTGATGAAAAAGGCGGTCGCGCATCTGCTGCCCTACATTGAGGCTGAAAAGGCTCCGGGCGCGGACACGTCGAAGGGCCGGATCGTGATGGCGACGGTCAAGGGCGACGTTCACGACATCGGCAAGAACATCGTCGGCGTGGTCCTTCAGTGCAACGGTTTCGACGTCATCGACCTTGGCGTGATGGTGCCGTGGCCGAAGATCCTCGAAGCCGCGAACGAGAATGGCGCGGCGATGATCGGCCTGTCGGGCCTGATCACGCCCTCCCTCGACGAGATGGTGACCGTCGCCGAGGAAATGCAGCGTGCGGGCATGGACATGCCGCTGCTGATCGGCGGCGCGACGACCAGCCGCGCGCATACCGCGCTTCGGATCGCGCCGGCGTTCGAGGGGCCGGTGATCCACGTCCTCGACGCCAGCCGCGCGGTCGGCGTCGCCACCGCGCTGGTCAGCGAAGGGCCAAGCCGCGAGGATCTGATCCAGCGCACCGCCAATGACTTCCGCGCGCTTCGCGAGGCGCGCGAGGGCCGCACCGACAATGCGCTGTCGTCCCTGACCGAAGCGCGCGCCAACGGCTTCTCGCCCCCCGAACAAGGCCCGAGCCCGCGTCCCGCGCAGCCGGGAACGCACGTCTTCGACGACTGGCCGCTCGAGGATCTGGTCGAAGCGATCGACTGGACGCCCTTCTTCCGCGCGTGGGAGTTGGCGGGCAATTATCCGGCCATCCTGCAGGATGAGGTCGTCGGCGAAAGCGCTCGCTCGCTATTCGCCGACGCGAAGGAAATGCTCGCGCAGATCGTCGCAGAAAAGTGGCTGACCGCGCGCGGGACCGTTGGCCTGTGGCCGGTCCGCCGTGAGGGCGATGACGTGGTCGTGCTCGACAATCGCCAGCAGCGGATTCCTTTCCTTCGCCAGCAGGTGAAGAAGCGCGCCGGTCGTCCGAACATGTGCCTCGCCGACTTCATCGCTGCGGGCGAGGAAGATTGGCTCGGCGGCTTCGCGGTTGCGATCCACGGAATCGACTCGCACCTGGCGCGGTTCAAGGCCGATCACGACGACTATAAAGACATCCTGCTCAAGGCGCTTGCCGACCGATTGGCCGAGGCCTTCGCCGAGCGGCTCCATCAGCATGTTCGCACCAAGGTTTGGGGTTACGCGCTCGACGAAGCGCTGAGCAACGAGGACCTCATTCGTGAGAAGTATCGCGGGATCCGTCCGGCGCCGGGCTATCCCGCCTGTCCCGATCACAGCTTGAAGCCGATCCTGTTCGATCTGCTCGGCGACCAACCGGCCGGGATCGACCTGACTGAGAACTTCGCGATGTGGCCGACTTCGGCGGTCTCGGGTTTCTACTTCGCGCATCCCGACAGCGCCTATTTCGGCGTGGCGCGGATCGGCGAGGATCAGTTGACCGAATATGCCGAGCGGCGCGGGGTCGATCTCGACCAGGCGCGGCGCTGGCTTCGTCCCAACCTCGACTAACCGGGTGGCGCGGGGTAGCGCGGCGGCGATGATCGCACGGCTCCTCCTGCTTTGCGCCATGCTGATGGCGACGCCCGCGCTCGCGCAGGTCGCGCCGCGTCAGAATGCGATCGTGCCCGAACTGGTGGTCGAGCATGCCGCGCGGCCCGGCGGCGAGGTCGAGCTTGCCATCCTGATGCGCACCAGCCCTGGCTGGCACGGCTATTGGTCCAATCCCGGCGACGCCGGCCTGCCCATGAGCATCGAGTGGCAGCTTCCGCCGGGCGCGAGCGTCGGGCCGCTGCGCTATCCCGTGCCGGGCAAACTGCTCGTCGCCGACATCGTCAATCATGTCTTCGAGCGCGACTATGCGATCCTCACGCGGCTGCGGCTGCCCGCGGGCGTCAGCGGTTTCGTGCCGATCCGGGCGACCGCGACATGGCTGGCTTGCACCGACCAAGTTTGCGTGCCGGAGAAGGGCGAGTTTTCCGCGACTGTGCCGATCGGACCGGCGGGGGCGTCGGACGCTCGTTTCGACGGGTGGCGCCGGGCACTGCCACGGCCTCTATCGAGTCCGGCGCGTTTCCAGATCGACGGCGATCGCCTGCGCATCGCAATTCCCTTGCCCGCCAGCGTCGAGTTGGACCAGCCGATCTTCTTCCCCTCCGAAGATGGGCCAATTGATTATCCCGCGCCGCAAATCTTTCGGCGGGACGGCGACACGCTGATCGCCGACCTCAAGCGGCGGCGCGGCGAGCCCGGACGGCTTGGCGGCGTCCTGGCGCTGGGGGATGGGCGAGGGCTGGAGATCGACGCGGTACCGGGGGCGGTGTCGACGGACGGCAAATTGCTTGGGTCGGTCGAGGCGGGAGCGGTCGTGCTCGCCATCCTCGGCGCGTTGGTCGGGGGCATGCTCCTCAACCTGATGCCGTGTGTTTTCCCGATCCTGGCGCTGAAGGCGCTGCACCTCGCCAAGGCGGGCGGGGACGAACGCGCCTCGCGCCGCGATGCGCTCGGCTATGCGCTCGGCGCGGTGCTCGGCACGGCGGCATTGGGCGTCGCACTGCTTGCGATCCGGGCGGGCGGAAGTTCGGCGGGGTGGGCGTTCCAGCTTCAGGACCCGCGTACCATCGTCCTGCTCCTGCTGCTCGCGACCGCAATTACGCTCAACCTGCTGCGGCTGTTCGAACTGCCAGCGGTGGGGACCGAGGCGCGCCCGACCGGCAGCATTGGCACCGGCGCTTTGGCGGCATTCGTCGCAACGCCGTGCGCGGGGCCGTTCCTTGGTGCGGCACTCGGCACCGCGCTTCTTCTTCCGGCGTGGGGCTCGCTTGCCGTGTTCGCCGCGCTCGGGCTGGGCATCGCGCTCCCTTTCGTTGCGGTCGCCTTCATCCCCGCGCTTCGCCGCCGCTTGCCCAAGCCCGGTCCATGGATGGTTCGACTGCAGCGCTTCCTTGCCATTCCGATGGCTGCGACCGCTGTCGGATGCCTGTGGCTGTTATGGCGACAGGCCGGGACTCAGGGACTGCTGATCGGGCTCGCGGGCGTCGCGATTCTCATCCTGTTGCTGGCACTCGTCGGTCGTCGGCAGCGCGGCGGCAAGACGGCGATGTGGGCACTTCCGGCGGCCGCGCTTGTTGCCGTCGCCGGTGCGGTGGCCGTTCCCGCCGCCGACATGACCACCGCCCGTATCCCCTTGGGCGCGGAGAAGTGGAGCGAAGCCGCGGTCGCTCGGACATTGGCGAGCGGCAAACCCGCCTTCGTCTATTTCACCGCCGACTGGTGCCTCAGCTGCAAGGCGAACGAGGCGGGCGCGATCGAGCGCGAGTCGACGCGTGACGCCTTTCGCGAAGCGGGCGTGAAGGTGCTCGCCGGCGACTGGACCAACGGCGATCCCGCGATCACGCGCTTCCTCGAAACGCGCGGCCGCGCGGGCGTTCCGCTTTACCTTTGGTACGATCCGGGCGCCGAGCCTGAGGAGCTTCCCCAGATCCTGACTCCGGCGATGCTCAGCGAGCGGGCGTCGCGCCGGCGCTAGCCCAGACCTTCTTGCCCCCGACCCACGTTTCAAGGACCTTCGCCGCGGCGACGTTGGTCGGCGCTGCCGTGGTGATGTCGCGGTCGACCAAAATGAAATCGGCGTAGCGACCCGGTTCGAGCGCACCGAACTTGTCCTCGGCAAACCCGGCATAGGCCGCGTCGCGGGTGAAGCCCGACAGCGCTTGCTCGACGCTGACCTTGTCCTGCGGGCGCCATCCGCCGGCGGGCTGACCCGAAGGATCCTGGCGGCTGATCGCTGCGGCGAGGCCGGGGAAGGGGTTGGGGGCTTCGACCGGGAAGTCGGACCCGAACGCCAACCGCGCGCCGGTGCGCGCGATGGTCTGCCACGCGTAAGCGCCGTCCAGGCGCTGCGGCCCCAGCCGTGCTTCGGCCATGGTGCGGTCGCTGGTCTGGTGGGTCGGCTGCATCGACGCGATGATCCCCGACTTGGCAAGCCGCGGCAGGTCCTTCGGATCGAGGACCTGTGCATGCTCGATCCGCCAGCGACGGTCTCCGGTGTAACGGGCGCTCATGCCTTCGAAGGCCGTGATGACCTGCTGATTGGCGGCGTCGCCGATGGCGTGGATCGCAACCTGAAATCCGCCCGCGGCGGCCTTGCCGGCACGATCGCGAAGCTGGGCATCCTGGATGAGGCTAAGCCCGCGCGTATTGGGCATGTCATGGTAGGGCGCCTTCAGCCACGCGCCACGCGAGCCGAGCGCGCCATCGGCGTAGATCTTGATTCCCGCCATCCGCAAATGCCCGTCATGGAGCCAGGCGGTCGGCTTTTTGCCCGCCGCGCTGGCAAGCGCATCGAGATCCGAGGCATAACTCATCACACGCACCTTGAGCGCGCCGCGCTGTCCTGCGCGCTGCATCGTCCGCCAATCGTCGACGGTGGTGCCCATGTCCGCCGCGGCCGTGACTCCGACCGACAGCAGAAGCTCCTGCGCTTTGGCCAGCGCCGCATCGCGGTCGGCAGTGCTCGCGCCAGGAATCTTGCGGTCGACCAAGGCGGTCGCGGCGTCGACGAACAGGCCGTTTTCGATCCTGCCGCCTGATGGTGCCTTGGTCGCGGCAGTAATGCCCGCGGCCTTCAGCGCGGCCGAGTTGCCGACCGAGGCGTGTCCGTCGACTCGCTCCAGCCACACTGGACGATTGTCGACCGCTGCGTCGAGGTCGGCGGCAGTCGGGAAGCGCGCGTCGCTCCACAGTTCCTGGTTCCAGCCGCGCCCGCGGATCCAGCCCTTGCCGGGATTGGCCGCCGCATATTCGCGCAGCCGCTGCTGCAGTTCGGCGATCGACTTGGTCCCCGTCAGATCGAGTTGAAGCGCCGCGGTGCCGAGGCCCATGACGTGGCCGTGCGCGTCAACCAGCCCCGGCAGCAGGGCGCGGTAGCCCGCGTCAATCCGCGTCGTAGCATTCGGCCGCGCCTCGCCTTCGGCCAGCAGGCGCACCACCTTGCCGTCGTCGCCGATCAACAGGCCGGTGAAGCGCTGAAGCTTCCCCGAGGCATCGACTTGAACGCCTTTGGCATTGTCGATCAGCGTGTCGGCGAGTGCCGGCGTTGCGGCGGTGGACAGGAGGGCGGCGAGGGTGAGGGCGGTGCGTTGCATGGCGCAACGACTAACCATTGTTCGAGGGGCAGGGAAGGGCTAGTCCGGCGCCCGCATGACCAACCATCCGACGCTCGACGACATCCGCGCCGCCGCCCGTGCCATCGACGGCGCCGTGATCCGCACCCCCATCCGCCACAGCCGCACCTTGTCCGACATTATGGGCGCAGAGGTCTGGCTGAAGTTCGAGAATCTGCAGTTCACCGCGGCCTATAAGGAACGCGGCGCGCTCAACAAATTGCTGCAACTGACGCCCGAGGAGAGGACGCGCGGCGTGGTCGCAGCCTCCGCCGGCAACCATGCCCAGGCGGTCGCCTATCACGGGCGTCGGCTCGGCATTCCGGTCACCATCGTGATGCCGACCTCGACCCCGACCATCAAGGTGACGCAGACCGAAGGCCATGGCGCCAACGTCGTCCTTCACGGCGAGCGGTTCGACGACGCGCATGCCCATGCGAAGTCGCTCGAGGAGGAACGCGGCCTCGTCTTCGTCCATCCGTTCGACGATGCAGCGGTCATCTCCGGCGCGGGGACGATCGGGATCGAGATTCTCGACGATGTGCCCGACCTCGACATGCTCGTCGTTCCCATCGGCGGGGGCGGCCTGATCAGCGGGATCGCCACCGCGGCCAAGGCGCTCAAGCCGGGCATTGAGGTCGTCGGGGTCGAGGCCGAACTCTATCCGTCGATGAAGAACGTCGTCGAAGGCGGCCATGGCGCGATTGGAGGCGACACGCTGGCCGAAGGGATCGCCGTCAAGGAGCCGGGGCAGCTGACGCGGTCGATCATCGCCAAGCTGGTCGACCGGATCGACCTGGTGCCCGAAAAGGACATCGAGCATGCCGTCGCGCTGCTGGTGGGGATCGAGAAATCGGTGGTTGAGGGCGCGGGAGCGGCGGGTCTCGCGGCGATGTTGGCCAACCCCGATCGCTATAAGGGACGCAAGGTCGCGACGGTGCTGTGCGGCGGCAATATCGATACGCACTTGCTCGCCAACGTGCTGGTGCGTGAGTTGGTTCGCTGCGGCCGCATCGCGCGGCTGCGCATCGCCGCGCAGGATCGCCCCGGCGCACTCGCCGCGATCACCGCCAAGTTCCACGAGTGCGGCGTCAACATCATCGAGACGAACCACCACCGCATTTTCACCCGCCTCCCGGCCAAGGATACGGTGATCGAAGTCGAGTGCGAGGCACGTGATGCCGAGGCGGTCGACCGCCTCGTGGAAGCGCTCGAAAAGGCCGGGTTCGTCGTCGAGCGCGCAGAGCTCGATTAACCGCCCTCCGTCCCTTTCCGGAACAGGCTCATTCATTAACCCTCTTTTCAGGGCACGACCTCTTTTCAACCGCGTTTACCGGTCGCATAAAGACTTTCGTAACCATTGATTGGAGGCCGGCCAGGGTGAGCGCGCCATTTCGCTTCCCGAAATTCTTCGTCACCAACCCGAGCCCGTGCCCGTACCTTCCGGGCAAGGTCGAGCGGAAGGTGTTCACGGAGCTTAACGGTCGCAACGCTGGGGAGTTGAACGAGGCGCTCGGCCGCATCGGCTTCCGCCGTTCGCAATCGGTCGCCTACAGGCCCAGCTGCATCGATTGTTCGGCCTGCGTATCGGTACGGGTCAAGGCCGACGTCTTCACGCCCAATGCCACGCAGCGAAAACTGATCCGTCGTCACGCCGACCTCGAAGTCAGCGCGTGCCGGCCGTGGAGCACCGAGGAGCAGTACGCTCTCCTGCGTAAATATCTCGCCGACCGGCACCCCGGCGGCGGCATGGCAGAAATGGACGAGCATGACTTCGCCGACATGGTCGAGCAGACCCCGGTCCGCACCTATGTCATCGAGTATCGCGAGCCGTCGGTCGACGGGCGCCCGGGCAAGCTCGTCGGCGCCTGCCTCAGCGATCAGCAGGGCGACGGCCTCAGCATGATCTACAGCTTCTACGACGTCGGCGAGGGTGCCCGAAAGGGTCTCGGCACCTTCATCATCCTCGACCACATCATTCGCGCCGCGCGCGCCAGCCTGCCGTTTGTCTACCTTGGCTATTGGGTGCAGGGGTCGGACCGCATGGCGTACAAGGCCACGTTCAAGCCGATGGAACGCCTCGGCCGCGACGGCTGGCGTCCGATGGACGAAGTCGACGCGCCCGATGAGGCCGCCGACCGGCAACTGCCAGCACGAAGCCCGCGCCGGATTCTCGTCGATGCCTGATCAGCGCGGATGCGCGGAGGCGAGGGCGATTCCCGCGAGGTTCTGCGTTCGTTTGACGTGGCGGATTGGGGGCAGGTGGTCCTCGCTTAATGCTTCCAATGCGCCCGCATGACCTTTGCATGATAAGGTCACCGGCGCTCTACCGCCCGCCTGATCGACGACATCAAGGGCGTCGCCAAGCAGAATGATGTCATCGAGACCGAGAAAACGGGCCACGCTGACCCCGTAGAGAAGCGCAAGCCACTCGGCCTCGAGCCGATCGCCGTTCCCCAGTTTGCGCACGACGAAAGCCTCACCGCCGACAACGACCGCAATTTCCATTTCGCCGCCGCGGAAACCTCCGTCGAAATAGACCTTTCGCCGCTTCACCTCGGCCTCGTGCAACGAAAAACGGCGGAGCGATCGCGCGCCCCGCCGTTTGTAATTTTATGCTTCGTCAGGATCAGGCGACCGCCGCCTCGGGCGTCACCACGTCGCCTTCGGCATCGCGCAGCACATAGCCGCGGCCCCAGACGGTTTCGATGTAATTGTCGCCGCCGCACGCCAGGCTCAGCTTCTTGCGCAGCTTGCAGATGAAGACGTCGATGATCTTGAGCTCGGGCTCGTCCATGCCGCCGTAGAGATGGTTGAGGAACATTTCCTTGGTGAGCGTGGTGCCTTTGCGGAGCGAAAGCAGCTCCAGCATCGCATATTCCTTGCCGGTCAGGTGGACGCGGCTGCCGTCGACTTCGACCGTCTTGGCGTCGAGGTTCACGGCGAGCTTGCCGGTGCGGATGACCGACTGGCTGTGGCCCTTCGAGCGGCGGACGATGGCGTGGATGCGCGCAATCAGCTCGTCGCGATGGAATGGCTTGGTCACATAATCGTCGGCGCCAAAGCCGAGCGCGCGGACCTTGCTGTCCATTTCGCCGACACCCGAAAGGATCAGAACCGGCGTCCCGACCTTCGCGGTGCGAAGCTTCTTCAGCACGTCGTAACCATGCATGTCGGGCAGGTTGAGATCGAGCAGGATGATATCGTAATCGTAGAGCTTGCCGAGGTCCAAGCCCTCTTCGCCCAAGTCGGTGGTGTAGACGTTGAACCCTTCGGTCCCAAGCATCAGTTCGATGCTCTTGGCGATCGTCGCCTCGTCTTCGATCAGCAGTACCCGCATTGATTGCACCCCTCGTCAGGCCGCCGATCGGTCGCGTCAGGTAGTTGCGCGTCCTTAACGACGTCTAAGCGTCCATTAACCATGCAAGATGTGACGGCAAAAGGTTAATAGTGCGTAAAGGTCAGTTAAGATCGGGCAATGTTGCTTGTGCGCAACGGTGGACTTGTCGGGTGGTCACGGCCAAAGGAGCCGCCATGCATCTCGAAGACCGCATCATATTCATCGACGGCGACAACATCGTCATCGACAAGCCCGCCGGGCTTCCCGTCGACGCGCCGCGGCTCGGCGGCGATTGCATCGAATTTCGGATTCAGGAACTGATGTTAGGCTTCAAGCGCCCGCCGACGCCGATGCACCGGCTGGACCAAGACACGTCGGGTTGCCTGTTGTTCGCGCGCAACCCGCGCGCCCGCGCCGAAAGCCAGGCTGCGTTCGAAAGCGGCGCGGTGGAAAAATACTACCTTGCGGTCCTCGGCGCCGAGATCGAGGGCGACGAAGGCACGATCGACCTGCCACTGGCCAAGACGAGCAGCGCGGAAGCCGGCTGGCGGATGATCGGCGATCCCGACGGCAAGCTGGGCGGCAAGTCCGCCAAGACCCGCTGGCGAAAGTTGGGCGTGCGCGACGGCAAGACGATGGTCGAGTTTCGCCCGCTGACCGGCCGCACGCACCAGATCCGCGCGCATGCCCGCGAAGGCCTAGGCGTCGGCATCGTCGGTGACCGTGTCTACGGCTATCCGGGCGGCGAGATGCTGCTTCACGCGTCGCGGCTGGTCGTTCCGCGCGGTGCCAAGCCGACGATCGACGTGACCGCGCCGCTGCCCGACCGCTTCGGGGAATGGACCGATGCCGCGCGAGATTCCTGAGGATGCGCTGAGCGAAAAATTCCTCGCCGCGACCGGGCCGGGCGGTCAGAATGTCAACAAGGTCGCGACCGCCTGTCAGCTTCGCTGCAACGTCTTTCGCCTTGGCCTCAGCCCCGACGTCTATGCGCGGCTGAAGGTCATCGCGGGAAGCAAGATGACCAGCGGCGGCGAATTGCTGATCACCGCGCGCCGCTATCGAACGCAGGAGGCCAATCGCGAAGATGCCCGCGCCCGGCTGGCGGCGATAATCGAGGATGCCCATATCGTGCAGGCGAAGCGCCGCCCGACGCGGCCGAGCCGCTCGGCGAAGGCCAAGCGCGTCGATGAAAAAAAGGGTCGCAGCGAAATCAAGCGCGGCCGCGGGAAAGTGAGCCTGGACTGATGTACGACTTCAAGATTGCCGCCGCGGACAAACCGTCGCTCTATGCCGAGCTCGCCGCCGCGCTCGAGAGCCTGGTCGCGGGGGAACCCGACGGTATCGCCAACATGGCCAATGCCTCGGCGCTGATTGCCGAAAGCCTTCCCGACCTCAACTGGTCGGGCTTTTATCGCAACGTCGACGGTGAACTGGTGCTTGGGCCTTTCCAGGGGCGCGCAGCGTGCATCCGCATTCCGTTCGGCAAGGGCGTGTGCGGCGCGGCGGCGGCGAGCCTGGAAGCGCAGCGCGTCGTGGATGTCCACGCCTTCCCCGGCCACATTGCCTGCGATGCTGCCAGCCGCAGTGAGCTGGTCGTGCCGATCGTTCGCGATGGAGAACTGCTGGCGGTTCTCGACCTCGACAGCCCGACGCCCGCTCGGTTCGATGCCGAGGATGAGGCGGGCTGCGTCCGGCTCGCCGCGATCATGGCGACCGCGATCTAGCTCAGATTTTCAAGCTGCTCGTCGGTCAGTCCGCCGGGGATGATCATCAGCGGGCAGGGCAGCTTGCCCGCATCGGTGCCGGTGAAATCGGCGACGATCGGCCCAGGGCTTCCCGAGGGCGCAGCACCAAGCACCAGCGCCGCGACATCGTCGCGCGTGCCGACATAGGCGCGCACGACGGTCACGGGGTCGCCCTGCTTGACGACAATCTCCGGCTTCAGGCCCGCCGCGTCCATGATCTCGCCGACCGAAGCGGCCACGCTGGCCTCGATGCGAAGGCGCTGTTCTTCCTCGATCGCGGCCTGCACGCCGCCCCATTGAACGAAGTCCTGCGGTTTGACGACCGCGAGCACCTCGACCGAGCCTTGAGTCTTGGCGGCGCGGCGCGCGGCGAAGCGCAAGGCGACGCGGGCCTCCGCGCTGTCGTCGATCACCACCAGATAGGTGCGTGCCATCTTCGTTACCCCCTGCGGATGAACGCTGCGTCAATCGGGCGATGCTGGCAAGCAAGGCAAGCTAATTTGGTCCGACCCTTGACCCCGCCCGCCGCTTTGGCGTTTGTGCCGCGACGAGTCCGAACCGAAAAGAGCACCCATGCCGATCGAACTGAAAATGCCCGCTTTGTCGCCGACCATGGAGGAAGGCACCCTTGCCAAATGGCTGGTCAAGGAGGGCGACGCCGTCTCCTCGGGCGATATCCTAGCAGAAATCGAGACCGACAAGGCGACGATGGAGTTCGAAGCGGTCGACGAAGGCACGATCTCGAAAATCCTGGTCGCCGAAGGCAGCGACGGGGTGAAGGTCGGGACCCCGATCGCCATTCTGTCGGCGGAAGGCGAGAGCGCCGACGCCGCGCCGGCACCCGTCGCCAAGCAGGAAGAGTCGGCGCCCAAGGCCGAAGCGCCCGCGCCCGCTCCGCCGGCGAAGGGTGGCGGTGAAACGCCCGCCGCCCCGGCAGCCGCTGCGGCCGCGACGCCTGCCCCGGCGAAGCAGTCGGGCGATCGGATCAAGGCCTCGCCGCTCGCGCGCCGTCTTGCCGAGGCACAGGGAATCGACCTTGCCGGCATCACCGGCACTGGACCTGGCGGCCGTATCGTTCGTGCCGATCTTGGCGAAGGCGCAGGCGGCACGGCTGCGGCGCCGCGCGCTTCCGAACCGACTCTGGTGGCATCGTCTGCCCCGGCCGCTCCGGCGAAGCCGTTCGAAACCGACATCCCGCATGAAGCGGTCAAGCTCAGCAACATGCGCAAGACGATCGCGCGCCGCCTGACCGAATCGAAGCAGCAGGTCCCGCACATCTATCTAACCGTCGACATCCAGCTCGACGCGCTGCTCAAGCTTCGCGTCGAGCTTAACGCGGGCCTGAAGGCGCGCGGGGTCAAGCTGTCGGTCAACGACATGCTGATCAAGGCGCTTGCTCTCAGCCTGATCGAAGTGCCCGAATGCAACGTCAGCTTCGCGGGCGACACACTGATCAAGTACAGCCGCGCCGACATTTCGGTTGCGGTCAGCATCGAGGGCGGGCTGATCACCCCGATCGTCGCCAACGCCGATGCCAAGGCGATCAGCGCGATCAGCAAGGAAATGACTGACCTCGCGGGCCGCGCGAAGGAGGGTAAGCTGCAGCCCGAGGAATATCAGGGTGGCACTGCAAGCCTGTCCAACATGGGCATGTTCGGGATCAAGCAGTTCGAAGCCGTCATCAACCCGCCGCAAGGCATGATCATGGCGATCGGCGCGGGCGAGAAGCGTCCCTACGTCATCGACGACAGCTTGCAGATCGCAACCATCATGAGTGCTACCGGCAGCTTCGACCACCGCGCCATCGACGGCGCCGACGGGGCCAAGCTGATGAAGGCGTTCAAGGCGCTGGTGGAGAACCCGCTCGGGCTGGTGGCGTAACTCGCCAGAATGCGTGACCGCATTCCACTCATCCGCATCACGGCCATGCCGTCCGACACCAACCCTTATGGCGGGGTGTTCGGGGGGTGGTTGATGAGCCAGATGGGGCTTGCCGCCGGAAGCCTCGCGTCGCGTACCGCCAATGGCAAGTGCGTCGTCGTTGCCGCGACCGATCTTTGCTTCCCCGGCGCACCGAGCGTGGGGGATGAAATTAGCGTTTACGCCGAAATCGAAAAGCAGGGCCGCACCTCGCTGACCATCCGCGCCGAGGTCGAGGGCCGCGAGCGGGACGGCGAGCGCACCTTTGCGGTCGCCAGCGGCACCTTCACCTTCGTCGCGCTGGGCGCCGACGACAAGCCGCGGCCGGTCGCCGCCGGATGAATGAGGCGCTGCGCGACGCAGGCGTGAGCGGACAGATTGTCGTTACGGCCTATCTCGCGCTGATCGCGGCTGGGTTGGTCCTCGCCGTGGGCTCGACGCTGATCGGCCGGATCGTCGGCAAGAAGACGCGCATTCCTGACCCGTTCGAAGCGCTCATCGGGATCGGGGTTGTCATCGGCATTCCCGGCGCGTTCGCGGCGGCAGCGGCGTTGTTCGTCACGCCACTACTGCTCGCCATGCCGCTTCCGCTCGCGGGCTGGCTGCTGATCGCCGCCTTTTCGCTCTTTGGTTTCTGGGGATCGGAAAGCAGCGGGGGCGAGATGGGCGGCTGCACGAAGATGATCGGGATTAGCCTTTCCGCGTATGGACTATTATGGGCCGGCACCGCGATCCTGCTTGCCCACCCGCAGGCCGGCGATTTCGGGACCTTCCTTCGACCCATCCTCATCGCCGCCCCGCTTGGAATCTTCCTCGGCAAACAAAGCCGCGGCAAGAAGGCAAAGCAGACGATCGGCTTCACGCTCCTGTTCGCCCTGCTCATTGCCGTCGCCTTCCTGCCGGTCGAGGACGGCTTTGCGGCCAACCTGCTTCCGACCAGCGACTGGCTGCGCTTCCCAATCGCGGGCGCGGTCGCGTTCGGTATCTGGCCGATCGTCACGATTCCGCTTGCCCGGCTCCTCGGCAAGCGCCTTGTTAAGTGGAAGGAGCGGTGGCGAACGAGTCTCGCCCTCGGTCTGGTGGGCGCGGCGTTTGGGTTGGCCTGGGCGGGGCTTCGTGCCTTATTCGCGTACCTTTAAGTGCGATCGCGGCTTCCCGATCCCCTTGTGACCTGTCGCCGGCGCAGCTAGTCGCAGTTGACCGTCAATCGCTGGGATCATCTGCCGTGGCCACTTCCTACGACCTCATCGTCCTTGGCTCGGGACCCGGCGGTTACGTCGCTGCGATCCGCGCCAGCCAGCTTGGCCTGAAGACCGCGATCGTCGAGCGCGCCGAACTGGGCGGCATCTGCCTCAACTGGGGCTGCATTCCGACCAAGGCGCTGCTGCGATCGGCCGAGGTGTTCCACCAGATGCAGAATGCCAAAGCCTACGGACTTGCCGCCAGCGGCGTATCGGCGGACCTCGCCGCGGTGGTGGCGCGCAGCCGCGGGGTGGCGAAGCAGCTCAACCAGGGCGTCACGCACCTGATGAAGAAGAACAAGATCACGGTGCATGCGGGCATCGGCGTGCTGACCGCACCGGGCAAGCTGACCGTGACCGGCGGCGACGGGAAGAAAGAGGACCTTAGCGCCAAGCACATCATCGTCGCCACCGGGGCACGGGCGCGCGACCTGCCGTTCGCCAAGGCCGACGGCGAACGCATCTGGACCTATCGCCACGCGATGACGCCGAAGGAAATGCCGACCGACCTGCTGGTGATCGGGTCGGGGGCGATCGGGATCGAGTTCGCGTCCTTCTACAACGACATGGGCGCCAAGGTGACCGTGGTCGAGATGCTCGACCGCATCGTGCCGGTCGAGGACGAGGAAATCAGCGCCGCCCTCGAAAAGTCGCTGACGAAGCAAGGCATGACGATCCTCACCGGCGCTGGTGTCGAGGCGATCAAGGCCGACGCCAAGGGCATCGCCGCGACGATCAAGACCAAGGACGGCAAGAGCGGCGAGCAGCGCTTCAGCCATGTCATCGTCGCGGTGGGCATTGTGCCGAACACCGAGAATATCGGGCTTGAGAAGCTCGGCGTGACGATGGCTCGCGGCTTCATCCAGATCGACGACATGTGCCGCACCAACGTGCCGGGCATCTCCGCGATTGGCGACGTCGCGCCGGGTCCGTGGCTGGCGCACAAGGCAAGCCATGAGGGCATCATCGCGGTCGAGGCAATCGCGCAGGCACTTGGCAACAGGGACGTGCACCCGCACGCGATGGACAAGCGCAACATCCCCGGCTGCACCTACTGCCATCCGCAGATCGCCAGCGTCGGCCTGACCGAAGCGAAGGCCAAGGAAGCGGGCTATACCGTCAAGGTCGGCAAGTTCCCGGCGATCGGCAACGGCAAGGCGATCGCGCTGGGGGAGGTCGAGGGCTTCGTGAAGACCGTGTTCGACGCGAAAACCGGCGAACTGCTCGGCGCGCACATGATCGGCGCCGAAGTGACCGAACTGATCCAGGGCTATACGATCGGCAAGACAGCCGAGCTGGTCGAGAGCGATTTCGCCAACACCGTCTTCGCTCATCCGACGTTGAGCGAAATGATGCATGAGAGCGTCCTCGCCGCCGAAGGGCGCGTGATCCACATATAGACGGGCAGGCGGATGGCGTTACGGTGATTTCCAAACAAGGGGGAATCACCATGCGCCAATTGCTCGCCGTCGCCGCCTCGCTGATCGCGCTCGCTGCACCGGCGTCCGCCGAACGGTCGGTGGTCACCGCCGATCGCTATCTCGACGTCTTGACCGGCCGCTATGTCGAGCATCCCGCGATTTTCATCGGCGACGACGGGCGCATCACATCGATCGCCGACGCGCGCACGGTTCGATGGGGCGCCGACGTCCGGCATATCAATATGGCTGGGCGGACTCTGGTGCCCGGATTGATCGACATGCACGTCCACCTCGACGGCCCAGCCGACATCGGTGGCTATCGCGGTCTCGAGTTCACCGACAGCTTCTGGCAGGCGACTGCGGTCGGTAACGCGCGCGCCATGCTCGACGCGGGCTTCACGACCGTCCGCAACGTCGGCGCGGGCAATCGCAACGACATCGGGCTGAAGCAGGCGATCGAAAATGGCTATGCGGTCGGGCCTCGGATTGTGCCAGCGGGTCACTCGCTCGGCGCGACCGGCGGCCATTGCGACAGCACCTTTCTGCCGCCCAGCCTGGAAAAGCCCGAAAAGGAAGAAGGCGTCGCCGACGGGGTCGAGGAATTCCGCTATCAGGTTCGCCGCCAGCGCAAGTTCGGCGCCGAAGTGATTAAGGTTTGCGCGACGGGCGGCGTCTTCTCCCGCAATACCGAGCCGGGCCAGCAGCAAATGACTGAGGCCGAGCTTCGTGCGGTCGCCGACGAGGCGCATCAGTGGGGGCTTCGCGTCGCCGCGCACGCGCATGGCGCCGACGGGATCAAGGCAGCGATCCGCGGCGGCATCGACACGATCGAGCATGCCAGCCTGGTCGATGCTGAAGGCATTCGCCTCGCCGCCGCGCGAACGCGTCCGGTGTGGTTTTCGATGGATATCTACAACACCGAATATACGCAGTCGGAGGGCAAGAAGAACGGCGTGATGGAGGACAACCTCCGCAAGGATCGGGAGATCGCGCAGATCCAGCGCGACAATTTCCGCACCGCGCATCGCGCCGGGGTTCGAATGGTGTTCGGGTCGGATGCCGGGGTCATGCCGCATGGCCAAGTCGGTCGCCAGTTCGCGACGATGGTCAATTACGGGATGAAGCCTGTAGAGGCGATCCAGGCGGCGACCCGCAACGCCGCGCAAGCGTTGGGCCGCGAGCGCGATGTCGGAGCGATCGCGGTCGGGCGCTATGGCGACATGGTCGCGGTCGCGGGCGATCCGCTGCAGGACGTGCGGCTCCTCGAGGCGCCCACCGCCGTGGTGAAGGGTGGCCGCCTGATCGAACGCGCGCGCTGAACCTCAGGCCGTTTCGCGCATTCTTCCGCAAAATGGAGATCCGCGATGGCTGAAACGACGAGCGACGAGAAGGCGGACATTCGCAAGGACTTTGCCGAGGCGGTGAACATCGGCCCGGCCGAGCTGGAAAAATGGCTCGACAGCGACGACAGCAAGTCGGTCGGCTGGAAGGGCGAGGACGGCGACGGCGGCGGCGAAAGCGTCGGTCATGCCAGCGGCCGGCACATCCTCCGGATTAAGGCCAAAAAGGTCGCGGACCTGACCGCGGACGACTATACCCACATGAAGAAGGTGGTCGGTTATGTTCACCGCCACTTGAAGCAGCGTCCCGCCCACCCCGAGGACTCGCGCTGGCGCTACAGCCTGATGAATTGGGGCCACGATCCGATGAAGAAGGACTGACCATGCGCGGCTACCACGACAATATCGAGCGGCAGACCTTGGACAACGGCGACTTCCGCTGCGTGCTCTACACCGGCAAGCATCTGCAACTGGTGCTGATGACGCTGCAGCCGGGCGACGAGATCGGTGCCGAAACCCACGACGGGATCGACCAGTTCTTCCGCTTCGAGGAAGGCGAGGGGACGGTCGACCTGGGTGACGAGCAGGTCGCCGTCGGAGACGGCAGCGCCGTCGTCGTTCCTTCGGGAGTCAGGCATAATGTCCGCAACACCGGCGACGTGCCGCTCAAGCTCTATTCGATCTACGCACCGCCCGAACATCTCGACGGCGTCGTCCAATCGACTAAGGCGGAGGCCGATGCGCGCCATGCCGACGAGGAATGGGACGGCAAGACCACCGACTAGTTGCGTCGGCGGCGGCTCGCTCTAAGCTCCCCTCGAAACGGGGGAGCGAACATGGGCATTTCGATCAAGCGCTGGATGGCGGCGGCTGCGTGGATAGCGGCCGGTCCGGCTTTGGCGGCACCGACCTACATTCATGCCGACCGCGTGATTGCTGTTCCCGGCCAACCGGTGCGCGGTGCATCGACGATCATCGTCGATGCCGGTCGGATCGTGTCGATCCAGAACGGGCATCTCGCGCCGCCGTCGGGCGCCACGGCGATCGACCTTCGCGGCAAGACCGTGCTGCCCGGACTGATCGACAGCCATGTTCATCTGAGCTCCGATCGCGGCGGGGAAGCAGGGCTACTGTCCTTCGTCCGCGAAGAGCCGCAGATGAATGCGCTCGAGGCGCAGATGAACGGAATGAAGACGCTCCGCGCGGGCTTCACGACCGTTCGCAACCTGGGTGACGAGGGCGCGACGCTCGCCTTGCGCGAAGCGATCAAGCGCGGGTGGGTGCAGGGGCCGCGGATCGTCGACGCCGCGAGCAGCATTTCAACCACGGGCGGTCATATGGACGGGCGAGGAGGGCTTAACGACGACCTCGTCGCCCATCTCCCCAGCCCGGAGAATCTTTGCGACGGTGCCGACGATTGCCGCAAGGTCGTCCGCCGGCAGATCGACCGCGGCGCCGACGTGATCAAGTTCGCGACTACCGGCGGAGTGAACAGCGGGACCGGCCTTGCCACGCGAATGAACGAGGCGGAGGCAAAGGCGCTGGTCGAGACCGCGCACGCCTATGGCCGCAAGGTCGCGGTCCACGCCCACGGCGCCGACGGTATCAAGCTCGCGCTCCGTGCCGGGGCCGATTCGATCGAGCATGGGACCGTGATGGACGACGAAATCGTCCGGACGATGAAGCGGCAGGGCACTTACTATGTTCCGACGCTGTCGACCGTGAACGGCTATCTGGAGCGGCTGGCGGCCGATCCCAATGCTTACGCGCCGGACGTGAAAGCGCAGATCGACTGGCGGATCGGGATCACCGGCCAGTCGCTGGCAAAGGCGGTGCCGGCCGGCGTCAGGATCGCTTTCGGGACCGACGCCGGAGTCAGCAAGCATGGCCGCAACGCCGACGAGTTCGAACTACTGGTGAAATACGGCATGACGCCAGTGGAGGCGATCAAGGCGGCGACGGTCAATGCCGCCGACCTGCTCGGCCTGTCGCGCGAAGTGGGAACGATTGAGCCCGGCAAGAGCGCCGACCTCATCGCGGTGACCGGCGATCCGATGACCGACGTCAAGATCCTGAAAAAGGTCGATTTCGTGATGGCGCGTGGCAAGGTCGTCGCGCTCGACTGATCAGGGATCGACTTCGCCCGGCGGAAGGTCGGTGACCGGTGGCAGCTTGCCGGCGAGTGCGGCGTTGAACTGGTCGCGATCAAGGCGGCCCTCCCACCAGCTGACGACGACCGTTGCGACGGCGTTGCCGATGAAGTTGGTGAGGCTCCGGCATTCGCTCATGAAGCGATCCACGCCTAGGATCAGCGCCATGCCCGCGACCGGAACGCTGGGCACGATCGAGAGTGTCGCGGCCAAGGTAATGAAGCCCGCGCCGGTGACCCCGGCGGCACCCTTCGACGAGAGCATGGCGACGCCAAGCAGCAGCGCCTGCTCGCCCAAACTCAATTCGATCCCGGTTGCCTGCGCGATGAACAGGGCCGCGAGCGTCATATAGATGTTGGTGCCGTCGAGGTTGAAGCTGTAGCCGGTCGGGACGACGAGGCCGACGATCGACTTGGGGCAGCCTGCGCGCTCTAGCTTTTCGATCAGGCTGGGGAGGGCGCTTTCGCTCGACGAGGTGCCGAGGACCAGCAGCAGCTCGGCCTTGAGATAGGCGATGAGCTTAAAGATCGAGAAGCCCGCGATGCGCGCGACGAGGCCGAGGACGACCAGCACGAACAGCAAGGACGTGATGTAAAATGTCGCGACCAATGCGGCGAGGTTGCCAAGCGTTTCGATGCCGTAGGCGCCGATGGTGAAGGCCATCGCGCCGAACGCACCGACCGGCGCCGCGCGCATGACGATCGAGACGACCTTGAACACGGCGATCGCGGCGTCGTCGAGGAAGCCGAGCAGCCGCTCGCCGCGCTCCCCGATGAGCGCGAGCCCAGTGCCGAAAAGGATGGCGACGAACAGGGTCTGGAGGATGTTGCCCGCGGCCAGGCCCGAGAGAAAGCTGTCGGGAATGATGCCCAGCAGGAAGCCGGTCAGCGTCGAATCGTGCGCCTTGGCGGCATAATCGGCGACCTTGGTGCCATCGAGGGTGGCGGGATCGATGTTGAGGCCCGCGCCGGGCTGGATGAGATTGCCGACGAAGAGGCCGACGATCAGCGCCAGCGTCGAGAAGAACAGGAAGTAAGCGAACGCCTTCAGCGCGACCCGTCCGACCGCGGCAAGGTCGCGCATCCCGGCGATGCCGGTGACGATGGTCAGGAAGATGACTGGCGCGATGATCATCTTGACCAGCTTGATGAAGCCGTCGCCGAGTGGCTTCATCGCCTCCCCGGTCTGCGGCGCGAAATGGCCGAGCAGGACCCCGGCGACGATCGCCAAAAGAACCTGAACGTAAAGCTGGCGATACCAGGCAATTCGGGCGGCGGGGGCCTCGCTGGCCTTGGCGGTGGACGGCAACATCGGTCGATGATTGGGCGTTTCGGCCAGTGCGCGTAAACCCCGATTCGATGCTGCGGCGCAGCATCGCCACCGTTGACGAGGCGGGTGAGAATGCGTAATGGCCCGCTCGTCCGCAGGGCTTTCCGCGATTCTTCGCGCAAGACCACGGGCAAGAGCTGAACATTGCTCCACGACGCGAAGGCCGGTGACCGCAAGGCTCGCCGCACTTCGCGCATTCGTTCTTTTCGGGCGAAGTTGCGGGGCAAAAGTAACCGTCGGGGTCTGCCCGGCATTTAAAAAGGTGAAGGCTTCATGCCGACGATCAACCAGCTGATCCGCAAGGGTCGCGACCCGCAGAAGGCCAAGTCCAAGGTCCCTGCGATGGAACAGAACCCCCAGAAGCGCGGCGTTTGCACGCGCGTCTACACGACGACCCCGAAGAAGCCGAACTCGGCTCTGCGCAAGGTGGCCAAGGTTCGCCTGACCAACCAGCGCGAAGTCATCAGCTACATTCCGGGCGAAGGCCACAATCTTCAGGAGCACTCGGTGGTCCTGATCCGCGGCGGTCGTGTGCGCGATCTTCCGGGTGTGCGCTACCACGTACTTCGCGGCGTGCTCGACACGCAGGGCGTGAAGGACCGGAAGCAGTCGCGTTCGAAGTACGGCGCCAAGCGCCCGAAGTAAGGTTGATCGCTGGCCGCGCCGCATTTGCCGGCGTGCCGCTCGCTAAAAGGAATTTGCCATGTCCCGTCGTCGTCGCCCAGAAAAGCGCGTCATTCTTCCCGATCCCAAGTTCGGGGACATCACCCTGTCGAAGTTCATGAATTCGGTCATGCTCGACGGCAAGAAGTCGGTCGCCGAGAGCATCGTCTACGGTGCGCTCGAAACCGTCGAGACCCGCCTGAAGAAGGACCCGCTCGCGGTGTTCCATGAGGCGCTGACCAACATCAAGCCGGGCATCGAAGTCCGCAGCCGCCGCGTCGGCGGTGCGACCTACCAGGTCCCCGTCGAAGTCCGCGACGTCCGCGCCCAGGCGCTGGCGATCCGCTGGCTGATCACCGCAGCGCGCGCCCGGTCGGAAAAGACCATGGCCGGCCGTCTGTCGGGTGAACTGATGGACGCGTCGCAGAATCGCGGCAACGCGGTCAAGAAGCGCGAAGACACGCACCGCATGGCGGAAGCGAACCGCGCCTTCTCGCACTATCGTTGGTAGTCATCCCGTCGGCTGGGGCCGACAGGTGGCGCTGGTAGAAAACGTCACTATATTCAGGGGGATCGGCTTCCGGCCGATCCTCCAACAGACTTAAGGAAGACCAGTCATGGCCCGCAGCCATCCGCTCGAACGCTATCGTAACATCGGCATCATGGCGCACATCGACGCCGGCAAGACGACGACGACCGAGCGTATCCTTTACTACACCGGCAAGTCCTACAAGATCGGCGAAGTGCATGAAGGCACCGCGACGATGGACTGGATGGAGCAGGAGCAGGAGCGCGGGATCACGATCACGTCCGCCGCGACGACGTGCAAATGGCGCGCCGAAGAGGGCAAGGGCGAAGAGCATCTGATCAACATCATCGACACCCCGGGCCACGTCGACTTCACCATCGAAGTCGAGCGTTCGCTGCGCGTGCTCGATGGCGCGGTCGCCTGCTTTGACGGTGTTGCCGGCGTCGAGCCGCAGTCGGAAACCGTGTGGCGCCAGGCCGACAAGTATGGCGTGCCGCGGATGTGCTTCATCAACAAGCTCGACCGCACCGGTGCCAATTTCGAATATTGCGTTCAGTCGATCATCGAACGCCTCGGTGCGAAGCCGGCCGTCCTGTATCTCCCGATCGGCATCGAAGGCGGCTTCAAGGGCCTCGTCGACCTGGTCGAGAACCGCGCGATCATCTGGCTTGAAGAAAGCCTGGGCGCGAAGTTCGAATATCAGGAAATCCCGGACGACCTGAAGGGCGCCGCCGCCAAGGCGCGTATGGACCTCATCGAACTGGTCATCGACCAGGACGACGACGCCATGGAAGCGTATCTGGAAGGCAACGAGCCGGACCGCGACATGCTGAAGAAGCTGATCCGCAAGGGTACGCTGGCGATGGCGTTCGTCCCGGTCGTTTGCGGCTCGGCGTTCAAGAACAAGGGCGTCCAGCCCCTGCTCGACGCGGTCGTCGATTATCTGCCGAGCCCGCTCGACGTCCCTGCCATCAAGGGCATCCTGCCCAATGGCGACGAAGATTCGCGCGCTTCGGACGACGCGGCGCCGTTCTCGGCGCTGGCGTTCAAGATCATGAACGATCCCTTCGTCGGCACGCTGACCTTCGCACGCATCTACTCGGGCAAGCTCGAGACTGCGTCGCAGGTCATGAACAGCGTCAAGGACAAGAAGGAAAAGGTCGGCCGCATGCTTCTGATGCATGCGAACGAGCGCGAGGACATCCAAGTGGCCTACGCGGGCGACATCGTCGCTCTCGCGGGCCTGAAGGATACGACGACTGGCGACACGCTGTGCGCCCCGTCGGCTCCGATCATCCTCGAGCGCATGGAATTCCCGGAGCCCGTCATCGAGCTTTCGGTCGAACCCAAGACCAAGGCCGACCAGGAAAAGATGGGCGTCGCGCTCAATCGTCTTGCTCGCGAAGATCCGTCGTTCCGCGTTTCGTCGGACCATGAATCGGGCCAGACGATCATCAAGGGCATGGGTGAACTTCACCTTGAGATCCTAGTCGATCGCATGAAGCGCGAATTCAAGGTCGAAGCCAATGTAGGTGCGCCGCAGGTCGCCTATCGCGAATATCTCGCGAAGCCGGTCGACCTGACCTACACCCACAAGAAGCAGTCGGGCGGTTCGGGCCAGTTCGCGGAAATCCGCATCACGGTCACTCCGGGCGAGCGCGGTTCGGGCTTCGTCTTCTCCGACGAGGTCAAGGGCGGCAACGTCCCGAAGGAATATATTCCCTCGGTCGAGAAGGGCATGCGCGAAACGGCCCAGACCGGGTCGCTGATCGGCTTCCCGATCATCGATTTCGAGGTCAAGCTGACCGACGGTAAGTACCACGACGTCGACTCGTCGGCGCTGGCATTCGAAATCTGTGCCCGTGGCGCGATGCGCGAAGCGGCTCAGAAGGCCGGCATCAAGCTGCTCGAGCCGATCATGAAGGTCGAAGTCGTCACCCCGGAAGATTATCTGGGCGACGTCATCGGCGACATGAACTCGCGCCGTGGTCAGATCCAGGGTACCGACAGCCGAGGCAATGCCCAGGCGGTCGAGGCCATGGTGCCGCTGGCCAACATGTTCGGCTATGTGAACCAGCTGCGCTCGTTCACCCAGGGCCGTGCACAGTACAGCATGCAGTTCAGCCATTACGACGAAGTGCCGCAGAACGTGGCCGACGAAGTGAAGGCGAAGCTGGCGTAAGCGGAAATTAGTCGCTAAGGGCGCGCTCGCACATCAGGGCGAGCGCCGCCCGGTTACCTTTAAGAGAAGAAGAGGCGTAAAATGGCGAAGGCGAAATTTGAGCGGAACAAGCCGCACTGCAACATCGGCACCATCGGTCACGTCGACCATGGCAAGACGTCGCTGACCGCGGCCATCACCAAGGTCCTGGCGGAAACCGGCGGCGGCGTTGCCGTCGACTTCGCCAACATTGACAAGGCGCCGGAAGAGCGCGAGCGCGGCATCACCATCTCGACGGCGCACGTCGAGTATGAGACCGCCAACCGCCACTACGCGCACGTCGATTGCCCGGGCCACGCCGATTATGTGAAGAACATGATCACCGGCGCGGCGCAGATGGACGGCGCGATCCTGGTGGTTTCGGCCGCTGACGGTCCGATGCCGCAGACCAAGGAGCACATCCTGCTCGCCAAGCAGGTCGGCGTTCCGACAATGGTGGTCTTCCTGAACAAGGTCGACCAGGTCGACGATCCCGAACTGCTCGAGCTGGTCGAGCTCGAAATCCGCGAAGAACTTTCGAAGCGCGATTTCGACGGCGACAACATTCCGATCATCGCCGGTTCGGCGCTGGCAGCCCTGGAAGACTCGAACCGCGAAATCGGTCACGACGCGATCCTGAAGCTGATGGCCGCCGTCGACGAGTGGATCCCGCAGCCGGAGCGTCCGCTGGACAAGCCGTTCCTGATGCCGATCGAGGACGTGTTCTCGATCTCGGGTCGTGGCACGGTCGTCACTGGCCGCGTCGAGACCGGCATCGTCAAGGTTGGTGAAGAAGTCGAAATCGTCGGCATCAAGGACACCAAGAAGACCGTCGTCACCGGCGTCGAAATGTTCCGCAAGCTGCTCGATCAGGGCCAGGCTGGCGACAACATCGGTGCGCTGATCCGTGGCGTCGGCCGTGAAGAAGTCGAGCGTGGTCAGGTCCTGTGCAAGCCGGGTTCGATCAAGCCGCACACCGACTTCACCGCGGAAATCTACGTCCTGTCGAAGGACGAGGGCGGCCGTCACACGCCGTTCTTCGCCAACTACCGTCCGCAGTTCTACTTCCGCACGACCGACGTGACGGGCGAAGTCGTTCTGCCGGAAGGTACGGAGATGGTCATGCCGGGCGACAACGTGTCGCTGGCGGTCAAGCTGATCGCTCCGATCGCGATGGACCAGGGCCTGCGCTTCGCAATTCGCGAAGGTGGCCGTACGGTCGGCGCCGGGGTTGTCGGCGACATCACGAAGTAATATAGGGCGCATCGCCGCGCGATTCTCGGGAACGGGGACGCGCGGCGTGCAACCAAAGTTTCACGGGTAAGGCGGCGTATCGACCTTAGGGTCTTGTCGCGCCGCTGATCCCGTTTTTTGTTGCCCCAACCGCCTCGGCGGTGACGGGTTTGGCTCTTTCGCATCGGTAGTGGACATGGAAACGCAGAATATCCGGATTCGCCTGAAGGCTTTCGACCATCGTGTGCTTGACCAGGCAACCGGGGACATCGCCGACACCGCTCGGCGCACCGGTGCCCTCATTCGCGGACCCATCCCGCTGCCGACGCGCATCGAGAAGTTCACCGTCAACCGTTCGCCGCACGTCGACAAGAAGTCGCGCGAACAGTTCGAGGTCCGCACCTACAAGCGCCTGCTCGACATCGTTCAGCCGACGCCGCAGACGGTCGACGCTTTGATGAAGCTCGATCTCGCTGCAGGGGTGGACGTCGAGATCAAGCTGGCCTAAAGGGCTGGCACCGCGACCAAGATTCGGTCGCCCGATCCTGAATTAAGGGTCGACGCAACGCTCCTCGAAGGGGCGACGCAACGGATCACAGGGATACCGCAGGACGCTTCACAGCATCCTGGACTGCGTCCCCCGCATCCTGCCTCACGGCGGGAATGGCCCAAGCGGGGCGATGCATATTTTAACGGGCCGCACGCCCGCGATCGCTCAGACGCGAACGCGGGCCTCTGTAGGAGCATGGATCATGCGCACTGGCGTGATCGCGAAGAAAATGGGGATGACCCGCCTGTTCCAGGCGGACGGGCGCCACGTGCCTGTCACGGTTCTCCAGCTTGAAGACGTTCAGGTCGTCGGCCGCCGCGAGATGGATCGCGATGGCTACACCGCTGTCGCCCTCGGCGCCGGCAAGGCGAAAGCCAAGAACGTTGCCAAGCCGCAACGCGGAGCCTTCGGCAAGGCCGAAGTCGAACCCAAAGCCAAGGTCGTCGAATTCCGGGTCGCCGAGGATGCACTCCTCGACGTCGGCGCGACCATCACCGCCGACCACTTCGTCGCGGGCCAGCTGGTCGATATCCAGGGCGTGACCCAGGGTAAGGGCTTTGCCGGTGCGATGAAGCGCTGGAATTTCGGTGGTCTGCGCGCAACCCACGGCGTTTCCGTGTCGCACCGTTCGCACGGTTCGACGGGTAACCGCCAGGATCCGGGTCGCGTCTTCAAGAACAAGAAGATGGCCGGCCACATGGGCGCCCGCAACCGCACCCAGCAGAACCTCGAGATCGTCCGTACGGACGCCGCTCGCGGTCTTCTGTTCGTCAAGGGCTCGGTGCCCGGGTCGAAGGGTGGCTGGTTGACGGTCGCCGACGCCATCAAGCTGCCGCGCGACGAGCGCGCTCCTTATCCCGCGGGTCTCCTTGAGAACGCGAAGGAAATCGAGACCGAGACGGCGCCCGCGGGCTTCGTCGAGGAAGCGGCCGTTCACGAAATTCCGGCGCTGCCGGGTGACGACGAAGTCGCGGCGATCGCTGCCGAGCAGGAAGCTGGCGCGGCCGAGGCCGAGACCAATCAAGAGAACTCCGACGCAGCGGGCGACAAGCCGGCCGCCGACGAGAGCAAGGAAGGCTAACCCATGAAGGTCAAGGTTCAGACCCTCAGCGGCGACGCGAAGGCCGGCGACGTCACGCTCGACGATGCCGTGTTCGGCGTCGAGCCGCGTGCCGACATCCTGCACCGCGTCGTGACGTGGCAGCTTTCGAACCGTCGCGGCATGGCCCGCGCGGCTCGCGAGCGGTCGGACGTCGCCCGCACCGGCAAGAAGTTCGGCAAGCAGAAGGGCGGCGGTACGGCTCGTCACGGCGATCGCCGCGCCCCGATCTTCATCGGCGGCGGCAAGGCCCATGGCCCGCGCGCTCGCCTGTTCACGCTCGGCCTCAACAAGAAGGTTCGTGCGCTGGGCTTGAAGATGGCGCTGTCGGCCAAGGCGCAGGGCGGCCAGCTGATCGTTGTCGACAACCTCGACATGGACGGCGACGCCAAGACCAAGGCGCTGGTCGGCAAGATCGGTTCGCTCGGCTTCGGCAAGACCGCACTGGTCATCGACGGCGATGCGCTGAACGTCGGCTTCGCCCAGGCGTCGTCCAACCTGCACGGTATCAACCTGATGCCGGCGATGGGCGCGAACGTCTATGACATCATGCGCCACGAGACGCTGGTCCTGACCCGCGCCGCGGTCGAAAAGCTGGAGGCCCGGTTCAATGGCTAAGAAGCCTGAAACCAAGGCGGTGGACATCCGTCACTACGACGTCGTCCTGGCGCCGCACATCACCGAAAAGTCGACCATGGTGTCGGAATATAATGCGGTGGTATTCAAGGTGGCCGGCACTGCGTCGAAGCCCGAGATCAAGGCGGCGGTCGAGGCGTTGTTCAACGTCACCGTGACCAACGTCAACACGATCGTGACCAAGGGCAAGACCAAGAAGTGGAAGGGCACGCCCTACCGCCGGTCGGACGTCAAGAAAGCGATTGTCACGCTGGCCGCCGGTCAGACGATCGACATCACGAGCGGGATCTAACGAGCCATGGCACTCAAGCAATATAAGCCGACGAGCCCGGCCCGCCGTGGCCTGGTTCTCGTCGACCGGTCGCAGCTTTGGAAGGGCAAGCCCGTCAAGGCGCTGACCGAAGGCAAGACCAAGACCGGTGGCCGCAACAACAAGGGTCATGTGACCTCGCGCGGTATCGGTGGCGGTCACAAGCAGCGCTATCGCATCGTCGATTTCAAGCGTCGCACCTGGGACGTCTCGGCCACGGTCGAGCGGCTCGAGTATGACCCGAACCGTTCGGCGTTCATCGCGCTGGTCACCTATGAGGGTGGCGAGCAGGCCTACATCATCGCGCCGCAGCGTCTGGCCCCTGGTGACAAGATCGTCGCGGGCAAGAAGGTCGACGTGAAGCCGGGCAATGCGATGGAAATCGGCCAGATGCCGGTCGGCACCATCGTCCACAACGTCGAGCTGAAACCCGGCAAGGGCGGCCAGATCGCACGTGCCGCCGGCACCTACGTTCAGGTCGTCGGCCGCGATAAGGGCATGGTGATCGTTCGCCTCAACTCGGGCGAGCAGCGCTACATCCGCTCGGATTGCATGGCGACCGTCGGGGCGGTGTCGAACCCGGACAACGGCAACACGACGCTGGCCAAGGCCGGTCGTACCCGCTGGTTGGGCAAACGCCCGCTGACCCGCGGCGTCGCCAAGAACCCGGTCGACCACCCGCACGGCGGTGGTGAAGGCCGGACCTCGGGCGGCCGTCACCCGGTCACTCCGTGGGGCAAGCCGACCAAGGGTGCGCGCACCCGTCACAACAAGGCGACCGACAAGATGATCATCCGGTCGCGTCACGCGAGGAAGAAATAATGGCTCGCTCCATCTGGAAAGGTCCGTTCGTCGAACTTTCGCTGCTGAAGAAGGCGGAAGCCGCTCAGGAAGCAACGAAGCGCGCGCCGATCAAGACCTGGTCGCGTCGCTCGACGATCCTGCCGCAGTTCGTCGGCCTGACCTTCAACGTCTACAACGGCCGCAAGTTCGTGCCGGTGTCGGTCAACGAAGACATGGTCGGCATGAAGCTTGGTGAGTTTGCGCCCACGCGCTTTTTCCCGGGCCACGCAGCCGACAAGAAGGGCAAGCGCTAATGTCCAAGCAATCCGCTCCCCGCAAGGTTGGCGACAAGGAAGCGCTGGCCGTCGGCACCATGATCCGTGGTTCGGCGCAGAAGCTCAACCTGGTTGCGCAGCTCATCCGCGGTCGCAAGGTCGAGGAAGCGCTCAACATCCTGAAGTTCTCGACCAAGGGCATGGCGCCCGAGGTTGCAAAGGTGCTCGCTTCGGCGGTCGCCAACGCGGAGAACAACCACAACCTCGACGTCGATGCGCTCATCGTCACCGAGGCGTCGGTCGGCAAGTCGATCACGATGAAGCGCTTCGCGACCCGTGCGCGTGGCCGCTCGACGCGGATCGAGAAGCCGTTCAGCCGTCTTCGCGTCGTCGTGTCCGAGCAGGAAGAAGCATAATGGGTAACAAGAGCTCTGCGATCGGCCTGCGCCTGCAGATCAACCGCACCTGGGACAGCCGCTGGTTCGCCGAAGGCCAGGATTATGGCCGTCTGCTGCTCGAGGATCTCAAGATCCGCCAGCACATCTTCAAGATCCTGCCGCAGGCCGCGATCTCGAAGGTGGTGATCGAGCGCCCGGCCAAGCTTGCCCGAATCAGCATCTATGCCGCGCGCCCTGGCGTGATCATCGGCAAGAAGGGTTCGGACATCGAGAAGCTGAAGAAGATTCTCGGCAAGATGACCTCGAGCGAGGTGAGCCTCAACATCGTCGAAATCCGCAAGCCGGAAATCGATGCGCGCCTGGTGGCGCAGGGGATCGCCGACCAGCTGGAGCGCCGTATCGCGTTCCGCCGTGCCATGAAGCGCGCCGTTCAGTCGGCGATGCGTCTGGGCGCCGAGGGCATCCGCATCAACTGCGGCGGTCGTCTCGGCGGCGCGGAAATCGCGCGCTCGGAATGGTATCGCGAAGGTCGCGTTCCGCTGCACACGCTGCGCGGTAACGTCGATTATGCCGAAGCGCAGGCACACACCGCTTACGGTGTTTGCGGCGTCAAGGTGTGGGTCTTCAAGGGCGAGATTCTCGGCCATGACCCGCTCGCTCAGGATCGCCTCATGATGGACGCTCAGACGTCGGGCGTTCGCCCGATGCGCGACGACCGTCGCTAAGGAATTTGTGAAATGCTGCAACCGAAACGCACCAAATTCCGCAAGGCCTTCAAGGGCCGGATCCATGGCAACGCCAAGGGCGGCACCGAACTGAACTTCGGCGCCTTCGGCCTGAAGGCGATGGAGCCGGAGCGGATCACCGCGCGCCAGATCGAAGCGGCTCGCCGCGCGATCACGCGTCACATCCGCCGTCAGGGCCGTTTGTGGATCCGTATTTTCCCGGACGTGCCGGTGTCGTCGAAGCCTGCCGAGGTCCGCATGGGCAAGGGTAAGGGTTCGCCGGAGTTTTGGGTCGCCCGCGTGAAGCCGGGGCGTATCCTGTTCGAGCTGGACGGCGTGCCCGGTCCGCTCGCCAAGGTGGCCTTCGAACGCGCAGCCGAGAAGCTGCCGATCAAGGTCAAGGTCGTCGCCCGCCTGGGCGAAACGATGGTCGTGGAGGACTAAGTGGCGAAGAAGCAGACCGAGAAAAAGGTCGACCTCAAGGTTGCGACCGACGACCAGTTGGCGTCGCAGCTGGGCGATCTGAAGCGTGAGCAGTTCAATCTGCGCTTCCAGGCCGCCACCAATCAGCTGGAAAAGCCGGCCCGGGTTCGCGTGGTGCGCCGCACCATCGCTCGTATCAAGACGCTGCAGACCGCTCGCTCGCGCGACGCGGCCAAGGCGTAAGGAGACTATTGAGATGCCTAAGCGCGTCCTCACCGGCACCGTGGTGTCCGACAAGGGTGACAAGACGGTGGTGGTTCGTGTCGAACGCCGGGTGAAGCACCCGCTGTACGGCAAGATCATCAAGCTGTCGAAGAAGTACCATGCTCACGACGAAGGCAATGCCTACAAGTCGGGCGAGCAGGTGCGCATCGAAGAGTGCGCCCCGGTCTCCAAGCTGAAGACCTGGAACGTGATCGATCGCGTCGGCGCCGCGCCGATGCAGGTCGACGAGATTGCGGACGTCGACGTGTCGAAGCCGGTCAAGGCCGCGCCCGAGGCGACCCCGTCCAAAGCCACCAAGGCAGCCAAGGCGAAAGCCGACGCGGCCGAAGCAACCGACGCATAAGGAAGGACTGACACCATGATTCAGATGCAGTCCAACCTTGAGGTTGCCGACAATTCCGGCGCGAAGCGCGTCCAGTGCATCAAGGTGCTGGGTGGGTCGAAGCGCCGCGTGGCCGGCGTCGGCGACATCATCGTCGTCTCGGTCAAGGAAGCCGCCCCGCGCGGTCGCGTGAAGAAGGGTGACGTCCACCGTGCAGTGATCGTCCGGACCGCCAAGGACATCCGCCGCGCGGATGGCTCGGTGATCCGCTTCGACACCAATGCGGCCGTGCTGGTGAACAAGAACGAAGAGCCGATCGGCACCCGTATCTTCGGGCCGGTGGTTCGTGAATTGCGCGCGAAGAAGCATATGAAGATCATCAGCCTCGCGCCGGAGGTGCTCTAACCATGTCCGCTGCGAAGATCCGCAAGGGTGACACGGTCGTCGTCCTGTCCGGCAAGGACAAGGGCAAGACCGGTGAAGTCACGGCATCGCTCCCCAAGGACGGCAAGGTCGTCGTCAAGGGCGTGAACGTCGCGACTCGTCACAAGAAGCCGACCCAGGAAAACCCCCAGGGTGGCCTGGAGCGTCGCGAAGCGCCGATGCACGTCTCGAAGGTCGCGATTGCCGACCCGAAGGACGGCAAGGCAACGCGCGTTCGGTTCGAGACGTCGAAGGACGGCAAGAAGGTCCGCGTCGCGGCGCGGTCCGGGGAGAAGATCGATGGCTGAAGCCAAGAAGCAGGGTGAGGCTTATCAGCCGCGCCTGCGCAAGGATTACGACGAGCGCATCGCCAAGGCGATGACGGAGAAGTTCGGCTACAAGAACAAGCTGGAAGTTCCGCGTCTCGACAAGATCGTGATCAACATGGGCGTCGGCGAGGCGACCCAGGACAAGAAGAAGGTCGAGCAGGCCGCCGCCGAGATGGAAAAGATTGCTGGCCAGAAGCCGGTGATCACCAAGGCGAAGACCTCAATCGCGCAGTTCAAGCTGCGTGAAGGCATGCCGATCGGCTGCAAGGTGACTCTTCGTCGCGAGCGGATGTACGAGTTTCTCGACCGCCTCGTGACGATCGCCCTGCCGCGCGTCCGGGATTTCCGTGGCCTCAACCCCAAGTCGTTCGACGGCCGTGGCAACTATGCCATGGGTCTCAAGGAGCAGATCGTGTTCCCAGAGATCAACTATGACCAGATCGACAAGGTCCGGGGCATGGACGTCATCATCACCACCACCGCGAAGACGGACGAAGAAGCGCGCGAACTGCTGCGTCTCTTCAACTTCCCGTTCCCCGCGGACGAACAGAAAGAAGCCGCGTAAGCGGCGTTGGAGAACTTAAGTCATGGCGAAACTGAGTTCCGTGAACAAGAACGAGGCGAGGCGTAAGCTCGTCGCGAAGACCGCGGGAAAGCTGGCTAAGCTCAAGGCGAAGGCAAACGACACTTCGGTCGACGAGACCGAGCGTCTGATCGCGCGCCTGAAAATGGCGGAGCTGCCGCGCAACGGCAATCCGACCCGCATCCGCAACCGTTGCGAACTGACCGGTCGGTCGCGCGGCTTTTATCGCAAGTTCCGCCTCTCGCGGATCATGCTTCGGGAAATGGGCAACAAGGGCCTGATTCCCGGTCTCACCAAGTCGAGCTGGTAAGGGTACGCTCATGCCGATGACTGATCCGTTGGGTGATATGCTCACCCGCATCCGCAATGGCCAGCAGGCGCGCAAGGATTCGATCCTGACGCCGGCATCGAAGCTTCGTGCCAATGTGCTCGACGTGCTTCAGCGCGAAGGCTACATCCGCGGTTACTCCGAGGAAGAACTTGCAGGTCACAAGGGCCTGCGGATCGAACTCAAATATTTCGAGGGCCAGCCCGCGATCCAGCATCTGGCTCGCGTGTCGAAGCCCGGTCGCCGCGTCTATTCGGCGTCGAGCGAACTGCCCCGCATCCGCAACGGCCTCGGCATCACGATCGTGTCGACCCCCCGTGGCGTGCTGTCGGACGCAGAAGCGCGCGACCAGAATGTCGGCGGCGAAGTGCTGGCGGAGGTGTTCTAATGAGCCGCATCGGTAAAAAGCCGGTCGCGATGCCTTCGGGCGTTAGCGCCAACGTCGAGGGCCAGACCCTGACGGTGAAGGGGCCCAAGGGCACCCTGTCGATGCCCGTGATGGACGACCTCGTGACCTACACCATCGAGGACGGCCAGATCAGCGTGAAGCCGGTCAACGCCTCGCAGCGCTCGCGCGCCGCCTGGGGGATGCAGCGTACCAACGTGCAGAACCTGGTCACCGGCGTGACCGAGGGCTTCTCGAAGGTTCTCGAGATCAACGGCGTCGGATATCGTGCACAGGCTCAGGGCAAGAACCTGAAGCTTCAGCTCGGCTACAGCCACGACGTCAATGTCGCGGTGCCGGAAGGTCTTGAGGTCAAGACCCCCGACAACACCACCGTCGAGATCAGCGGGATCGACCGCCAGAAGGTCGGACAGCTGGCCGCCGAGATTCGTCGCTGGCGCAAGCCGGAGCCCTACAAGGGCAAGGGCATCAAATATCGCGGCGAGTATATCTTCCGCAAAGAAGGCAAGAAGAAGTAAGCCATGGCGAAACTTTCCATCTTCGACCGCCGCCGTCGCCGCGTCCGTACCGCGCTCAAGGCGCGTGCTTCGGGCAAGCCGCGCCTGTCGGTTCACCGTTCGGGCCGTCACATCTACGCACAGCTCATCGACGATGCAGCGGGCAAGACCATCGCGTCGGCCTCCAGCCTCGACAAGGATCTGCGCAAGGATGGCGGCGCGACCCGCGACTCTGCCGCGACTGTCGGCAAGACGCTGGCCGAGCGTGCCAAAAAGGCGGGTGTCTCCGCGGTCGTGTTCGATCGTGGTGGCTTCCTTTTCCATGGCCGGGTGAAGGCCCTCGCCGATGCCGCTCGCGAAGGCGGACTGGAGTTCTAAATGGCTGACGAGAACCAAACCCCGCAGGCTGACGCCGCGCCCGAAGCCGCTGCTCCTGAAGCAGCAGCCCCCGCAGCAGCGCCCGAGGGCCGTGGACCGCGTGGCGGCCGTGGCCGTGGCGGACCCGGTGGCGGTCGCGACAATCGCGGCGGCGGAAACCGTGGTCGCCGTGACGATCGTCGCGGCGGACGTGGCGGCGACGACGACGGCGAAGAGCTGATCGAGAAGCTGGTGCACATCAATCGCGTGTCGAAGACGGTCAAGGGCGGTAAGCGCTTCGGCTTCGCCGCGCTGGTCGTGGTCGGCGACGGCAAGGGCCGCGCCGGTTTCGGTCACGGCAAGGCGCGCGAAGTGCCGGAAGCCATCTCCAAGGCCACTGCGGCTGCGAAGAAGGCCATGGTTCGCGTTCCCCTTCGCGACGGTCGTACGCTGCACCATGACGGCAACGGTCACTTCGGTGCCGGCAAGGTCACGGTTCGCTCGGCTCCGTCGGGTACCGGCATCATCGCCGGTGGTCCGATGCGCGCCGTGTTCGAAAGCCTTGGTGTCCACGACGTGGTCACCAAGTCGGTCGGCACGTCGAACCCGTACAACATGATCCGTGCGACCTTCGAGGCGCTCAAGGAACAGACCAGCCCGCGCAGTGTCGCGCAGCGTCGTGGCAAGAAGGTCGCCGACCTCCTTGGCCGTGGCGGGCTCGACAAGGCCGAGGCCGAAGCGACCGCCGAAGCGGTCACGGAGTAATCAGCATGGCCACCATCAAGATCACGCAGACCGGTTCGCCGATCCGCCGTCACAAGACCCAGCGCGCGACGCTGGTCGGCCTTGGCCTCAACAAGATGCACCGCACGGTCGAGGTCGAAGCGACCCCGGAAGTGATGGGCCAGGTTCGCAAGGTCGCGCACCTGCTCAAGGTCGAAAACTAAACATCAACCGGATGGCGGTGGGCGTCGTGCCCGCCGCCTCCAGCGCGAAATAAGCGAAAGCGAGTGCACACATGACGATCAAGCTCAACGAACTCCGCGACAATCCCGGCGCCCGCAAGGACCGCGTCCGCGTCGGCCGCGGCATCGGCTCTGGTGTCGGCAAGACTGCCGGCCGTGGTCAGAAGGGGCAGAAGAGCCGCTCGGGCGTCTCGATCAAGGGCTTCGAGGGCGGCCAGATGCCGCTCCACATGCGGATCCCGAAGCGCGGCTTCAACAACATCTTCGCCAAAGATTTCGCCGAAGTGAATCTGGGCGCGATCCAGAAGATGATCGATGCCGGCAAGCTTGAAGGCACGGGCACGCTCGACCATGCCGCGCTGAAGGCCGCTGGCCTGGCACGCGGTGGCAGCGACGGAGTCCGCCTTCTCGCCAAGGGCGAACTGACCAGCAAGGTCAGCTTCAAGGTTTCGGGCGCGTCGAAAGGCGCGATCGAGGCGGTCGAGAAGGCTGGTGGCAAGGTCGAGGTGATGCAGGTCGTCACCGCCGCCGAAAAGGCCGCCGCGAAGAAGGGCAAGGCCCGTCTCGCGCGCATCGCCGCCAAGGACGAAAAGAACGCGGCAAAGAAGGCGTAACGTCGCCTTGTTTCACGCGGGGGGCTTCGCAGCGACGCCTCAGTGACTATATCGGGCGGCGGGGGGCTTCGGGCCTGCCGCCGCCTGACTTTTTTCTAGGGATACTTCATGGCATCCGCAGCCGAACAATTGGCCGCCAACATTTCGCTGGCAAGCTTCACCAAAGCCACCGAGCTCAAGAAGCGCCTGTGGTTTACGCTCGGGGCGTTGATCCTGTTCCGCCTGCTGTCGTTCGTGCCGATTCCCGGTATCGATCCCCGCGCGCTAGCCTCGCTATTCCAGACGCAGCAGGGCGGCGTCCTCGATTTCTTCAACACCTTTTCGGGCGGCAGCCTGGAGCGCATGTCGATCATCGCGCTCGGCGTCATGCCCTACATCACCGCCTCGATCGTCGTTCAGCTGGGCGGCACGCTCTACGAGCCGTGGAAGCAGCTCAAGAAAGAGGGTGAGGTCGGGCGCAAGAAGCTCAACCAGTACACTCGCTACCTGACCGTGCTTCTGACGACGGTGCAGGGCTATTTCATCGCGGCCGGCCTCGAAGGCCTTGCTGCGACCCAAGGCATCTCCGCGGTTGTCGAGCCCGGAACTTTGTTCCGCGTCGCCGCGACCGTCAGCCTCGTCGGCGGTACGATGTTCCTCATGTGGATCGGTGAACAGATCACCAGCCGCGGCATCGGCAACGGCGTCTCGCTGATCATCATGGCGGGCATCGTCGCCACGCTGCCGCAGACGCTGGCCCAGCTGTTCGAAGGCGGTCGTACGGGCACGATGGACCCGCTGCTCGTGTTCGGCATCGTCATCGCCGTCGTCGCGCTCGTCCTGTTCATCTGCTTCATGGAGCGCGCCCAGCGCCGCGTCCTGGTGCAATATCCAAAACGGCAGACCGCGCGCGGCACGATGCAGCAAGAGCGCAGCCACCTTCCGCTCAAGCTGAACACCGCCGGCGTCATCCCGCCGATCTTTGCGTCTTCGCTGCTGCTGATGCCGTTGACGGTGCTGCAGTTCGCGGGCGGCGGTGCGACCGATACCGACAGCGCGTCGAACGACTTCCTGATCACCGTCACCACCTACCTGCAGCACGGCGCCCCGTTGTACCTGCTGCTGTATGCCGCCGGGATCATCTTCTTCTGCTTCTTCTACACCGCGGTGCAGTTCAATTCGGAAGAGACGTCGGAAAACCTGAAGCGCCACGGCGGCTTCATCCCTGGCATCCGCCCGGGCAAGGCGACCGAGAATTATTTCGATTACCTGCTCAATCGGATCACGGTGATCGGCGCCGCCTATCTCGTCACCATCTGCCTCATCCCGGAAATCGCGTTGAGCCAGGCGGGCGTGCCCTTCTACCTTGGCGGGACGAGCTTGCTCATCGTCGTCAACGTGACCATGGATACGGTCAGCCAGATCCAGAGCCATCTGATCGCGCACCAATATGGTGACCTGATCAAGAAGGCGAAGCTCAAGGGCGGACGTCGCCGCTAGTCACCGGCGCGAACAGGGGAGCGTTTCGACCTTGGACATCATTCTTCTCGGACCTCCCGGCGCGGGCAAGGGGACACAGGCGCAGCGCCTGCAGACCAATCGCGGCATGATTCAGCTGTCGACGGGCGACATGCTTCGCGAAGCGGTTGCCAAGGGCACCCCGACCGGGCTGAAAGCCAAGGCCGTGATGGAAGCAGGCGAGCTGGTCAGCGACGCGATCGTGTCAGCGCTGATCGGCGAGCGGCTCGACAGCGCCGAGGGTCATGGCGCGATCTTCGACGGCTTCCCGCGGACGCAGCATCAGGCCGAAGCACTCGAGATCCTGCTCGGCGAACGCCGTCGCAAGCTAGACTATGTGATCGAACTGGTGGTCGACGAAGAGGCTCTCGTAACGCGCATCACCGGTCGCTTCACCTGCGCCAAGTGCGGCGCGCCGTACCACGACCAGTTCCATACCCCGCGCGTCGAAGGCACGTGCGACAATTGCGGGAACCACGAATTCAAGCGCCGGCCCGACGACAATGAGCAGACCGTCCGGACGCGGATGGCCGAGTATCGCGCGAAGACCGCGCCGATCTTGCCATTCTATCGCGACAAGGGGCTCGTCCGTCAGGTCGACGGCATGGCCAGCGTCGAGGCCGTCGCGGCCGCGATCGACGCGATTCTGGATTCCTGACCTCGCATCATTGCGAACGCCGGCGGATCGAGGCACTCTCTCTTCGTTAAGGGGGGAGGATCGACCATGCGCACGCTGTTGATCGCTGCCGGCATGCTGGCGGCCACGCCGGCATCGGCCGAGGTGCTGTCGGCCAGTACCAATGGGTTCGAAATCCGGCACTCGGCCAATCTCGTCATCCCGCAAGCGCGCGCTTACGCCGCGTTCGGACAAATTTCCCAATGGTGGTCGAAAGACCATAGCTATTCGGGCGACGCCTCGCGCCTATCGCTGCAACTGCGCCCCGGCGGCTGCTTCTGCGAAACGCTCGACGGGGGTGGTGGCGTTGAGCATCTGCGCATCGCCTATCTCCAGCCCGGCGAGCGCGTCGTCATGACCGGCAGCCTCGGCCCGCTGCTCTACGAGGGCACCAGCGGCGCGATGGACATTCAGTTCGAAAAGATCGCCGGCGGGACACGGATCGTGATGACTTATCGCGTGGCAGGCTTCGCGCGGGGCAATGCGGCGACGATCGCACCGGCGGTCGATCAGGTCCTGGGGGAGCAGATGAAGCGGCTGCGAATATTCGCCGCCGGATCGGGCCGGCGCTAGGCGCGCACCAAGCTGACCGTGCGCCACGACGGCGTGTCGCCGGTGGCCAGATGATCCTCGCTCGCGACTTCGTGCCAGCGCTCGCTCGATCGTAGGTCGGGCATCGACACGTCGCCTTCGACCGTTTCGAGCACTTCGGTCAACTCGATATGATCGGCGATCGGCTCGAATAGGGCGAAGATCGCTGCGCCGCCGATGACTGAAATCGGCGTGTCTCCGGCAAGCGCGATCGCGCCGTCCACATCGTGCGCCACTTCCACGCCCTCGTGGCTCCAGTCGGCGTCGCGCGTCATTACGATGTGGCGGCGGCCGGGCAGGATGCCGGGCAGGCTGTCGAACGTCTTGCGCCCCATGATCATCGCGCTGCCCATGGTCAGCGCCTTGAACCGCTTGAGGTCGCCGGGGATGTGCCACGGTAGGTCGTTGTCCCGGCCGATGACGCCGTTAATGGCGCGGGCAAGGACGATGGTGATGGGGGGGCGGGTCATGACCCCTCCTACGCTTGCGGGGGCGGCGGCGGCAAGCGTAGGGAAGGGCGATGAACCCGGCCCAGGCAAGTTTAATCGAACAGGCGCGGGCGCGCCTCGGGCAACGGATCGCGATCACCGATGCGGCGGATATCGAACCATGGCTGACCGACTGGCGCGGGCGATGGACGGGCCGGGCGGAGGCAATCCTTCAGCCCGGATCGACCGACGAAGTCGCCGCGCTGGTCGGGATGGCGGGAGAGGCGAACGTCCCGTTCGTTCCGCAGGGTGGCAACACCTCGATGGTGGGGGGCGCCACGCCACCCGAGGATGGATCGGCGCTAATCCTGTCGCTTCGTCGGATGAACCGAATTCGGAGCATCGACCGCTCCGCCATGCGCGCCGTCGCAGAGGCGGGCGTCATCCTGCAGAACTTGCATGGCGCCGCGGCGGGCAAGGGGCTTCGCTTTCCGCTGACGCTCGGGGCGCGGGGCAGTGCGACCGTTGGCGGGCTCGTCTCGACCAACGCCGGCGGAACGCAGGTCCTCCGCTTCGGACCGATGCGCGCGCTGGTCGAGGGGGTCGAGGCGGTCCTTCCCGACGGCACGATCCACGATGGGCTCGGCGGTCTCAAAAAAGACAATCGCGGCCCCAGCATCGACCAACTGCTGATCGGGGCGGAGGGAACGCTGGGCATCGTCACCGCAGCGCGACTTCGCCTGGTCCCGGCGGCAAGCGGTCGGGCGGTTGCTTGGCTTGGGCTTGCGAGCCCCCAGGTAGCGCTCGATGCCCTCCGCGCGCTCGAAGGGCAGAGCGACCGGATCGAGGGATTTGAACTATTACCTGCGGAGTCGCTCGATGCCGCGATCGGGCATTTGCCGGGCGCACGAGCGCCGCTCGACGGCCGGCACAAGTGGCATGTGCTGGTCGAGATGACCGGCGCTGACGCTGCCGAGACCCTTCCGAACTTGCTCGCGCCTTTGATCGACTCTGGCCTTGTCGGCGACGCGACCATCGCTTCGAGCGAGGCGCAGGCCGAGGCTTTCTGGCGCTTGCGGGATGGATTGTCGGAAGCGGAGAAGGCGGCATACGGGCCCGCCACGCAGCACGACATCAGCGTGCCGGTCGAAGCAATGCCGCGCTTCATGACCGACGCCGCCCGCGCGGTCGAACAAGCCTTCCCCGGCACCCGCGCCTCCGGCTTTGGCCACCTTGGCGACGGCAACGTCCATTTTCACGTCCGCGCCGGATCGCGCGCCGACGACGGATGGCTTGGCCGCGAGGGTGGAGCCGTGTCGCGCTTCGTCCACGATCTCGTCGCTGCGGCGGGCGGATCGATCAGCGCGGAGCATGGAATCGGCCAGATGAAGCGCGACGAACTGGCCCGCCTCGACCCTGTCCGTGTCGCCCACATCCGCGCGATCAAGGCCGCGCTCGATCCGCGCGGCCTGATGAACCCCGGCAAGCTGGTCTAGGAAGCGCTCAGGCCGTCAGTTCAAACGAAAAGTGGACACCCTCGGCTTCGGCCGACGGCGCGATCCAGGTTTCGAACGTCCCCGGCTCGATCACCGGCCGATTGTCTTGGCCGATGAAGGAAAGGTCGGACCGGGCTAGGCGAAACGTCACCACTTCCGACGCGCCGGGAGCGAGCGCGATCCGCTTGAACGCCTTCAATTCGCGGACCGGGCGCGTGATGCTGGCGGTGCGGTCGCGAATGTAGAGTTGGACGACTTCTTCGGCCGCGCGCTTGCCGCGATTAGTGACTCGCGCTCGAAAGGTGAGGTCGCCCGCTCCGTTCCAGTTCTTCGCGCCGGTCTCGACCGCCGAATAGGCAATGTCGCCGAAGGTCAGGCCGTGGCCGAACGGATAAAGAGCGGTGTTCGTCATTCCCCGGAAGCGCGCCTTATATTCCTGTAGCGGCCCTGTCGTCGCTGCGGGCCGACCGGTCGGCTTGTGCGCGTAATGGTAGGGCTGCTGGCCCGACGCGCGCGGGAAGCTGACGGGCAGGCGACCCGATGGAGCGTGGTCCCCGAAGAGGATGTCGGCGACGGCCGGCCCGGTTTCCGACCCCAAGAACCAGGTGATCAGGATCGCCGGTGCCGCCGCGACCGCACCATCGAGCGCGAGCGCACGACCGTTCTTGAGGACGACCACCACGGGCTTTCCGACCGCCGCGACTGCCTCGGCGAGCGCTCGCTGCGCATCGGGAAGGCCGATGTCGGTACGCGACTGCGCCTCCCCCGACATATTTTCGCTTTCGCCAAGCGCGAGGATGACGACGTCGGCGTCGCGCGCAGCCGTCACCGCGGCCTCGATCCCGCCAGCGATCGGGGCCTCGACGCCCGACCCTTCGACCACGACGAGCGAAGCGCGATCGCGAAGGGCGGCACGGACGCCGGTCGCCAGATCGACCGCCTGCTTATTGTCGCCATAGACGCACCATGGGCCGTTGAGGTCGTGCTGCCCGGCCGCGAACGGCCCGATCAGCGCGATCCTTGTGCCCGTCTTGGGGAGTGGAAGGAGGGCGCCGTCGTTCTTCAGCATGACGATTGATTTGCGCCCGGCCTCCCGCGCCAACAACAAGCTGCGCGGAGTTCGCGAGCGCGCCTTCTCGCGCTTCTCGTCGATGCGGCGGAAGGGATCGTCGAACAGGCCGAGCATCGCCTTCATTGCCAGCACGCGGCGCACCGATTGGTCCACGCGAGCCATCGGCACATCGCCACTGGCGACGAGGCTTGGCAGATGCTGGCGGTAGAAGCCGCTTTGCATGCTGATGTCGACCCCGGCGAGGAAGGCGAGGCGGGTTGCATCGCGGGCGTCGCGGGCGAAGCCGTGCGCGATCAATTCTTCGTCTCCGGTGTAGTCGGACACGACCAGCCCACTGAACTGCCACTCATCACGAAGGACTTTAGTCATCAGCCACTCGTTCGCCGTGGCGGGGATGCCGCTGATCTCGTTGAATGCGGCCATCGTCGTCAGGGCCCCCGCATCGAACGCGGCCTGAAACGGCGGGAAATAGACTTCGCGAAGAGTGCGTTCGGATACGTCGACCGTGTTGTAGTCGAGCCCGGCTTCGGCCGCGCCATAAGCGGCGAGATGCTTGGCGCAGGCCATCATCGTATCGCGCGATTTCAGCGTCGAGCCCTGGAAGCCGCGCACGCGCGCCGCGGCGAAGAGGTTGGCGAGATGGACGTCCTCGCCCGCCCCCTCGACACCGCGACCCCAGCGCTGGTCGCGCGCAATGTCGACCATCGGCGCGAAGGTCCAGTCGACCCCGGCGCCCGCCGCTTCATATGCGGCGGCTTCGGCGGTTCGACGGGCAAGATCGGGATCGAAGCTGGCGACTTCGGCCAGCGGCACCGGGAAGATGGTGCGGTGACCGTGAATGATATCGGCGGCGAAGATCATTGGAATCTTGAGCCGCGACTCCCGGACGGCGACAGTTTGAAGCAGCTTGTGCGCACGGGCGCCGTTGGCATTGAAGACGCCGGTCAGCAGCCCGCGACGGGCTTCGTCGAGCTGCTGAGGAAAGCTGCTGTTCGACGGCGGGTTGAGCGCCGCCGCGAGCGTACCGCCCCAGGCCGACGCCATCAGCGTCAACTGGCCTGCCTTCTCCTCGATTGTCATCGACGCGATCAGGCGATCGACGAAGGCGGGGACGGCGGCGCGCTCGGCCGCCTGCAGCAGCGCACGGGCCGGGCTCGCTGCCCAAGCCGCGACCGCACCCATGCCCATCAGCGCCGCGCGCCGCGAAAGTTCGGTATCAAGCATTCGGCGCGTCTATCATCGAAGCAGGGGTCGCCGAAACCCTGGTGCGTCAGGTCGCGCCGCCACCCAGCGCGATGTAAAGCGCGACCAGATTGTCCGCCTGCGCGCGCTGCAACTGGATCAATTGTTGCTCGGCTGCGAACAGGTTGCGCTCGGCATCGAGCACTTCGAGATAGGATGCGACGCCCTCCCGATAGCGAAGCCGAGCGATGCGCGCGATCTGGCGAGCCGCGGTCAGTCCGCGCGTGCCGGACGCCACTTGCTCGGCATAATATTGCCGCCCCGCGAGAGCGTCCGAGACTTCGCGGAAGGCCCCTTGCACGGTAACCTCGTAGGTGGCGACGGCGATGTTCTCACGCGCCTGAGCCACCGTCAGGTTGCCGCGATTACGGCCTCCGTCAAAAATCGGCAGGCTGATCGACGGCCCGAAGCTCCACGTTAGGCCATCGCTTCCGAAGAGTGAGCCGAGCGCGGTCGAGGCGAAACCGGCAGCGCCCGTGAGCGAGATCGACGGGAAGAAGGCGGCACGGGCCGCGCCAATGTTGGCGCGCGCGGCGCGAAGCCGCTCTTCGGCGGCGAGGACATCGGGCCTCGCGACGAGCAGGTCCGATGGCAGGCCAGCGGCAAGCGCGGGGACCGCCGCCTGCTGGGCGAGCGTGAGCGGTTGGGGAAGCGGGGCCGCGACGGGTCCGCCAACCAGCAGCGCGATAAAATTGTCGCCTTGCGCCTTGGCGAGGCGAAGGCCCGATGCCTCGGTCTCCGCCTGCGTCAGCAGCGATTCCGCCTGGCGATAGTCGAGCGCAGACGTCACCCCCGCATCCAGGCGTCGCTTGCCGATCCGTACTGCTTCGCGACGGCTGCGCACGGTCGCGTCGGCCAGTGCGATCCGCTCGTCGGCCTCGCGCGACGCGAAATAGGCACTGGCAACGTCACGGACGAGCGACAAACGGAAGGCGCGCTGCGCCTGAATCGTCGCGAGGTATTCGCCGCGTGCCGCCTCCGACAGATTGCGGACCCGACCCCAGAAATCGAGTTCGAAACCCGACACCGCGACCCCGACCGAATAGCGGTTAGTGGTCTCCGGCCCGGTCAGGCCCGGTGCGCGCGAGCGAGTGACGTCGCCACTGGCGCCGACCGTCGGTAGCCGCTCGGCATTCTGGATGCGGTACTGGCCGCGCGCCTCCTCGATCCGGGCGACCGAGACGGCAAGATCGCGATTCCGGACCAGTGCTTGCGCGACGAGCGCCTCGAGCCTCGGATCGACGAGGAACTGTGACAGGCGAACGTCGGTCGCGCGCTGTCCCGGCTGCTTGTCGCCGGGGAATGCGGCCGGATAGTCGCTCGCGGTCGGCAGCGCCGGACGCACGTGCGGCGGTGCGAAGTTGGCGCATCCGGCGAGCAGGCTCGCGGCGCCGAGGATGGCCAGCTTACGCAACGCTCTGCGCTCCATCGGTCGGGCTGGACGGGGGCACGTCATGCATATGCGCCTTTTCATGCGGGGACGGCGGGCGGCGCTTGGTCAGCCAGCGACGCACCGCGAAGTAGAACAATGGAATGAAGAAGATGCCGAGGAAGGTCGCCGACAGCATCCCGCCCATCACGCCGGTGCCGACCGCTCGACGTCCGGCCGCGCCGGCGCCGCTGGCAATGACCAACGGGATCATCGCCGACAGGAACGCCAGGCTGGTCATGATGATTGGGCGAAGCCGCAGCTTCACCGCCGCCATTACTGCGTCGAAGGTCGATTTGCCCTCGGCCTCCTGCTCGATCGCGAACTCGACGATCAGGATGGCGTTCTTGGCCGACAGGCCGATGATCGTGATCAGGCCGACATTGAAATAGATGTCGGCGTTATACCCGCGCAGCATCGACAGCAGCACTGCGCCAAGCATCCCGATCGGCACCACCAGCAACACCGCGACCGGCACCGCCCAGCTTTCGTAAAGCGCCGCGAGCAACAGGAAGACGACGACCAGCGACAGGCCGAGCAGTAGCCCGATCTGACCCGCAGATTGCTGCTCCTCATAACTGATGCCGGTCCATTCGAACGCGAACCCGGCGGGAAGCTGGCTTGCCAGTTTCTCCATCTCTGCCATCGCCTCGCCGGTCGAAATTCCCGGTGCGGGTTCGCCCGAAATCGTCATGGCGGGATAGCCGTTGTAGCGCTGTAATTGCGGCGGCGCGGCGCTCCATTCGACGCTGGCGAAGGAACCGAACGGCACCATCTCGTTGGTTGCGCTGCGCACCTTCAGGTCGAGGATGTCCTGCGGCGTCATGCGATGCGCGGCGTCGGCCAGCATCAGCACGCGCAGCACGCGGCCTTCACGCGAGAAGTCGTTAACGTAGGCGCTGCCGAAGTTGATCGCGAGCGTCGCGTTGACGTCGGCGATCGACAGGCCGAGCGCGCGCGCCTTGATGCGGTCGATATCGACCTTCAGCTGCGGGGCGTCCTCCTGCTCCTCGGGGCGGACACCGACCAGCAGCGGGTTCTGCGATGCGCCGCCGAGAAGCTGGTTGCGCGCGGCCAGCAGGGCCGGATAGCCGTTGCTTCCCCGGTCCTGCAGCTTGAAGGTGAAGCCGCTCGCGGTGCCCAATTCCTGGATCGCAGGCGGGCTCAGCGAGAAGACGAACGCTTCCTTGATCCCGCCGAACACGCCCATCGCCTTGCCGGCCAGCGTATCGGCACGATTTTCCAGGCCCTGACGCTCTTCCCATGGCTTGAGCGGAATGAACGAGATGGCGTTATTCTGGCCCTGGCCGAAGAAGCTGAAACCGCGGACCAGCACGACGTTGGCGGTCTGCTCCTGCTTCATGAAGTAATCGACGACCTGATCGGCGGCCGCGCCGGTGCGCTGCGTGGTGGCGCCGGGCGGGGCCTGAATGACGGTGATGAGGTAGCCCTGATCCTCCTGCGGAAGGAAGGACCCCGGAAGGCGCGCGAACAGGACGAAGGTCAGGCCGACCAATAGGGCGAACACGCCGAGCCAACGCAGCGGCACGGACAGGATCTTGACCACCGACCCTTCGTAGCGGCTCGTCACCCGCGCGAACCAGCCGTTGAACCCGGCGAAGAAGCGATCGACGCGCTGGCCGATCGCGCCGCTGCGATGGGTGTCGTCGTGCGGCTTCAGGAACGACGCGCACAGCGCCGGGGTCAGCGTCAGCGCCAGCAGCGCCGAGAAGGCGATGGAGATGGCGAGCGTTAGCGCGAACTGGCGGTAGATGCCGCCGGTCGTGCCCGGAAAGAATGACATCGGCACGAACACCGCGATCATCACCAGCGTGATGCCGATGATCGGCGAGGTGATCTGACTCATCGCCTTCACCGTCGCCTCGTAGGGCGGCAGCTTTTCGTCGCGCATGATGCGCTCGACATTCTCGATCACGACGATCGCGTCGTCGACGAGGATGCCGATCGCCAGAACCATGCCGAACAGCGTCAGCACGTTGATCGAGAACCCCGCGAGCCACAGGCCGAGGCAGGCACCGGCGAGCGCGATCGGAACGACGATCGAGGGGATCAGCGTCGCACGCCAGTTCTGCAAAAACAGGAACATGACGATGAACACCAGCACCATCGCCTCGACCAGCGTGACGATGACTTCCTCGACCGAAATCTCGACGAACGGAGTGGTGTCGTAGGGGATCGACCAGGCGACGTCCTGCGGGAAGGTCGTCGACAATTCGGTCATGCGCGCCTTGACGCCCTCGGCGGTCGCCAGCGCGTTCGCGCCGGGGGTCAGCTGGATCGCCATGCCCGCCATCGGCTTGCCGTTGAGTTCGGACGAGAAGAGATAGCTTTCCGCGCCAAGCTCAACGCGCGCGACGTCGCCCAGCGTCACCGCCGACCCGTCGGGGTTGGCGCGCAGGATGATCGCGCGAAACTGCTCCGGCGTGGTGAAGCGGCCTTGGGTGGTGATGATCGCGTTGAGCTCGGTCCCGCCCGACAGCGGCTGGTCGCCAAGCTGTCCGCCTGCGGTCTGGCTATTCTGCTCCTGCACCGCGCCGAGCACTTCGGCGGGCGACATCGCGAAGCTCGCCAGCTTGTCGGGGTCGAGCCAGATGCGCATCGCGTAACTGGGCGAGAAGGACTGAACGTTGCCCACGCCCTCGACGCGGCGAAGCTCGTCGACCACCTTGGTGTTGGCGAAGTTGCCGATCTCGAGCGACTGCATCTGGCCGCTCTTCGAGGTCAGCGCGACGATCATCAGGAAGCCGGCGTTGGCCTCGTTGACCTGCACGCCTTGGCGCCTGACCTCCTCGGGAAGTCGTTGCTCGACGCGGCGAAGCCGGTTCTGAACGTCCATCTGCGCGCGGTCGATGTCGGTACCCGCGGCAAAGGTCAGGTTGATCGACGCAGTGCCGTTCGACTGGCTGTTCGACGACATGTAGAGGAAGCCCTCGATGCCGTTGAGCTCCTGCTCGATGACCTGCGTGACATTCTGCTCAAGCGTGCTGGCGTCGGCGCCGGGATAGGTGACGTTGATCGTCAGCGACGGCGGCGCCACCGACGGATATTGCTCGATCGGAAGGCCGCGAAGCGCGATCACGCCCGCGATCAGGATTCCGAGCGCAATGACCCACGCGAAGACGGGCCGGTCGATGAAGAAGCGAGGGGTCATGGGCTCGTCCGATCAGGCGGCGGGGCGGGTAGCGGGACGAGCCGCAGAGGCGGGAACGCCCGCCGGCCTCGGCTTGGCGATCGTCACCGGCTGACCCGGCATCGCCTTCTGCTGGCCGTTGACGATCACGCGGTCGCCGACCTTCAGGCCTTCGAGGATCGCCCAACGGTCGCCCTGCATTTCGCCAAGCTTCACCTTGCGCACTTCGACGAGGTTCTTGGCGCCGACGACCATGACGGTCGCGCCGTCGGACGTCAGCTTCACCGCGCGCTGCGGGATGGCGATGCCGTTGGGGCGGGTGCCGGCGAGGATACGTGCACGAACGAACTGGCCCGGCAGGAGCAGACGGCCCGGATTGACAAATTCGGCGCGAAGCGCGGCGGTGCCGGTGGCTTCGTCGATCGCTAGGTCCAGGAAATCGATCTGACCGCTGAACGGATAGATGCTGCCGTCTTCGAGCACGAGGCGAACCGGTACGCGATTTAGCGAGGGCAGGTTGAGCGCACCCGACGCGATCGACTGGCGGAGCGCGAGCAGGTCCGAAGAGCTTTGCGAGAAATTGATGTAGACCCGGTCGATCTGCTCGATGGTGGTGAGCAGGGTGCCCTGCGCGGCGCTGGCGAGCGCGCCTTCGGTCACCTGCGCCCGGCCGACGCGGCCCGAGATGGGAGCCGTCACGGTCGAATATCCCAGCATCAGGCGCGCGGAATCGACTTGGGCGCGGGCATTGGCGACATCCGCCTGCGCGGTCCGCTGGCTGGCGATCGCGGCGTCATATTCCTGCCGGCTAATCGCCTGCTCGCCGACCAGGCCGCTGTAGCGGCGGACGACCTGTCCGGCATTGGCGGCCGACGCCTGAGCCCGCGACAATTGCGCGCTGGCGGCATTGGCGTTGGCGCGCATCTGGCGCGGATCGATCTGGAACAAGGCGCGGCCCGCGCCGACATCGGTGCCTTCTTCATACAGGCGACGCTGGATGATCCCGTCCACGCGCGCACGGACTTCAGCAGTTCGGAACGCCTGCACGCGGCCCGGCAATTCGACGACGTTCGAAATGGGCTCTGCCCCGACGGTGATCGTCGTCACTTCGGGCGGCGGCGGGGCGGGGGGCGCCTCTTGTCCGCACGAAGCAAGCAGCAATGCGGCGGCGACTGCCACGGCCGAACCGTGCAATTTCAGAAAGCGCATGTATATCCCTGTCGAAGTGATGTCCGCCCAGCCCCGGGTCGGTATCGTGTCGCGTAACAATGGACTGCAAGTGTAATGTAAGGTACATTACAGTCAACACTTGTTTCCTTGGAGAGGGAATTTGATGATTAATGAGGAGGTTAGCCGCGGCAAGGCTGCGTGCGCGACCCCCGATCGCCGTCTGGAACGGCGACGCGCGATGATCGAGGCGGCCGAGTCGCTGTTCCTGGAACAGGGCTATGACACCACCAGCCTCGCCGCGATCGTGAAGCGATCCGGGGGATCGCTGGCGACCTTGTACGAACTGTTCGGCAACAAGCAGGGATTGCTTCGCGCGATCATCGAGCTTCGCGACGAGCAGGATCGCTGCCCCGGCTATGGCGAAGACTGCGCGACGAAAAAGCCGAGCGAATTGCTTCGCGGCTATGCGCATCGTCTCTACGCGCATGTCACCAGCAAGCGCGCGATTGCGCTGAAGCGGATCGTCATCACCGAAGCGCTCCGCGACCCCGACTTCGCGCGGACGCTGTACGAGGACATTCACCTTCCGTCGGTGCGCGAACTCGCTGACATCCTCCGTGCCCTCGACGAACAGGGTAAGGCGAACATCGACGATCCGATGGCCGCCGCCGGCTTATTCTTCGCGATCGTCATGTCCGACGCCCAGATGCGGGCGCTCGTGGAAGGGGACGATGGACTGCTCGATCCCGCCGCGCTCGACTGGCGGCTGAAACCGTTCCTGTCCTACTTCGAAATCGACTGACCGATCAGAAGATGGCGCGGCCGCTCTGCCATAACATGTAGGCGGCGACTGCGAAGATCAGCGTGGCGAAGATCGTCCCAAGGTGACCCGATCCCGATAGCCGCTTCGCCGCGCGCGTACCGGCGAGGCTGCCGAGGAGACCCCCGACGATGAAGACGCCCGCGAGGACCCAGTCGACCAGGCCCGAGAAGGCGTAATTGGCCGCGGTCGTGAGGCCAAAAGCGGTCACGGCGACCAAGCTCGTCCCGACCGCGTTGATCATCGGCATCCCGGTCGAAGCGATCAGGCCCGGCACGATCAGGAAGCCGCCGCCGATCCCGAAGAAACCGGAAAATCCCCCCGTGCCCAGGCCATAGCCAAGCACCTTCGGCGCATTTTGCCGGTCGCATTCCGCGCCCTCGTCACCCACCGCCTTGCGACGGCGCAGCATCAGGATGCCGACGACGATCATCACGATCGCGAACAAAGACAGCAGTCGTTGTCCGTCGAACGCCTTGCCGGCGGTTGAGCCCAAGAAGGCCCCGGCCACGCCGGCCGCGGCGTAGGTCAGGCCGCAGCGCCACTTCACCGTCCCGTGCTTGGCGTGATTGACCAGACCCATCGCTGCATTCGCCGCGACCGCAAGTGCGCTCGTGCCGATCGCCACGTGCGGGTTCGACACGCCGACCAGATACACCATCAACGGCACGGCCAGGATCGATCCGCCGCCGCCCACCAAGCCGAGCGTAAAGCCGACCAGCACCCCCGAGAAAGCGCCGAGCGGCAGGTGGAGTGTGTCGATCATGGGAGCCTTCCTGTAGGATGCGGGATCAGGAAATCTGGTCGGATGGCAGCGAAAGGCGCGCGCGGAACGGCTCGAGGTCGTACCCTTCCTTGGCGGCGATCTCGATGCGTTCGTCGACGGTCAGGCTCGCCTGGTTGGCGAGCGCCCACAGCAAGGCCGATCGTGTCCCAGTGCGGCAGAAGGCAGCAATCGGCCATGGCAGGCGGTCAAGTGCCTTGCTGAACGCCGTGACGTCGCCATCGGTGATCGCACCGGCCACCACCGGAATGTGCACGGCCTCCATGCCGCGCGCGGTGGCCGCGGCCTTGATTGCGTTCCACTCGGGCTGGTCTTCAGTCTCGCCTTCGGGTCGATTGCTGATGATCGAGCGATAGCCGCGATCGGCGAGTTCCGCGATGTCCGCCACTTCGGGCTGGGGCAGGACGCTGACGTTGGGGGTAAGAATGGCAATTTTCATTGGTCAGGCTCCTTGAAGCTTTGGCCGATCCGAAGCGGATGGCAGGAAATTGTACAGCGCCATTCCCGCGAGCATGGCGGCGAGAAACGGAAGGACGGCGAGCGGCGACAGCGCGAGCGAGGCGACGGCGGGTCCAGGGCAAAGCCCGGCAATCCCCCAGCCGATGCCGAACAGCGCCGACCCGGCGATCAGTCGGCCATCGACATCGCGGCGATCGGGGAGCGAGAACTTCTCGCCGAACAATGGGCGTTTCATGCGCGGCTGAATCCGCCAGGCGATCGCCATGACGATCACCGCGCCGCCCATGACGAACGCCAGCGTCGGATCCCATTGCCCGAAGACATCGAGGAATCCGCGGACTCGCGCCGGATCGGTCATCCCCGATAGGGTCAGACCGGCGCCGAAAAGCCCGCCCGGGATGACGGGCGGCACGAGCGTGCGGGCGAGGCTCATGACAGCGCTCCCATGACGGCGACCGTCGCGATGCCGGCGGCAATGAAGGTGGCGGTGGCGAGCATCGAGCGCTGCGACAGTCGGCTGACGCCGCACACGCCGTGACCGCTTGTACAGCCGCTTCCCATCCGCGTCCCGAAGCCGACGAGCAGGCCAGGGATGACCAGCACTGGCCAAGGCGCAAACTCGGAAGGAGCGAGCCCCAGCGCCAGCGAAACGATGAATGCGCCGAGTGGCAGACCGGCAAGGAAGCCCCAAGCGCTGGACATCGACATATCGCCGTGACTGATCCGGGTCGCGCGGGCAGCGATGCCCGACACACCCGCGATGCGGCCAGCGCCCAGCAACATCATCGCGGCGGCAAGGCCGATCATGATCCCGCCGACAAGGCCGTGAAGTGGCTGGGCGTCGGGAAAGGCTGCCCAGGTCATAGCTTGTTCACCGGCAATTTGAGGTAGCTTGCGCCGTCGTCTTCGGGCTCGGGCAGGCGCCCGCCGCGCATGTTCACCTGCAAGGACGGAAGAATGAGCTTGGGCATCGCCAGCGTCGCGTCGCGCTGTGTGCGCATCGCCACGAAGTCATCCTCACTGACGCCTTGATGGATGTGAACGTTTGCGGTTCGCTCGGCGAGCATGGTGGTTTCCCACACAAAGTCGTCGCGGTTGGGCGCCTTGTAATCGTGGCACAGAAAGACGCGCGTCTCGTCGGGAAGCTGCATCAGGCGGCGTACCGAGCGATACAATTGGCGCGCATCGCCACCGGGGAAGTCGGCGCGAGCCGATCCGTAATCCGGCATGAACATGGTGTCGCCCGTGAAGAGCGCATCCCCGACGACATAGGCCATGTCGGCCGGTGTATGGCCGGGCACGTGAAGCGCGATCAGCGGGACGTCGCCGATCATCAACACGTCGCCGTCGTCAAGCAACCGATCGAACTGCGATCCGTCGCGCGCGAATTCGGTGCCTTCGTTGAAGATCTTGCCGAAGACGCCTTGGACCGTGACGATCTCCCGCCCGATCGCGAGCTTTCCGCCCAGCTTTTCCTGCAAATAAGGCGCGGCGGACAAATGATCCGCATGGGCGTGAGTCTCGAGGATCCACTCGACCGACAAGCCTTCGCTCTCGACGTAGGCGATGATCGCATGGGCGGAATCGAAGCTGGTACGCCCCGACGCCTGGTCGAAGTTCCACACGCTGTCGATGATCGCGGCTTGCTTTGTCGCCGGGTCGCTGACGACGTAGCTAACGGTGAAAGTCGGCTCGTCGAAGAAGGCCTTGACCAACGGACCGCGCGCCTCGCCCGCAACGACTGCCTGGACCTGTTCGATGGCGCGTTGGAGGGACGGGTCAGTCATGCTTTTCTCCATTCGATTCATCCACGCCTAGCGCGGGGCAATAGAGGTCGTGGAGCGTGCCAAGCAGGGTCAGCACCTTGTCGTCGGCGACGCGGTAGAAGACCGTCTGCGCTTCCTTGCGCGTGGCGACGAGACCCTCGGCGCGGAGCTTTGCGAGATGCTGCGACAAGGCGGACTGGCTCAGCCCGATCCGCTCGACTAGCTCGCCCACAGACATCTCGCCCGCCTCGCTCAAATAGCAAAGGATGAGCAAACGTCCCTCGTGCGCGATCGACTTGAGCACCGACACCGCGACGGCCGCCTGACCGGCGAAGCGAGAAAGATCATCCTGCATCCGACTCTCCAAAAGAGAATACTAAATTAGAAAGTTCTAACTCAATGTCAAGGATGCCCATCGCGAGATGGAGCACAGCTGGTGGCGGACCATTGATTAACCCCGATGCCGTATTAGACATGTCGCGGTGACGCGGAGGGGGTTGCGTGTTCGACAAGTTGCAATTGCTTCGCCGCGGCCGGATGCGATTCCGGTTCGAGCCCAGCGCCGAACATCGCGTCGAGATCTTCGAGCGACCAGCGGACGAGCTTTCGTCCCCCGACTTGGCAAAGCTGATTGAATCCTGCCGCGCCGTGGCCCGCTCCTGCCTGGGTGGACGCGATCTCCACTACGGCCTGTTTGACGAGGGCGGCGACGCCCTCCGTGGGAGTGTCATCACGCTCGTGACGCGCGTCGCCGACAACAAGCCGGTGGCGTTCAATGCGATGCCGATTCTAGAGGTCCGGGAGGGCGGACAAGACCGGCAACTGGTTCACCTTGGCCTGGTCATGGTCGATCCCCAAGAACGGAGCGGCGGCCTGTCGTGGATCCTCTATGGCTTGACCTGCTTCGCCATGTTCGTCCGCGGCCGCATGCGACCGCTTTGGGTCAGCAGCGTCACGCAGGTTCCGGCGGTGGTCGGAATGGTCGCCGATACCTTCAGCAACGTTTTCCCCGGGCAGGAAGGCACTGGGCAAAGCTTCGCTCACCGTCACTTCGCGCATCAGATCATGCAGTCGCACCGCGATGCATTCGGCGTCGGCCCGGACGCCGGGTTTGTGCTCGAGCGGCAGGTCATCACCGATGCGTACACTGGCGGTTCCGACAATCTGAAGAAGAGCTTCGCCGTCGCCGCAAAGCACCGGGACGATTCCTACAATGACTTTTGCCAACGCGAGCTGGATTACGAGCGCGGCGACGACGTGCTGCAGATCGGGGTGATCGACCTTGCCGCGGGGCAGCGCTTTCTAATGCGCAGCGTGCCGAGGCACGCGCTTCCGCGGTTGCTGGTTCGCGCGGCGGTCCTGCTGACCGCGGCGATCGTTTCCCCCTTGCTGCAATGGCTCGATCCCTCGACCCCCCTCGACCGCCTGAGGCCTGCCCGATGACCATGTTCGACTATGCCGAGATGACCACCCGAAACCGCGGCTTCGTCACGCCCGAGGAGCAGCAACGCCTGCGCGAGGCTTGCGTTTTCGTCCCCGGGGTCGGCGGCATGGGCGGCGCCGCGGTGATGGCGCTTCTCCGCGCGGGCGTGGGCAAATTGATCATTGCCGACATCGACACGTTCGAAACGTCGAACCTCAATCGTCAGCTGTTCAGCTACGCCGAGACGATCGGTCGCCCCAAGGCCGAAGCAGTCCGCGATCTTGCCCTGACGATCAATCCGACGCTGGAAGTCGAAGTGCTCGGCGGCGAGTGGGTGGAAGAGCTCGACCGTATTCTCCCGGCTTCGTCGGTCGCGATCAACGGCACCGATGACGCGGCTGCTGGAGCGCAGCTTTATCGGAAAGCGCGGACACATCGGCGCATTCTGATCGATGCCTACGCCGCGCCGTTGCCGTCGGTCACTGTCGTGCGCCCCGACGATCCGCGCATCGAAGAGCGCTTGTCCTATCCGACGATCGGGGTCGACTGGACGTCGATCGACCGCGACATGGCGACCGAATGCCTGATGCGCGAAATCGAATATGTGCTGACCCATTCGTCGAGCCACAAATATGTCGACCTCGATGTGGCGGCGGAGGTCGCGCAGGGAAAGAGGTCGCGCTTCTCCTTTTCAACCATGGTGACCGAGGCTGGCACGATGATGGCGGAGGAGGCGATCCGCGTGATCCTTGATCGTCCGGGAGGAACGGACAATCGCGGCTATTTCTTCAATCCGCACGCGGTCCGCGTCGAGCGCCCGTTGCCCGCGCCGATCGCCTTCTTCAAACGCGCGATCGTCCGCCGCTTTATGAAGAAACTGATGGGATGACGACCGCGGTCGCGCTCAACCTGGTGGCGCTCGTTGCGATGCTCGTCGCGCGGTCGGGGGTGGCCGTGTCAGATCGACATTCCGCGGTGAGCGATCACCTTCGTGCTCTATATGGCGCGACAGCGGCGCTGATGGCATTTCGTCTTCTGGCAACGGCGGTCCCCGCGACTGCTCCGCTGGTCATGGTCGTTGCCGCGTGGCTCCCCTTTCTGCTGCTTCGCCTGGTCGAGGAAATGGTCCGGCGGCATGCACCGCGGTCGTTGAAATTGCTCGTGCTTGTTGGTGCCATCGCGTTCAGCGTGCTTGCGCTGACGCTTGGCCTTGTCTGGGGTGGCCTCGCCATCGGGCTGCTTGCCGCCTTTCACCTGCTTAGCGTGTTCGGTGCCATCGTCTTGCTCCTCAGGGACGATGCCAGGATTTCGCTTGGCGAGCGGCGGGCCGCGATCCTCCTAGCCGTCGCCCTCGGATCGGCGATCCTGCTTGCGACGACCGATTTCCAGCGGTTGTTTCCCGATCTCGAGGTGCGGGGCGGGCCGTTTGCGGTCCTTCTTCTCTTGCTCGCCACGTCACGCCTCGCGACCGGTAGGGGAAGCGTTGGGTACCTCATGTTCGACTGCCTCGTCACCTTGCTTGCCGGAAGCTTGGTTTATGGGCTGGCGGTATCGCAAGGTTGGCCTGGGGCGCTGTCGATCGCGGCAGTGACCACCGCGCTGACCGCGCTGGCGATCGCGATCGAGCGTTTCGTCGGCCTTCGCGCTCAGGAGAATAATTTGCTCGGCGCATTGGCCCGGGCCGACCGGGGCCGCAGCGACCTTCTTGCAGCGCATCCCCTGCTTCAACAAGGCCGGATCGTCCCTGAGTCAGACTTCGCCGATTATCCGGAGGTCGAGCGCAGATTGTTTGAGGGGCAAGAACTGATCAGCTTCGACGCGGCGGACCGCGAAGGCAGCGACGGCGCCGCCATGCGCGATCTTCTCCATCGCCACGCCGCGACGCACATGATCCGACTGTCGCCTAACCCGCTGACTTTTCTGGCGATCTCCGCCGACGGCTTCGCCCAGGACAGCCTCGACGACGATCTTGTCATTGCGGCACGACTGATCGAGGCAGCGACATGACGGTGACGTTGACCGAGGGAGACCGCGACGCCTTCTTTGAAACGCCGTTCGAGGCTTACGGTCCAGACGTGGGCTATGTTTCGCCGCTGAAAAGCGACGTGATGCGGATGCTCGACCCGGCGAAGAACCCGCTGTGGACCGCCGGCAATCCGTTCCGCTTCTGGGTTGCGCGTCGTGACGGGCGCCTGGTCGGTCGGATCATCGCCCACCGCCATGGCGCATCGAACGAGCGCCACGGTTGGACGCGGATGCAATTCGGTTTTTTCGATTGCGCCAACGACCCAGAGGCAGCCACGGCGCTGCTCGGCGCCGCGGAAGAATTCGCGCGCGAAGACGGGCAGAATGAACTCGTCGGCAATTTCAATCTGACCGCCATGCAGCAAGGCGGCGTGATGACCGGAGGGTTCGGCCCCGGCGCCTACACCGACATGGTGGTCGGTCCGCGCCATCTTCCCGACCTGCTCGAAGCCAACGGCTTCACGCGCTTTTTCCCAATGCGGACGTTTGAGATCGACCTTGCGTCGGCCAACCTCCCCGATCAGGCGCCGACGCAGGCGGACGGCTATGCCTTCGCCCCGATCGAGAAGAGCAATTTCCCGCAGCGCATGGAAGAATCGCGCGCGGTGCTGAACGACGGGTTCGCAGAAAACCCGATGTTCGTCCCGCTGACCGAGGCGGAATTCACGTTCCAGGCGGGCGAGATGATGTCGATCCTCGACCCGCGCCTGTCGTCGGTCCTGCTACACGACGGTCGGCCGGTCGGGACGATCATCTGCATTCCCGACCTCAACGGATTTCTTGCCGCCACCCGTTCGAGGATCGGACTCCTGACGCCGTTCCACTACCTTCGATATCGGCTAAATCGGCGACGGGCGGTTATCATCTTCTATTCGGTGGTAGGCGAACACCAAGGCCGCGGATTGATGGGAGCGATGCTGGCGCGGACCGTCGGCGCGCTTCGATCGGCGGGCTATCGAACGCTTGGCGTGACATGGATCGCGGATAGCAACGCCGCCAGTCTGCGGCAGGTCGAAAAGCTCGGCGGTCGACCGCTGCATCACCTCCACCTTTACCGGAAGGATGTGCGTTGACCGACCCAGCGCTGCTTCGCCGTCTCGTCGGCGCGACGGTCCACGCGCCGAGCGTCCACAACGTCCAGCCCGCACGCTGGCGGATCGAACAGGACTCGGTTCTTTTGTTCGAGGATCGTTCGCGGCGGTTGAGGGTTGGCGACCCTCGCGGCAACGACGCGGCAATCAGCCTTGGTGCGTCGGCGGAAGCCTTCATCCTCGCCGCCAGCGCGGACGGTCGCGCTGTAGCGGTCGAACGGCACGACTTGCCGCCGCCACGAGATGTTCTGGAACCCGTTGCGCGCCTTCGGCTGTCCGGGAAGCGCGAGCCCGATCCGCTTGCCGCCTTCCTCTCGACGCGCGAGTCGTGGCGCGGTGATTTCCAGCCGCCGACGCGTGAGGACCGTTCATCCGTCCAGCGCCTTGCCGCCGACGACGTGACGATCATCGTCGATCCCTCCACGCTAAAGCGGATCGGAAAGCAATTCGATCGGGCAAGCTACGGCTATCTTCGCCACCGCGATTACCGCGCCGAGTTTCGCGGGTGGATGCGCCTGTCCAGAAGCCATCCCCGGTGGTCGACCGATGGTCTGAATGCCGAGGCGATGTCCCTGTCGCCAGTCGAGGCATTCGCCGCCAGTCAGGTGCTTGGATGGCTGTTTCCAATCCTCGATCGTATCGGCCTTGCCCCAGCTCTGGTGTCCGAGGGCAAAAAGGTCGCAGGGGCCGCAGGCGTCCTGCTTTTTCACCGTCCTGTTCACGAGGACCCGTTCGACAGCGGGCGCCGCTTCCTTCGCCTGTGGCTGGAAATCGAAAAGATCGGGATGGGCGCCGCGGTATTGGCGGCGCTGGCCGACAATCGCTCGGTCGCCGCCGACCTCGCCAGCAGCCATTCGTTTCCGAAAGACTACCGGCTCGTGTCGGCGTTCCGGGTCGGCAGGCGCGTCGGCAAATCCTATCCGCGTGCCCGCATGCCGGTCGACGATTTGCTCGTTTAAAGCCGCTTCAGAAATTCAATCAGCGCGCGCCGCTGGTCAGGGGTTAGATTTTCGCCGTAGCGGTGGCCGCTATTGGCACGGCCCGCCTTGCGCGTGTCGTACCAGACCGGTGCTGACGTGGGCCGGCTTGCCGCAGGGTATCGCCCATCTGCCGCTAACCGGATGCCGCCGCTTTCGAAATCGAGGGAATGGCCTCCGACCATGAACCGCTGCGGGCGTCGCTCCGGGTCGAGCAGGGCCGCCAGCGTCGGCACCGATCCATTGTGTAGATAAGGCGCGGTGCTCCACACGCCCGCTAGCGGCGGCGCGGCATATCCGCGGCCCGTTCGAACGCTGATCAGGTCGCGGTAGGACGATGCGCGTACGGCCTTCGCGAGCGGTTCGTCGAACAGCCTTGCCCGAAGCGGATCGGTCCCGACATCGCCGATCCAGTTGGGAAAGGCCGCCAGGACCGGACGCCCGCCGCGCTCGCGATACGAACCATGGCACGACGCACATTGGCGTTCGTAGAGCCCTGAACCCCGTTCAGCCGCGGGGCGGTCGCTCGTCCCGGGAAACGGCTGCAGGCGAAGGTCTTTCAGCCAAGTGAAAATCGCCTCGCTTTCGTCCAGGGCGCCGATTGCTTTTTCAGGGCGCACGCCCATGCTCGGCACGGTGAAAAAGGTCGTGATCGCCGCCAGTTCGCGCAGGTGGGCAGGATCGATCTGTGGCGCCACGGTCGGCCCCGACCGCGCATCCGGTGGCGCGTATGCTCCATCGGCAAGGAAGGAGGTGCGCCATACCCGATCGGCAAGGCCGGGAATCGACACGGCGCCATCATCCTGCGGTCCGCCCCCCGCCAGTGGGGTACCGAGCCGAGCTTTCAGCGCCGCCACGCCATTGGTCAGCCCGGGCGAGCCGTTGGGAAACGGCATGGGCCGATTTTGGTGGGCCAGCGCCGACATTCGCCGCTGGACCAGCGGAAAGACCGGCCATCGCAGGGTGAGACGCTCGCGCTGCCCCATGTCCGGGAAAAGGGTGCCGGCCGCGGCTAGGAGATCGTCGCGACGATGACGGCGAAGGGCGATGAAGATCGCTTGCGTGTATGCCTCCAGATCAAGACCGCTGTTTGGTGCACCGAGTACCGCGACGTCCGGTCGCGGACGGCCGCTGGCATCGTAGGCCATGCCGGCATGGCAGGCGGCGCAGCCGATATTTGCGACCTCGACGCTGCTGCCGCCCAGCGGGGCGAGCATGCCGTGGGTCATGCCCAGCGGAAATGCCGACGGTGGCACCGAAACGCCCGGCGGCAGGTTGGCGATGGCACTGGGAAAGAGAAAGCCGAAGCGGGTCAGGACTCGTCGAAGCGTGGCCTGGTCGATCGCCGATGTCGGATCGCGGCGGCGTTCGTCGAGAACCAGCGCGGCTGCCGCCAGTTTCCACGGGATCGCCGAGCTTTCGAGCGCTTCGGTCGAGATCCCGCCGAACCCCGAACCAATGAATGCCGCCGCGCCCTTGGCCTGCGCGGGAGCGCCGGAAGCAAGTGCAGGTTGTGCGGCAGACGGCGCCTCTGGCCGCGCGGTGAGCCACGACAGGAACGCCAACCCTGCGATGACGAGTGCAAGGGCACCAACGACCCGCCAGCGATGCTTGATCATGTCGCCACGGTGCGGGAAGGCCGGACAATCGGCAACTGCAAAGCGCGATGGAGAAAGCGCGGCAATGCTGAAGTGGTGACCCCTACGGGAATCGAACCCGTGTTTTCGCCGTGAGAGGGCGACGTCCTAACCGCTAGACGAAGGGGCCGCGGCGCATGGCGCTGAGCGGCGACCCTATGCGGCGACGGCGACCGCTAGTCAATCAGGCCCGGCGCGTTACCGCGCTCGACAGGCCATCGACCTCTTTCAGAAAATCCATGCAGATCGTCGCGATGCGAGGTCCGCTGCGGCCGTCGCCAAAGGGGAGTGACGGCGTGGCCATGGCAGCGAGCGCGGCGCGGTCGGAGCGGAGTCGCGACACTTCGGCGACGATGCGGTCGCGGTCGGTCCCGACCAGCAGGCTCGATCCCGCGGCAATCCCCTCGGGTCGCTCGGTGCGGCCGCGCATGACGAGCAGCGGGATGCCGAGCGCGGGCGCTTCTTCCTGCATGCCGCCGGAATCGGAGAGGATCAGGTCGGCGTCGAGCATCGCGCGGATCATCGCGGGATGCGACAAAGGTGCGACGAGTCGGATCGAGGTCTTGTCGCCCAGCAGGCGCCACATCGCCTCGGTAACCGCGGGATTGGGATGAAGCAGCAGGTCGACGGTGACGCCCATGTCGGCAATCTCGCGAAGGGCTGACGCGATCTGCGCCAATCCCTCGCCCCACGATTCGCGGCGGTGGCAGGTCGCCAGCAAGCGGAAGCCGCGGCGGGGGATCCAGTTTCGACGGCGTGCGACCGGCAGGATCCCCGTAATCGCTGCGAGCGAATCGATGCCGCTGTTGCCGGTGACGAAGATGGCACCGTCGACTTGCTCTTCTGTAAGGTTGCGGGCGTTGTCGTCGGTCGGCGCGAAGAGGAGGTCGGAGAGGCGGTCGATCGCGACGCGGTTACCTTCCTCGGGCCACGGCTGGTGAAAGTCGAAGCTACGCAAGCCCGCCTCGACATGGCCGAGCGGGATTCGCTCGGCATGCGCCGCCTGTGCGCCGCCGAGCGCGCTCGACGTGTCGCCCTGAACCAGGACAAGATCGGGCGGATCGAGCCGCAGCACTCGCCGAAGCGCGGAGCGGACCAGTTCGGCGTGGAGCATCGGGTCGGTCTGGCCCGGGCAGGAGAGGGGCAAGGCGTCAAAGTCCTGCAGCCCGTGCTGGTTCAGTTCCAGTCCCGGATGCTGGCCGGTGATGTAGAGGCGCGGCCATTCGCCCATCCCGGCAAGCGCATGCGCGACCGGGGCGAGCTTGATGGCTTCAGGACGTGTTCCGACGACAAGCGCGATACGTGACTGGCGCAGTATTCCCCCTCATTCGGCGTCGGGAGAGTGCCTTAGCGTCACTATGGTGGCAAGTCGGTCTGTTACCGACTGACCTTTAACGGAAATTATCCGCGTAGGCCTGTAGCTTCAGCGCCACAGGCGGCGCGGGGACGAGGTGGATCTCAAGTCCCTTGCGCTTCGCATAGGCGATCGCCTCATCTTTCGTCGGGAAGGTCAGCTTTACCTGCGTGTTGGTGTCGCCCGATCCGGCCCAGCCGGTCAGCGGGTCGGGACGCAGCGCCACGGTGCGCTCATATTCGAGCGTCCACAGGCCGGTCTTGGCCTTCCCCGACTGGGTAGTCTTGCGCTGTTCTTCGGTGATGCGGGCGATGGGCATGAGCATGCGATTGGCCGAAGCGGACGGGCGAATCAAGAGCCTGCTCGTTTAGTGCGGAGCGTCGGCGGCGCGGCGGCAGGGTCGTCGGGCCAAGGGTGGCGCGGATAGCGGCCACGCATTTCCTTCGCGACCTCGCGCCAACTGCCGGCCCAGAAGGCGGGCAGGTCGCGCGTCGTCTGGATCGGGCGGTGCGCGGGGCTGGTGATCGCGATCGTCAACGGGACGCGGCCGTCGGCGACCGCCGGATGCCTGGCGAGACCGAACAGCGCCTGCGCGCGGACTTCGACGGTCGGGCCTCCAGCTGCCTGATAGTCGATCGGGTGGCTCGATCCGGCGGGCGAGGCGAAGTGGCTCGGCGCAAGGCGGTCGATGGTGCGTGCCGCCTGATAGCCGAGCAGTCCGTCGAGCGCCCCGCGCAGCGCGGAAGGGCCCATCGCGTCGAGCCGGCGCTGACCGGCAAGGAGCGGCGCAAGCCACTCGTCGAGAGATGCGAGTAATGCGTCATCGTCGAGCGACGGGATCGACGGATCGTCCGTCGCCGCGAATGCGGCCCGGGCTCGCAGGGCGATGGAGGCGTCACCCCAATCGAGCAGCGACAGGCCATGACGGCGAACCGCGTCGAGCAGGCCTGCTTCCACCGTCGCCGCGTCGGGCTTCGGATCGGGCGCGGCGGACAGGCGCACCGCGCCGAGCCTGCGCCCCTTGCGCGCGGTCATGGTCGCGGTGGCGGGGTCGAAGCGGACTTCGCTCCATGGTTCGATGCGATCCCCGAACAGCGTTTCGATGTCGGCAAGGTCGATCGCGGCGGCGGAAAGGATGCGCGCGCCCGAGGCCGCGCCCGCGACCTCGCCGACCGCGAGCCATTCGCTCCGGGCGAGCGGCGAGGTGGGATCGAGCCGGAAGCCGCGACCGCCGACCGACTGCCAATGTTCGCCCGTCGAATCGCGGCGTCGCGACAGGCGGTCAGGGAAGGCGAGCGCGAGCGCGCCGGCGAGGTCCTGCCGGTCGGACGAGCCGGTGCGCGCCCAACGGTCGGCCATGCCCCGCGCAGCCTCGGCGCGGGGGCCGCGCTCATTCTTCCAGCGGCGGAGGCGAATTTCGAGATCAGGGTCGTTGCCGCCGAGCCCTCGCTCGGTCAGCAACGCAGCAACCTCTGCCGCGGAACGCGCGAAGCCACGCGCGCCCGCTTCGATCATCATGTGGGCGAGGCGTGGCTCCAGCGGCCAGCCGGCAATGGCGCGGCCGTGGTCGGTCAGCCGACCGTCGGCGTCGAGCGCGCCGATGCGCGTCAGCCGGTCGCGGGCCTCGGCAAGCGCGGGGGCGGGCGGCGGGTCGAGGAAGGGAAGGCGCGTCGGGTCGGCCTCTCCCCAGGTGAGGCAGGTCAGCAAAAGGCTCGACAGGTCGGCCTCGAGGATTTCGGGCGGGTCGTGCGCAGGGAGCGCGGCGGTGGCGGCTTCCTCCCACAAGCGGACGGCGACGCCCGGACCCTGCCGCGCGGCGCGACCCGCGCGCTGGGTCGCGGCGGCGCGGCTGGCGCGTTCGGTGACGAGGCGGGTCAGCCCGGCACCGCGATCGTAGCGCGGACGGCGCGCAAGCCCGCTGTCGACGACGATGCGGACGTCGTCGAGCGTCAGGCTGGTTTCGGCGATGGCGGAGGCGAGGACCAGCTTGCGCGTTCCGGGCGCGGGCGGGGCGAGCGCTGCGCGCTGCGCGGCCGGATCGACCTGCCCATGCAGGCGGTGAAGCACGACGCCGGGGGGCAGGGCGCCAAGTGCGTCGGCGGTGCGCTCGATCTCCGCGACACCGGGCAGAAAGGCGAGCAGCGAGCCTTCATATGCCCCAATAGCGCGGCGGATCGCGGCGGCCATTTGCGGTTCGATGCGCTGGCCCGCGTCGCGGCCCTCGTGGACCAGGGTCAGCGGGAAGCTCTTGCCCTCGCTCTCAATGCTCGGCGGATTACCGAGCAGGCGAGCGAACCGTGCTCCGTCGAGTGTCGCCGACATGGCGAGGATCCGAAGGTCGGGGCGGAGCGCCGACGCGGCGTCGAGGGTGAGCGCGAGCGCGAGATCGCTGTCGAGACTGCGTTCGTGAACTTCGTCGAACAGCACCGCGGAGACGCCGCCGAGCTCGGGATCGGCCTGCAATCGGGCGAGGAAGACGCCGTGGGTCATCGCCACTAGGCGGGTGGCCCTGCCGACCTTGCTGTCGAGGCGCGTGGCATAGCCGATCGTCTCGCCCGCGCGCTGCCCAAGCTCGCGCGCCATATATTCGGCGGCGGCGCGCGCGGCGAGACGGCGGGGAACGAGGAGTAAGACCTGGCCGCTGCACCATGGCTGATCGAGCAGCGCGCGCCCGACCCGCGTCGTCTTGCCCGCGCCCGGCGGCGCCATCAGCAAGGCCCGAGGCCCGTCGCGAAGCGCGTCGAGCAGGTCGGGCAGAACCGACTCGATCGGGAGGATGGACGTCGTCATTCGGCGCGGAAGTTGGCGCTACGTCGGCGTGAAACTCGTCCCTTCACAGGTTTTGCGGATCGGCATCGAAAACAAATGGCGCGCGGGTGCCGGAACTGCATTCAATGCCTCTGGCAGATTAGACGAAAGTAGGACAGCCCGAACGTTTGCTAACCGTGGAAAGCGGACGTTTGCGGCACGGACCTGAGTGACCGCTTTTCTGACTGAAAGCACTGGGTCCGCCTTTGAGATTGAGAAAGCGGAAGCAGACGTTCGCTGCGGCCCAACTTACACCAAAGGGGCCAGCAAATGTCCGAACTTCACTGCGGACTATCATTGTTTCTATGGCGCCTCGCGTCTCGTATTGCGGTCCGGCCCCGAAGTCGAAGTCGATCTCGTTCGGTCACTGCCCATTTGACTGCGGCCGTTGCAAGACTGAGTGGAAGCGAGATGCCCACTAAGATGGCTGCCACCCATTGGCCGACTGTGCTAGGCGGCCAGGATAATCCTGCGGAGGGGCCGATTCCTGCCATAATCGGGATCAGCACGATGGTGGCGACAAGACCGATGATGATCCGCGGCCAAGTCGTCCGTTCGACTAGCATGATGAAAGCGCCAGTCCGGCCAAGACGCTCACCTACTTGCTTGCGGTTGCTCCAACCCTGGGTCGGCATGTTCCACGCCCACCGCAAAGCGGCAGCATAAAGAAGGCCGAACGACGCCAGTGAGGCGACAAGCAAAACGACTTTCCCGAACGCGCCTGGAATGATGAGGTTGATTGCGGCCCCGCCCAAGACGAAGGTAGCCAATGCGGCACGCTTTGTATTCCGGGTCGTGCGGACAAAGCGATCGATTGCGCGCTGACGCTCGGAGTCCGAAACTTCCACTGGCACGCCACGCCGGCGATGCCGGTAAACAAGCATTCCCTCCTCCCACCTGAACTGCGCATCATAAAGCAGGCGGAGATTTTCGTCGGTCATATCTGCTGGTTAGCCGTCGCAAGCAGCCGCGCAAGGACGTCCGCATATGGCGTGTTCGAATCCTTTCAGGACAGGATGCACCTAGTGGCTAGCGAAGACCTTGGTCTTGCCGTCGGTGCCGATCAGCATCGTCTTGTACGGCTCGCGGTGGTCGCCATGCTCCATGCCGGGCGAGCCCATCGGCATGCCAGCGACCGCGATACCGCGCGCCTTGGGCTTTTGCGCAAGGAGGCGCTTGATGTCCGAGGCGGGGACGTGGCCTTCGACGACATAGCCGCCGACCATCGTCGTGTGACAGCTGCGCTGAGCGTCGGGGATGCCGGCCTTCGCCTTGACCGCGGCCATGTCCTGCGTTTCCACCACCTTGGTCGTGAAGCCGTTCTTCTGAACATGCTCGATCCACTTGGCGCAGCAACCACAAGTCGGCGACTTGTACACCGTCATCGTCGCAGCGTGCGCGGCGGAGCCGATGAAAAAGGTGGCGAGGGCGATGGTGTGGAGAAGGGTCTTGCGCATGCGAAAAGTCCTAAACCCGGGAAGATGAACCGCAGTTTAGCGGATCAGTAGGCGCGTGCCACCGCGAATTCGACCGCTTCGACCATTGCCGCCTTGGCCCGGCCAGCGGGGAAGGGGGCGAGCGCGTCGATCGCGCGGCGACCGTAGTGACGCGCGCGCTCCATCGTGTCGTCGAGCGCGCCGGTGTCGCGGATGAGGCGCGTGGCATGGACGAGGTCTTCGTCGGACGAACGGTCGCCCTGCATCGCCGCCTTCCAGAAGGCGCGGTCCTCCTCGCTGCCGCGGGCGTGAGCGAGGATGACCGGGAGGGTGACCTTGCCGTCGCGGAAATCGTCGCCCTGGCCCTTGCCCATCGTCGCGGCGTCGGACGCATAGTCGATCGCGTCGTCGACCAGTTGAAAGGCGACGCCCAAGTTGCGGCCGTAGGAATCGAGCGCTTCCTCGGCATCCTCGCCGGCTTCGGCGACGACCGGGGCGATGCGACAGGCGGCGGCGAACAATGCCGCGGTCTTGGCGTGGATGATCTGGAGATATTGCTCCTCGCTCGTCTCGACCCGGCGCTGCGCGGTCAATTGCTCGACCTCGCCCTCGGCGATCACGGCGGAGGCGTGGCTAAGGATCTTGAGCACCTTGAGGCTGCCGTCCTCGACCATCAGTTCGAACGAGCGGCTGAACAGGAAATCGCCGACGAGGACGCTGGCGGGGTTGCCCCAGATGAGGTTGGCGGTGCGCTTGCCACGGCGCATCTCGCTAAGATCGACGACGTCGTCGTGAAGCAGCGTCGCGGTGTGGATGAACTCGACCGCGGCGGCGAGGCGGTGGTGGCGCGTGCCGGGGTAGTCGAGCAGCGCGGCGCTTGCCAGCGTCAGCATCGGTCGCATCCGCTTGCCACCGCCGGCGATCAAGTGGCCGGCAAGCTCGGGGATCAGCGCGGCCTTCGACTGCATCCGCGTAACGATGACCTGGTTGACCGCGTTCATGTCGGCAGCGGTGAGGGCGATGATCGGGTCGAGCGACGGTGCGCTCTTCTCGCCGAGGTGGTGGACGGTGGCGGTCATGGTGGCGGGGGCCTTAGCGGGCTCAAGCAGCGCGGGGAAGCGAAAGGGTGACGAGCAGGCCGCCGAGGTCTTCGCTTTCGCCTAGCGAAACGCTGCCGCCGTAAATCTCGGCGACGTCGCGGACGATCGCGAGGCCAAGGCCGGTGCCGGGCTTGCCGGTGGTGTCGAGGCGCTTGCCGCGCACGAACAGTTCCTCCCGCTGCGCCTGCGCGATGCCCGCGCCATCGTCCTCGATCAGGATCGAGACCTTGCCGTCCTGCAGCGGCTCGACGGTGACGAACACGCGGCCGCCACCATATTTCGCGGCGTTTTCGACCAGGTTGCCGAGCATTTCGTCGAGGTCCTGCCGTTCGACGCGAACCTGGACGTTGCGGTCGCCGGCAATGTCGATCGTGACCTTTCCGTAGAGCGTCGAGACCGCACGCTCGACCGCTTCGACGCTGGCCCAGACGCGGGTGCGTGCCTGCGCCGAGGCTCGGCGGCCGATGGCGCGGGCGCGGGCGAGGTGGTGGTCGACCTGCCGCCGCATCACCAGCGCTTCGCGGATCACGGTGGAGTCGAGGTCGGGCGCATGCGCGGTGGCGGCGTTGGTGATGACGGTCAGCGGGGTCTTGAGCGCATGGGCGAGATTGCCGGCATGGCGGCGCGCCTCCTCGGCCTGCGCCTCACTGTGGGCGAGCAGGTCGTTAATCTCGTCGACCAGCGGGTTGATCTCCTGCGGGAAGTCGTCGGCGATGCGGGTCTGCGTCCCGCTGCGGATCGCGGCGACTTCGCGCCGGACGCGGCGGAGCGGCCATAGTCCGTAGAAGGCTTGGAGCGCCGCAAGAATCAAGAGGCCGAGGCCGAGCACCGCGAAGCTGCGGGTCAGCGTGGTTCGAAGTTCGAGGATCTGCCCGTCGATGACCTCGCGCGACTGGGCGACCTGGAAGCGCCAGCGCACCTCGGATCCTGGCAGGATCACGTCGCGCTCAAGGATGCGGAGCGGCTCGTCGGGAAATTCGAAGCTGTCGCGCTTGTGGAGGTCGGTGTCTCGGTGCGGCAGATTGGGTTGAAGTTGGCGATCCCACAGCGAGCGCGAAGGAAAGGTCTCCTGCCCCTCGCCGGAAATCTGGAAGTAGGCGCCGGAGTAAGGTTCGAGGAAGCGCTGGTCGGCGAGGGGGCGATTGAAGCGCACGCCGTCGGGCCCGATCTCCGACGCGGCGATCATCGCATTGAGGACATATTCGAGCTGGCTGTCGAAATTGTCGACGATCGAGCGCGTCAGCACGCGGTCGAGCGCGAAGCCGCCGACCAGCAGCAGAAAGCCGATCCAGATCGCGGCGATCCCGATCATGCGCTGCGTCAGCGACCCGCGTCCGCGGCGCCGCTTGGGAGGCTTCACCAGCTCCGTCGACCCGCCGGCCCCGGCGAGGGGGGAGGCGGCGCCGTCGTTCAAGCCGCGCCTTCCTCCAGGCTGTAGCCGAGCCCGCGGATGGTCGTGATGACGTCCGCGCCCAGCTTCTTGCGGATGCGGGTGACAAACACCTCGATCGTGTTCGAATCGCGGTCGAAGTCCTGATCGTAGATGTGCTCGATCAGCTCGGTGCGGCTGACGACCTTGCCCTTGTGATGCATCAGATAGCTCAGCAGCTTATATTCCTGCGCGGTCAGCTTGACCGGCTCGCCGCCCTTCGAGACCTTGCCCGACCGCGTGTCGAGGCGGATGTCGCCCGCGATCAATTCGGACGAGGCATTGCCGGAAGCGCGGCGGATCAGCGCGCGCAGGCGGGCGATCAGTTCCTCGGTCTGGAAGGGCTTCGCCAGATAGTCGTCGGCACCAGCGTCGAGGCCGGCGACCTTGTCGGACCAGCTGTCGCGCGCGGTGAGGACCAGGACGGGCATGCGCTTGCCCTCCTTGCGCCAGCGATCGAGCACGGTGAGACCGTCGACTTCGGGCAGGCCGAGGTCGAGCACGACCGCATCGTAATTTTCGGTCGAGCCGAGATAATGACCGTCCTCGCCGTCGGTCGCGAGGTCGACGGCATAGCCCGCCCCCTCAAGCGTCGAGCGGAGCTGGCGGCCAAGATTGGGTTCGTCCTCGACAATGAGCACGCGCATGTTGGGTCCCCTGAAAAACGATTTCGCTACATGAACACGTTCGAAGCTGAACGGTTGCTTGTCCGCAACGAAGCTGGGGACGGCGGAGGCAAAGTCAATCGCGGCTGCGCCGTTCATTTTCGATTCAGCGACGAACAGCGCTTTTCTGCGCAGCGATGCATCGCAGAAGGCGATCGAGCGCGAGTAGGGGGCGTATAATGTTGACCATGGTGGCGATGATTGCGGTGCTTGCAGGAGCGCCGGCGGCCGACGCGGAATGCGCGGCGATCGCGAAGCAGCTTTCCGCGCCGGCGTGCGAAGTCGTCCCCAACGGCATCGTGCTCGCCCGCGAACCGGCGGAAGCGAAGCGGCTGGCCGCCCTTGCCAGGCAAGGCGAGCGGCGTTTTGCCGCTCACTTCGGGATGGCACCGCCGCGCTACGCGATTGCGCAAGGGTTCGAACGGCCCGCGCTCGATGCGCTGAAGGCGGCGGGTTTTCGGCAGACGCTGCCGTTCCCCACCGCGGAGCAATTCGAGGCCGGGGCGATCGCCTCGGTCACTCGCGCGGCCGAAACGCAGGCGAAAGCCGCGGGATTGGATGCCGCGACGATCGCGTCGGTGACCGCGAGCGCGACCGCGCAGTGGCGCGAAAAGAACAGTGTCGCGGTGCGTCATGCGCGCGAGGCGGGCGCGGTGCCGCACGAGCTTGGCCACCTGTGGCTGATCGAGCAGTATTTCCCGACCACCGCAGGTGACCGACCAAGCCACTATGGCGGCGCGGGCCCCGACTGGCTCGACGAGACCGCCGGAATCCTGATGGAAGACGAGGTGATGGCGAACCAGCGCCGTGCCTCGTTCCGCAAGATCGTCGGCGGCGATGCGGAGGCCAGCGCCTTGCTCGGCGTCACCCGCGACAAGATCCTCGACCTCTCGGGCTTCCTGAAGGCCGACCATCCGATGAAGAGCGTGCAAGAAATCCTGCGCGCGCAGGGGGTTGTTCCAACCGGCGGGGTCAATGTCCTGACCGGCGACGAGGCGCGAGCGGCGTCGCGCGGCGCGATCGTCTTCTACCTGCAGTCGCGGATGTTCGCGGACTATCTGGTCGCCAGGACGAGAAATCCGGCGGTGTTCCAGTCGATCGCGGCGTCGCTGTCGAAGGGGCAAACGATGGACGAGTGGTTGGCGCAGGACGGGCGCCGGATGGGCCTGAAGCCATCCGTGCAGCTGTTGTCGGACGATTTCCGCCAGTGGGCGACAGCCACTCCAGCCGTCGCCTGACCTTATTTGTCGGACTTGCCGATGATGCGACCGGTGGCGGCATCGACGTCGACCCAGATGACGCGACCCTGATCCATGAATTTCAGCCGATAGTTGCGGCCGCGGAATTCGGGACCGAGGTAATCGGCGCCGTTCATGTGCGGCATCACCCGGCGCTCGATCTGCGGAAGCGGCATCGAGCGGCCTTCGCGAGTCGCGCGGAAGGCGCGATCCTGGTCGCGGACGCGCTGGCCCTGCGCCATTTCCGCCGACGCGCCCATCGTGGGCAAGACGAAGGCAGGCGACATGGCGAACGACGGCGAGGCCATCGCGGCAGCGCATAGGGCGATCAGAAGGGTACGCGACTTGGTCATCAATCTCACTTTCGATGCCCGTCCTAAAGCCAATCCATTGAACGACTTATGAATGTGCCGGTCGTCGGCAGTTCAGCATCGCGCGCCGGGGCGGCAAAGGGTGTTCGTGACGCCGATGCTACGCTAGGGCGCGCGCCATGGCACCCCCTATCCTGTCGTTCGAAGATCTGGGCCTCGTTCAAGGCGAAGGCTGGCTGTTTCGCCATCTCGACATCCATGTCGGGCCGCGCGACCGGCTGGCGCTGATCGGACGCAATGGCGCGGGCAAGACGACACTGCTGAAGTGCCTGGCCGGGCGGATCGACACCGACGAGGGGCTTCGCAAGATCGTGCCGGGTACGCGCGTCGTGCTGTTGGAGCAGGACCCGGACATGAGCGCGCATGCGACGCTTGAGGATTGGGTGCTGTCGGGCGAGGGCGCTCCGCAGGCGCACGAGGCGGCGGCGATCGCGGACCAGATCGGGATCGACCTCAGCCGCGACGTCGCGACCGCAAGCGGCGGAGAGCGGCGGCGCGCGGCGATCGCGCGCGCGCTGGCGCAGGATCCCGATGTGTTGCTGCTCGACGAGCCGACCAACCACCTCGACCTTGGCGCGATCGACTGGCTGGAAGACTGGCTGACCCGCTTCAAGGGCGCGTTCATCGCGATCAGCCACGACCGCACCTTCCTGTCGCGGCTGACCAAGAGTTGCCTGTGGCTCGACCGCGGCGGCGTGCGCCGCGCCGAGATCGGCTTCGGCGGCTTCGATGCGTGGACCGAGCGCGTGTATGAAGAAGAAGAGCGCGCGGCCGACAAGCTGGACGCCAAGCTCAAGCTGGAATTGCACTGGCTGCAGCGGGGCGTGACCGCGCGGCGGCGGCGCAACCAGGGTCGCCTCGCCAAGCTGCACGAGATGCGCGCGCAACGGGCATCGATGCTTGGGCCGCCGGGCGCGGCCAAGCTCGGGCTTGCTCGCGACGAGGTTAAGACCAAGACGGTGATCGACGCGGAAGGCGTGGCGAAGAGCTTCGGCGAGCGCCCGATCATCAAGGACTTTTCGCTGCGGATCCAGCGCGGCGACCGGATCGGACTGGTCGGCGCGAACGGCGCGGGCAAGACGACGCTGCTCAAGCTGCTGACCGGCGAACTCAAGCCCGACGCGGGCAAGATCGTTCAGGCGAAGACGCTGTCGGGAATCGTCATCGACCAGCAGCGCAAACTGATGGAGCCGCAACGCAAGGTCCGCGACGTATTGGCCGAAGGCGGCGACTGGATCGACGTCCGGGGCACGAAGAAGCACATCAAGGGCTATCTGAAGGAATATCTGTTCGATCCGTCGCTGACCGAGGCGCCGATCGGGACGCTGTCGGGCGGAGAGCGGTCGCGGTTGCTGCTGGCCCGCGAATTCGCGCGGGCGTCGAACCTGCTTGTGCTCGACGAGCCGACCAACGACCTCGACCTCGAAACGCTCGACCTTCTTCAGGAAGTGATCGCCGACTATGACGGCACGGTGCTGATCGTCAGCCATGATCGCGACTTTCTCGACAAGACGGTGACGGTGACGCTCGGCCTCGACGGGTCGGGCAAGGTCGATATCGTCGCGGGCGGATATGAGGACTGGGTTCGTCAGCGCGGCGAGCGCAGCGCGGCGCGCGAAAAGGCCAAGCCGAAGCGGGTCGAGGAAGCGGCCCGGCCGGCACCGGCGAAGAAGTTGTCGTTCAAGGACCAGCGCGATCTTGACCGCCTGCCGGGCGAAGTCGAGCGGATCGAGGGCGAGATTGCCGCGGCCGAGGCCGCGATCGCCGATCCCGACCTGTTCATGAAGGACAATAAGCGGTTCGCGGCGCTGAGCGCGAAGATCGACCAGCTGCGCGAAGAGCGCGACGCGGCCGAACTGCGCTGGCTGGAAGTCGCCGAAATGGCCGAGCAGCTGGGCCGCTAGGCGCCGACCATCCGCTGGTAAAGGGCGAGATAGTCGTCGGCCATTCGCTCGACGCTGAAGCGCCGCGCAACGGCATCACGGCAGGCTCGACGATCGATTTCGCCCAGGCGATCGATCGCGGCGACAGCTTCGTCGAGCGTGTCGACGAGGAAGCCGGTAACGCCATGCTCGATCAGTTCGGGCATCGATCCGCGATTGTAGGCGATGACCGGGGTGCCGCACGCCATCGCCTCGATCACCGACAGCCCGAAGGGCTCGTCGAAGCCAATCAGGTGGAGGAGGCCGCGCGCTTTCCCGAGGGCGTCGAGGCGTTCCTGCCCGCCGACCACCCCGCGATAGTCGACGCCTTCGCCGTCGACGAACGGCTCGACTTCACGCTGGTGATAGCCTTCGTCCTGCACCAGGCCGTAGAGGATCAGGCATCGGTCTGCGGCCTTGGCGGCGCGGATCGCTTCGCCCGCGCCCTTGTCGGGGTGGATCCGGCCGAAGAAGAGCAGATCGTCGCTGCCGTCGGAATCGAACGGAAAGTCGTCGAGCGGAATGCCGTGGTGGATCGTCGCGGCATAAGTCAGCGATGCCGCGCGGTCGGTATCGCTGATCGAGACATAGGCGACGCGGTCGTCATATTCCTCATAAACCGGGAGAATGCGATCGGAGCCGAAGCCGTGGATGGTAGTGACCATCGGCGTGTCGACAAGCCGAGAAAAGCCAAGCGGCGGGAAATCGGCCTGGTTGTGGATGACGTCGAAGTCGGCCGCGCGCTCGAACGCATGGGCGAAGTGCAACGTCTCCCACACCTTGGCGTCGAGGCCTTCGCCTTCGGAATAGCCATGCGGCGCCTTGCCATCGAGCTTGGCCGCCGTGATCGAGTCGAGCGTCGCGAACAGGGTGACATCGACGCCGCGCTTCACCAATGCCTCGGTCAGCAGGCTGGTGACGAGTTCCCACGGCCCATAGGCGCGCGGCGGGGTGCGCCAGGAAATCGACGAGATCATCGCCACGCGAAGCGTCATTCGGAAGAGGCCATGTCGATGATCATTCCTTCATTGGGGCGCAGGGTGCCGGGCGCTGCATCGGCGCCGAGGGTGGAGAGCAGGACTGTGCCGACGGCATCGAACGACTGCGGCTGCCCGCCGAAGTTGAGCGCGATCCGCAGGTGGCGGTCCGCGTGATGCCTGTCGTAGACCAGCAGGTCGCCCTCGCAATCCACCAGTTGCCAGTCTCCAAGCGATAGTGCGCGATGCGCTCGCCTGAGGGCCAGCAGGTCGTGGTAGAGCCAGAGCATCGACGACTTGTCCGCAGCTTGCGTTTCGACGTTTCGCGTCGACCAGTCGTCGTTGAGCGGGAGCCACGGATCGCCGCTGCTGAACCCTGCATTGGGTTCGTCGCCGCTCCACGGCATCGGCGTCCGCGAGCGGTCGCGACCGAGGCCAAGGCCGGGTTCGCGAAGTTCGCGCGGATCGCGCACCTTATCGGGCGCGATCGTCACTTCGCCAATGCCGAGCTCGTCGCCCTGATAAAGCGTCGGGGTCCCGCGCAACGTCAGCAGCAGCATTGCCGCAACCCGCGCCTGCGGCTCGCCGATCCGCGCCGCGATGCGCGCGGCGTCGTGACTGCCGAACACCCAGTTGGGCCAGCCGCCCCGGGGAAGGGCAGCTTCATAATCGGTAATCAGCCTGCCGACCGTCTCCGCGTCCCACGGATTTTCGATCAGCGCGAAGTTGAACGGAAGGTGGACCTCTGGGGACTGCGGCGTGCCGTACCAGACGCACAGGCGATCGTTGGGAAGGAAGATTTCGCCGACCAGCAACCGATCGCCATACTCGTCGGCAAGGCGGCGCATGTCGGCGGCGATGGCATGGGCTTCGGGCTGGTCGGTCGAGTGGCGCTGAAGCAGCAGGTCGCGCTGGCCCAGCCCCTCGTGCCAGTCGGGGTTGGCCGGATTGTCGGGGAAACCCTCAGCCTTCACGATGTGCCACAGCACGTCGATCCGAAAGCCGTCGACCCCGCGATCGAACCAGAAGCGCATCGCGTCGAACATCGCGTCGCGGACGTCCGGGTTGCGCCAGTTGAGGTCGGGCTGCTCCTCCAAAAAGGCATGAAGATAATATTCGCCCGATCCCTCGTCCCACTCCCACGACGAACCGCCGAAGTCGCTGATCCAATTGTTGGGCGGGCCACCGTCGGCAGCGGGCGGCGCCCAGATGTACCAGTCGCGCTTGGCGCTTTGCTTGGACGACCGGCTCTCGACGAACCAGGGGTGGCGGTCGCTGCTGTGGTTGGGCACGAAATCGAGCAACAGCTTCAGGCCGCGCGCGTGGACCGCTTCCCGAAGCCGATCGAAATCCTCGATCGTCCCGAACATCGGCTCGACACCGACATAATCGGCCACGTCGTAACCAAAGTCGGCCATCGGCGAGGGGAAAATCGGCGACAGCCAAATGGCATCGACGCCTAGCGAAGCGACATGGTCCAGCCGCTGCTCGATCCCCTTCAGATCGCCAATCCCGTCGCCATCGCTGTCCTGAAACGAACGCGGATAGATTTGATAGATGACGCCCGATTCCCACCACGGCCTGTCGGCAGGCAGATCGAGCGGGTCGGGGAGTGGGGCGGGCATGCCTGATCGAACCCCCGCCGAAGCAAGCAAGTTCCGGATCGCCGCCTAGCGCCGGGGCCTGGGGGTCAGCCGGCGAAAGCGATCGATTTCGCACGACGCGCCGACTCGCGATCGAATGACCTCTCGGTCGGCGCAGATGCGGTGGTCTTCGGGCTGAAGGTAAAAGCCGCCGTAAAAGTCGATCGCGGGGCACTCGTCGTCAAGCTCGGCGCGCACCCGGCTGCGGTCGCGAAAGACGAAATCGATCGATGAGGGGCCCGACAGGACCGATCCGGCGAGGCGGTCGATCGCGATGCACTTCGGCCCCTTGTGCTCTTTCCACTCGATCCGGGGGTTTAGCCGCGGCCGGACGGGCACGCGCACGATGATCTCGTCGCGGATGACGATCCGGCGGACCACCTGCGGGTCGGTGGCCTCGATCGACAGGCCGAACAATGCGGGGAACAGCCCCGTCAGGGCGAAAAGGATCATGCAGGTGCAACCATTGCGCGGCCCACTGCTAGCGGCAAGCCTTGAATGGGCGATGAATTGAAGGCGATCGCGAAGGCCCGCAGAAGGCTTGCGCTCCCTAGCGACGCTCTTTAGATGCGGGGCGCTATTTCGTAGGCGCGGTCGGCGGCCCGATCACCTTGCCGCCCCTCATCAACCTGGAGAACCTTCCCATGGCGAGCCAAGCGCCGAGCACCTTGCCCCTGTTGTATAACGACCTGCAGCCGCTCAATCGCAACGTCCATGGGGCGTTCCGGGTGCGTAGCGTCAACGGCATCGAACGCGTGGCGCACACGCATGCCATCCCGATCACGGTCGACGAGTTCGCGCTGGCGCAGCGTCACTACCCGATCGTCTTCTCGGCGGGCGACAATCCGGTTCCTTTGGCGCTGATGGGCCTGCACGAAGGCACCAACACCTTTTTCAAGGCCGATGGCACGCTGGTCGACAACACCGTCTACGTGCCAGCCTATCTGCGCCGCTTCCCGTTCGTGCTCGCGCGCCTGCAGGAAGACAGTGACGAACTGTCGCTGTGCTTCGATCCGACCGCCGATGCGGTGGGCGAATTCGAGGAGGGCGAAGCGCTGTTTAACGGCGACGAGCCGACCGACGCGACCAAGGCGATCCTGCAGTTCTGTGAGCAGTTCGAGCAGGCCGGGCAGCGCACCCAAGCGTTCATGACCGAATTGATGGGCTCCAAGCTGTTGATGGAAGGCGAAGTCGCCATCCAGCCCGAAGGCGTCGAACAGCCCGCCATCTATCGCGGTTTTCAGATGATCGACGAAGAGAAGTTCCGTGAACTTCGCGGCGACGAGCTTCGCAAGCTCAACCAGAACGGCGGCCTTCCGCTGATCATGGCGCACCTCTTCTCGCTGTCGGTGATCCGCGAGATTTTCGCGCGCCAGGTGCAGCAGGGCACCGGTCCGGCCAACATCCCGCAGCGGGCTCCCGCCGAAGCGTGATCTTTATTCGACGAGGCGTTCAGCCTCGTCATTGAAACGGCGCGGCCGATCCCCATCTCGGAGGTCTGCCGCGCCGTTCTTGTCTGTGCCCCCCTTCAGCAAGACTCGGCGTAGCACGCACCGCAAGGTGCGTTCCTCCCTGTACCTTCGGCCATCCCGGCATAACCGGGGTGGCCGTTTTTTATTCGGCGGCCTGCGCGTACGGCATGTCCTGCAAGGCCAGTGACGCATCGGTCGCCACGCGCTCGATCAGCCGCGATACCCGATCGAAACCGGATGAGGGTTGGCGGCCATCGGCCTGCAGGTATAGCGCACGGCTGATTTCCAGCTGGATCGCGTGGATGCTCTCGGCGGGTCGGCCGTGGCGGGCGGCGATTGCTCCGCCAGCGTAGGGGGCGTTGTAGGCGACGCGAAAGCCCAGGTCGCGCGCGGAGAACGCGACTTGGTCGCGCACCCAGCCCGCCGCAGTTGTCCCGTGCCGATCGCCGATGACGACGTCTGCTACGCCGCTCGATGGCGGCATCGAATGACAGTCGAGAAGCAGCGCCGAGCCATGGTCGATGACCAAGCGGTCCAGACCGGCTTCAATCGCCCGGTGGTAAGGGAGATGCACGCCAGCGATCCGCCGCTCGAGTTCCTCCCGATCGATTCGACGACGCCACAGTGCCCCATCGCGGCGCGTGCGGGCGGGGATCAAGCCAATTCCGGCGCGCGCCCGCGCTCCGATCGCTTGCGACCCGATCCCTTCGATCGCGCCAGGGTCGAGTTCCTCTTCGCCGCGATTGCAGTCGATTACCGCACGCGGCACCTGCTGGATCACGGCCCCGAACCCCGCCGCGATCGCGCGCCAGGCGAGCCGATCGACCAGCGGATCCTCAAGCGTCTCGAGCGATCGGCGACCGCGCGCGGCGTTCGCCAGCAGTTTCGCGTCATATTCACGCCCGGCGTGAGGTACCGATAGCAGCACCGGACTACTTCGACGCACGGGATGGAGGAGCGGCGGTGGATAAATTGTCATGGCAAGGTCCGGATCGCTGCCCGTGCCATTCGTGGACGTTGCGGCAAGATCCTCATCCTAAGCGCTGGAAAATATTTACGGTTACGCGCATAGAGTCGACATCATGATCCGAATTCTCCTTGCCGAAGACGATAGCTCGATGCGCGAATATCTCCAGCGCGCGTTGCAGCGCGTCGGATATGAGGTGGAGGCAGTCGGCTGCGGCACCGAGGCCGTGCCGCTGCTCGAAGCCGGCAAGTACGACCTGCTGCTGACCGACATCGTCATGCCGGAAATGGACGGGATCGAGCTCGCCCAGAAGGCCAGTACGATCGATCCCGCGATCCGGGTGATGTTCATCACCGGCTTTGCCGCCGTGGCGCTCCAGGGCGGCCGCGCGGCGCCGGAAGCGAAGCTTCTGTCGAAGCCGTTCCACCTGAAGGACCTCGTCGCCGAGGTCGATCGCCTGTTCCAGACCGAGGACCAGCACGGACGCCTGTAGGCGAAGTGCTTTAAGGCCTTGCGGCCATGCGAAACCCCCCTTAAAGGCCCGCATCAGAGTGGGCGTGTAGCTCAGTGGTAGAGCACTGTGTTGACATCGCAGGGGTCGCAAGTTCAATCCTTGCCACGCCCACCATATTCTCCCTTTCACGCTCCACCGAGATGACCGCATAGTCTCTTGGCGCGTCCGCGGATCTGAGGAACGTCGCCCCTTGCCGTCGGTTGTCCCGCTTGTCTCACCGATGCGGTGCGGCGGGTCAGTGGGGGGCCGGATCTTGAGAAATCTAGTTCTTTGCGTGTCGAGCATGCTGGTGTTGTCGGCCTGCGCGGCGCCTTCCGCGCGCATCTCGACCAGCCTTCAGCGTTACGGCCTGGACGCCGCGCGGGCTGACTGTGTCGGGGGACGATTGCAGGCGGACCTGTCGATCGGGCAGTTGCAGCAGCTTGGCCGCGCCGCCGCTGCCTATCGACAGGGCGATACGAACCCAGCCGCATTGACGACCGGTGACCTCGTGCGCGTCGCCGGCGAGATCGAGGATCCCACCGTCGCGGTCGCCGTCGGAAAGGCTGCGCTGGGCTGCGGAGTGCTTTTCTAAAGCCCTCAGCGCGGCTTGACGAAGCGCAGTGTCATTCGATCGCTTTCGCCGATCGCGGCGTAGCGAGCGCGATCCTTGTCGCCGAGGCGGTAAGTCGGGGGCAGGGTCCACACGCCCTCAGGATGATCGGCGGTATCGCGCGGGTTTGCGTTGAGCTCGGTCGATGCGACGAGGCGGAAGCCGGCGCCTTCGGCAAGGCGGCGCACGGTCGAGGTCTTGACGTATCCGCTCTTCATCTGGCGCGCGTCGTCTGCGGTTTCGGGGAGGCGGTGTTCGACGACGCCGAGCGTGCCGCCGGGCTTCAGCATCGCATACATCTGCTGGAAAGCGGCTTGGTCGAACGGCTCTTTGCCCATCATCCAGTTGTGGACGTTACGGAAGGTCAGCACGACGTCGGCGCTTCCCGGCGTAACCGGTGTCCCGCCGGCGGCGAGGATCGGGAAGTTCGCGGTGCGGACGCCGCCATAGACGGCGGGTTGCGCGGCGATGAGCTTGCGCACGCCGGTCAGGCTGCGGTCGGGCGCCGCTGCAATGTAGGTGCCGCCGCCCTGGGCGAGATAGGGGGCGAGAATTTCGGTGTACCAGCCGCCACCGGGCCAGATCTCGACGACGGTGTCGCTCGGCCGGACGCCGAAGAAGGCCAGCGTTTCGACCGGATGGCGGTAGGCGTCGCGGGCAAGGTTGGCCGGGGTTCGCGTCGGCGCTGCGGCGGCAGCGCGAAGCGACACAAGGTTGTCCGCGCTGGGAGCGGGCGTCGAGGCGCAGGCGGCAAGCGACAGGGTGCAGGCGAGGGCGAGGGAGAAGCGGGTGCGCATCATGGTCCTTCCGAATGGGAGGCCATGAGGATGAACGCGAATGGCGGCGCTAGGCAACCGCCATTCGCATGGCAGTTTTAGAGGCAAGCCTCGAGATACGGCTGGTCGAAGCCATATTGCTTCGCCTTCTCAAGGCTGTAGGGGCGCAGGCCCATCGCGCGATATTCGCCGACGATTTTTCCATCTGCGGTCTCGTCGAGATATTCGAACTTGAACAGTTCCTGCGTGACGATGACTTCGCCTTCCATCCCGATGACCTCGGTAATGTTGGTGGTGCGGCGCGAACCGTCGCGGAGACGCTTCACCTGGACGATGAGATCGACCGAATCCGCGATCTGGCGGCTGATGGCTTCCTTCGGAATCTTGATGTCGCCCATCATGACCATGTTCTCCATACGGGCCAGGCATTCACGCGGGCTGTTGGAGTGGAGCGTAGCCATTGAGCCATCGTGGCCGGTGTTCATCGCCGCCAGGAGATCGAAACACTCTTGGCCACGAATTTCGCCCAGGATGATGCGATCGGGGCGCATACGAAGCGCGTTGATGACGAGGTCGCGAATGGTGATCGCACCCTGGCCTTCAAGGTTCGGCGGGCGCGTTTCGAGCGGGAGCCAGTGCGGCTGCTGCAGGCGAAGTTCGGCCGCGTCCTCAATGGTGATGACGCGTTCGCCCGGGTCGATCATCTTCGACAGGGCGTTGAGCATGGTGGTCTTGCCCGAGCCGGTACCGCCCGAGATGACGATGTTCATCCGGCTGGCGCCAGCGATCTTAAGGCAGGTCGCCATTTTTTCCGACATCGACCCGAAGCCGCGCATCATGTCGAGCGTGATCGGCTTTTCGGAGAATTTACGAATCGAGATGGCGGTGCCGCGAAGCGACAGCGGCGGGATGATGACGTTGACGCGGCTGCCGTCCTGAAGGCGGGCGTCGGCCAGCGGCGTGGTCTGGTCGACGCGGCGGCCGACCTTGTTGACGATGCGTTGCGCGATCTGGAACAGATGCTCTTCGTCGCGGAACTGGATCTGGGCGAGCTGAAGCTTGCCTTTCTTTTCGATGAAGGTCTGGTCGGGGCCGTTGACCATGATGTCGCTGATCGACGGATCGGCGAGCAGTTCCTCGAGCGGTCCGAGGCCGAGCAGTTCGTCGACCAGCACCTTTTCCAGCGCGAACTGCTCGCGGCGGTTGAGCGTGATCTTCAGCTCGGCAAGCACTTCGCCGATGATCGGACGGAATTCCTCGGCCAGTTCGTCCTTGTTGAGCGTGGCCGCGGCTTCCGGGTCGACGCGTTCAAGCAGGCGCGGGAGCACCTGTTCTTTGATCCGGTGGACGGCGGCCTCGAACCCTTCGGTCTTCGACGACGCGGCCTCGCCGCTGCCGTTCTGGCGCGTGTTGAGGCGATCCATCGCACCCGCCGACGAGGCGAACGCGGGGGCGGGCTCATCGCTCGGCGGAAGCGCTTCGGGCTCGACCTCTGGGAATTGATCGCCGCCACTGGCGCCGCCCTTCATCGGACGAGCGACACCGAAGCTGGGCCGCTGCCCAGCGCCGCTCAAGCCATTGCGTTTCCCGAATGCGTTCATGACCAGTGGTCCCCGGTGGTTATGCGGACAATTGGCATGGTGAATAATCGGCAAACTTTTAGAAAAGACTAACTTGGGCACTCAGCGTGGATGAATCGAAAGCGGGCCCGCGATCGCATGAGCGACGGCGGACCGATGGATATGTATCTGATGCCACCGCGCGATCGCGGCGTGGGAGAGCCGAAGGGCTAAGCAGCGCTCTCGGCGAGGATGGTCAGGCCGTTGTCGCCGACCTCGGCGAAACCGCCCGACACGGCGATCGTGTCGAACGATCCGCCGGCGGTCTTGTAGACCTTCAACTCGCCGTCCTTCAGCGTGGTCATGAAGGGCGCGTGCCCGGCCATGACGCCGAAATCGCCTTCGACGCCGGGAACGACCACCATGTGGACGTCGTCCGAACGGACCAGCTTTTCCGGAGTGACGAGTTCGAAGTGAAGGTCGGCCATATTCTAACTCCCCCCTCCCGCGGACGGGAGGGGCAGGGGAAGGGCTTGTTCGTCGATCGACGGGAGCGCGCCCAGACAGGCCCCCGTCGGGCCCCCTCCCGCGAGCGAGAGGGGAAGCCGATTACGCCTCGTTGGCCATCTTTTCGGCCTTGGCGACCGCTTCTTCGATGCCGCCAACCATGTAGAAGGCGCTTTCCGGCAGGTGATCATACTGGCCTTCGACAACCGCCTTGAACGAAGCGACGGTGTCTTCAACCTGGACGAACTTGCCCGGAATGCCGGTGAACACTTCGGCGACGTGGAACGGCTGCGACAGGAAGCGCTGGATCTTGCGAGCGCGGCTCACGACCAGCTTATCTTCTTCCGACAGCTCGTCCATGCCGAGGATCGCGATGATGTCCTGAAGAGACTTGTACTTCTGCAGCGTCTCCTGGACGCGGCGGGCGACGTCGTAATGCTCCTGGCCGACGACCGCGGCGGTGAGCACGCGGCTGACCGAGTCGAGCGGATCGACCGCCGGGTAGATGCCCAGCTCCGAAATCGCGCGGCTCAGCGTCGTGGTGGCGTCCAAGTGGGCGAACGACGCGGCCGGGGCCGGATCGGTGAGATCGTCGGCGGGCACGTAAATCGCCTGCACCGAGGTGATCGAGCCCTTGTTGGTCGAGGTGATGCGCTCCTGAAGCTGGCCCATGTCGGTCGACAGGGTCGGCTGATAGCCCACCGCCGACGGGATACGGCCGAGCAGCGCCGACACTTCCGAGCCCGCCTGCGTGAAGCGGAAAATGTTGTCGACGAAGAACAGGACGTCCTGGCCTTCCTGGTCGCGGAAATATTCCGCCTGCGTCAGGCCTGACAGGGCGACGCGGGCGCGCGCTCCCGGCGGCTCGTTCATCTGGCCGAACACCAGCGCGACCTTCGACCCTTCGGGGGTCGGGTTGCCGTCGGCGTCCTTGGCGATCACGCCCGCGTCGAGGAATTCGTGGTAGAGATCGTTGCCTTCGCGGGTGCGCTCACCGACGCCGGCGAACACCGACACGCCGCCGTGGCCCTTGGCGATATTGTTGATCAGTTCCTGAATGAGCACGGTCTTGCCGACACCGGCGCCGCCGAACAGGCCGATTTTACCGCCCTTGGCGTAGGGCGCGAGGAGATCGATGACCTTAATGCCGGTGACCAGGATCGACGCTTCGGTCGACTGGTCGACGAAGGCCGGGGCCTCGGCGTGGATGTTGGCGGTCATGTCGCTGCCGATGGGGCCACGCTCGTCGATCGGCTCACCGATGACGTTCATGATGCGGCCGAGCGTCTTAGGGCCAACGGGAACGCGAATCTGGCTACCGGTCGCGGTGACGCGCTGGCCGCGGGTCAGGCCCTCGGTCGCATCCATCGCGATGGTGCGGACGATGTTTTCGCCAAGATGCTGGGCGACTTCGAGGACCAGGCGGTTGCCGTTGTTGTCGGTTTCCAGCGCGGCGAGGATCGGCGGAAGCTCGCCCTCGAACGCGACGTCGACGACGGCGCCGATGACCTGCGCGACCGAGCCGACGAGGTTGCCGCTCGTGGTCGGGGTGGTGTCGGCCGTGGTGGCCTTGGGCTTGGCGGGGGCGGCGGTGGCCATGGTCGGTTTCCTCAGCTTGCGTGCGGGTTAGAGCGCTTCGGCGCCCGAAATGATTTCGACGAGTTCGGTGGTGATCGCTGCCTGGCGCTGGCGGTTGTACTTGATCGACAGCTTGTTGATCATGTCGCCGGCGTTCCGCGTGGCATTGTCCATCGCGGTCATCTGGCTGCCGTAGAAGCCGGCGGCATTCTCGAGCAGCGCGCGGTAGATCTGGATCGCGACGTTCTTAGGCAGAAGCTCGGCGAGGATCGCTTCCTCGTCGGGCTCATACTCGATCGCGGCCGAGGCGACGTTGCCCTTGGTCTCGGCAACCTTAGACGGGACGACCGGAATGATCTGGTCGACCTTGGGCTCTTGCACCAGCACCGACTTGAATTCGCTGTACGCGAGGTGCGCGACGTCGAACTGACCGCCGATGAAGCGGTCGCTGATGTCCTTGGCGATCGCCTGCGCGTCGGCGTAGCCTGGCGCCTTCATTCCGCTGGTGTCGTGATCGGCAACGATGCTCTTGGGATAAGAGCGCGCGATCACCGGGCGACCCTTGCGACCGACGATGTAGAACAGGACCTTCTTGCCCTGCGCTTCAAGCTCCTGCGCCTTGCGGCGCGCGGCGCGGACGATGTTGGTATTGAAGGCGCCCGCGAGGCCGCGATCGCCGGTGGCGAGCACGATCAGGTGGGTTTCGTCCTTGCCGGTGCCCGCGATCAGCTTCGGCGACTGCGGACCGACGGTGACCCGGCTGGCCAGCGAGGAGACGACGTCCGACAAACGGGTCGCGTAGGGGCGACCCGCTTCGGCGTTCGACTGCGCGCGACGAAGCTTCGCCGCAGCGACCATCTTCATCGCCTTGGTGATCTTCTGCGTCGACTTCACCGAGCCGATGCGAAGCTTCAGTGCCTTGAGGCTGGCCATCGGGCGCTACCGTTCCTTCTTACGCGAACTGCTTGCCGAAGGCGGTCAGCGCGTCCTTCAGCTTGGCAGCGGTGTCGTCGTCGAGTGCCTTGGTGTCACGGATCGACTTGAGGACGTCGGCGTGATCCGACCGAAGGTAGGACAACATCGCCTGCTCGTAGCGGGTGACGTCCTTGGTCTCGACGGCGTCCACGAAGCCCTGCGTACCGGCGTAGATCGACGCGACCTGCTCTTCGATCGGCATCGGCGCATATTGCGCCTGCTTGAGCAGCTCGGTCAGGCGGGCGCCGCGAGCGAGAAGCTTCTGCGTCGAGGCGTCGAGGTCCGAACCGAACTGCGCGAAGGCAGCCATTTCGCGATACTGCGCCAGCTCCAGCTTGATCGAGCCGGCGACCTTCTTCATCGCCTTGGTCTGCGCAGCGGAGCCGACGCGGCTGACCGACAGGCCGACGTTGATGGCCGGACGGATGCCCTGGTAGAACAGGTCGGTCTCGAGGAAGATCTGGCCGTCGGTGATCGAGATCACGTTGGTCGGAATGTAGGCCGACACGTCGCCTGCCTGCGTCTCGATGATCGGCAGCGCGGTCAGCGAGCCATTGCCATTGTCGTCGTTCATCTTCGCCGCGCGCTCGAGGAGGCGTGAGTGAAGATAGAAGACGTCGCCCGGATAGGCTTCGCGGCCCGGCGGACGGCGCAGCAGCAGCGACATCTGGCGATAGGCGACGGCCTGCTTCGACAGATCGTCATAGACGATGACGGCGTGCATGCCGTTGTCGCGGAAATATTCGCCCATCGCGCAACCGGTGTAGGGCGCGAGAAACTGCAGCGGAGCCGGCTCCGACGCGGTCGCGGCGACGACGATCGAATATTCCATCGCGCCATTTTCTTCGAGCGCGCGGACGATCTGGGCGACGGTCGAGCGCTTCTGCCCGATCGCGACGTAGATGCAGTAGAGCTTCTGGCTCTCGTCATCGCCCGCGTTGGCCGCCTTCTGATTGATGAAGGTGTCGAGCGCGACGGCGGTCTTGCCGGTCTGACGATCGCCGATGATCAGCTCGCGCTGGCCACGGCCGACGGGAACGAGCGCGTCGAGCGCCTTGAGGCCGGTCTGCACCGGTTCGTGCACCGACTTGCGCGGGATGATGCCCGGCGCCTTCACTTCGACGCGGCTGCGCTTCTCGGCGACGATCGGGCCCTTGCCGTCGATCGGGTTGCCGAGCGCGTCGACGACGCGGCCGAGCAGGCCCTTGCCGACGGGAACGTCGACGATGGTGCCGGTACGCTTGGCGGTCGAACCCTCGGTGATGCCGGTGTCCGACCCGAAGATGACGACGCCGACGTTGTCGGCTTCGAGGTTGAGCGCCATGCCCTTCACGCCATTGGCGAATTCGACCATCTCACCGGCCTGGACATTGTCGAGGCCGTGGATGCGGGCGATGCCGTCACCGACCGACAGCACGCTGCCGACTTCGGAAACCTGCGCGTCGGCGTCGAAGTTCGCGATCTGGTCGCGAATGACGCGGGAAATTTCAGCGGCGCGGATATCCATGAATCAGCCTTTCATCGCATGCGCGAGGGTGTTGAGTTTGGTACGGATGGATGCATCGATCATCTGGCTTCCAAGCCGGACGACGATGCCTCCCAAAATGGCGGGATCGACCTTGGCATCGATCGCGACGTCGCGACCGACACGGGCCTTCAGATTGGCCATGAGCTCCGCGATCTGGCGATCGTCGAGCGGGTGGGCCGAGGTGACTTCGGCGGTCGTCTCGCCGCGATGGCCCGAGGCCAGCGTGCGGAAGGCGCGAATCACGTTCTTGAGTTCGCTCAAGCGACCATTGTCGGCCAGCACGCCAAGGAAGTTGGCGGTGACCGGGTCCAGCTGAAGCGACGGAACAAGCGCGCGGACCGCCTTCGAGGCGTCGCCGCGACTGACCAGCGGGCTGGTCGTCAGCGCGCGGAAGTCGGCCGATTCGCGGGTCGCTTCCTCGATCGAATCGAGGCTGCGGGTGACCGCGTCGATCTTCTGCTCGTCACGGGCGAGGCCGAACAGAGCGGTCGCGTAGCGTCCCGCTAAGCTGGCTTGAATGCCGCCGGATGTCTCCACGCGCTGTCAGCTCCAGACAAAGAAATTTGCACCATGCGATTAGCGGGGCACAGCGGAAAACCGCGCGCCCCCATGGGTTGGCGCGCCCCTAGCAAGAGGTACGCAGCGATGCAAGGCGAGTCGTTGGCGCCTAGTCCAGTCGGCGCGTGTAAAAGGTCGTGAAGTCGGTCGGCCGATAATCGGCGAAGGGTCCGCAAACCGCGAACCCGTCCCGCAGGTAGAGCCGGTTGGCCGCGTCGAACAAGGGAGAGTTGCCGGTTTCGAGGCTGAGGCGCGCCATCCCCATCTCCTTCGCGGTGGCGACGAGGTGGGCAAGCATCGCCGAGCCCACGCCGCGGCCCAGGGCATCGGCGGCGGTCCGCATCGACTTGATTTCGCCGTGGCCCGGCTCGATCGACCGAAGCGCGCCGACCCCGAGCAATCGCCGCTCTTCCCGCAGGCTGAAGAAGCGGATCGTGGGCGACCGCAGCGAATCGAGGTCGAGCACGTGGCAGGCGCTGGGCGGCGATCCGCCGCGCATCTCGGTGAAGTGAAGCGCCAGCAGCGCCGCCACGTCGTCGCGGTCCAGTTCGCCTTCGTGAAACGACCAGTTTTGACCGCAAGCCACGGGATGCATGCCCGGTTCGTCCATCCTATACCTGCTCCATGACCAAGCCCGTCGCCCTTGACCCCAACCACTGCTGGACAGCCTTCGAAGCGCGGGACCGCGCTCTCGACGGCCAGTTCGTCGGCGCGGTCCGGACGACCGGCATCTATTGCAAGCCGAGCTGCCCCGCGCGCCACCCCAAACGCGAGCATGTCGAATTTTTCACTGCGCCGGATGAGGCGCGCGCCGCCGGCTATCGCGCCTGTCTCCGCTGCCGGCCCGACGAGGTGGGGAGGGACCGCGAGGCGGTGGCGAGCGCCGTCCGTACGCTCGAGGCGGCCGAGGAAGCGCCGCGCCTCGCCGACCTCGCGGCGAGCGTGGGTTACGCGCCGCATCATTTCCAGCGGCTCTTCACCCGCGACATGGGGGTCTCACCCGCCGCCTACTGGCGAGCGCTCCGGGCCCGCCGGGCGCAACATCATCTTTCGGAGGACAAGCCCGTGACCGACGCGATCTACGATTCCGGATATGCCGCGCCGAGCCGCTTTTACGCCGACGCCAAGGAGCGGCTGGGCATGACTCCGTCCGCGTGGCGGGATGGCGGTCGTGGCGAGACTATACGCTTTGCCACGCTCGACACGCCGCTGGGGCCGATGCTGGTGGCGGCGACGAGGACGGGGATTTGCCGCTTGTCCTTCGAAGAAGACGAGACCGCGCTTCGCCTGCGCTTTCCGAACGCCACGATCGCGCCAGCCGATGCGGAGATGGCCTCGCTGATTTCGGGGGTGCTGACGGCGGTCGAAACGCCATCCGCCATGCCCGACCTGCCGATCGACGTCCGCGGGACGGCGTTCCAGGAAGCGGTATGGCGGGAGCTTCGCAAGATTCCGGTGGGCGAGACTCGAAGTTATGCCGACATCGCCGCCGCGGTCGGACAGCCCGGCGCAGTCCGCGCGGTGGGAACCGCGAACGGCGCCAATCCGGTCGCGATCCTCGTCCCGTGCCATCGGGTAATTCGATCGGACGGTTCGCTCGGCGGTTATGCGGGTGGTCTCGACCGGAAGCGCAAGTTGCTGGCTGGCGAGGGCGTGCGGCTTAACCAGCCAACACTCGACCTCTAGGCCGATCGGCGATAGCGTCGGACAATGAGGGATCGTCCGCAACCTGCCTCGGCCTGGCCGCGCTTTGCCTCGCGCGGACTGGAGCGGATGTGGGGCATTGGCCTGTCCTCACGGCCCGAGATCGATCCCGACGCGATCGTCGCGGCAGCCGTTCGACGCGAGGGACGCGAGCCCACCGAAGGATGCTGGCGCGACCGGTTGTCGATCCTGTGCCGCTCGATCAACGAGGAAGCGGCGCTCAACTCGCTCGGCCGGACGATCGCGTATGCCCAGTTGGTGAAGCTGGTGGCGGCGCGGATTCGCGCCGAGCGCTGGTTTGCACTCAACCCCGAAATCCGAAACCGGCCGCTTGCACCGCCCGTGATCATCGTCGGCCAGATGCGATCGGGGACGACGCGCATCCATCGCCTGCTTGCCTGTGATCCGCACTTCGCAACCAACCGCTTGTTCGAACAGTTCGATCCCGTCCCTTATCCGCAAAAAGTGCTGGGCGTGGATCGGCGGCGTCCAGCCGCTGCAGCGGTAAGCCTGGCGTTTCGCCTGTTCGAACCCGGCCTGTCGGCGATCCATCCCAGCTCCGCTGACGCGGTCGAGGAAGAATTCGGGCTTCATGCCTATTCCTTCTGGGGCCCGATGTTCGAGGGACAGTGGCGCGTCCCGTCCTTCGTCGATCATGTCGAACGGGCCGACCCCGCGCCAATCTATCGCGAGTTTGCCGACCTGCTTCGCCTGACCGGCTGGGCGCGCGGCGACGATCCAACGCGCCCGTGGCTGCTCAAGGCGCCGCAGTTCAGCCAGGAGCTGGGTGCCTTGATCGCGGCTTTCCCTGACGCGCGGATCGTCAACCTGTGCCGCCCGGCCGCTGACGTGGTCGCGTCGGGGGCGAGCCTGATCTGGCATCATGCGCGAGTTCAGTCGGACGCAGTCACCCGTCACGACATCGGCAATGAAGTGCTACGCAAGACCCGCCTTCGCGAAGACCGTCTTTCGGCGGCGCTGAGGACCTGCGACGTGGCGAAGCGTGTCGACCTGCATTTCGACGATGTCTCTCGTGACTGGCGACAGGCGATCCGCTCGATCTATCGGACCTTCAATCGCTCGCTGAGCGCCGACGTCGAGCGGCGAATGGAAGCTTTCGTCGCTCGTTCGACGGAGCATTTGGGGCATCGCTACTCGCTTGAAGACTTTGGTCTCGACCGCGCCTCGATCACCTCGGCCTTCACGCCGCGGCAGGTTTCGCCAGAGCTGACTTGAGCCGCGCCGTTTGATCGCGCGGATTTGTCGAGCCTAGAGGAAGCTGTAGGGGTCGACGTCGACCGCGACGCGGACCTTCGCGCTCCATTCGACGCCGCCGAGCCAGTCGCGGATGACGTCCTGTACGTCGAGCTTGCGGGCGGCGTGGACCAGCAGGCGCTGGCGGTGGCGGCCGCGCAGCATGGCGAGCGGTGCGGGGGCAGGGCCGAACACCGCCATTTGGTCGACCGTCGGGGCGGCGGCGGCGATTCGGCGGGCGACCGCCTCGGATTCCTCGCGGTCCTCGGACGACACGACGATGGCGGCGAGCCGGCCGAAGGGTGGCATGGCGGCATCACGCCGCGCCTCGGTCTCGGCGGCGTAGAAACCGGCGACGTCGCCCGACACCAGCGCCTCGATCACCGGCGCGCCGGGATCGTGAGTCTGGACCAGCACGCGTCCGGGCTTGTCGCCGCGGCCGGCGCGGCCCGCGACCTGCTGAATCTGCTGGAAACTGCGCTCGGCGGCGCGAAGGTCACCGCCTTGAAGGCCGAGGTCAGCATCCACGACGCCCACAAGCGTCAGGTTGGGGAAGTGGTAGCCCTTGGTAATCAATTGGGTGCCGACGACGATGTCGATCTCGCGCGCATCCATCGACCGGACGAACTCCGCGGCACGGGCGGGCGACCAGATCGTGTCCGAGGTGACGATGGCAGTTCGTGCATCTGGGAAGAGAGCCGCCACTTCGTCGGCGATGCGCTCGACGCCGGGCCCACACGCAACCAAGCTATCTTCGTCGCCGCACTCGGGGCACAGCCGCGGCGGGGGCATGACGTGACCGCAATGGTGGCAGGCCAGTCGATGCATCAGCCGATGCTCGACCATCCACGCAGTGCAATTCGGGCATTGGAAGCGGTGGCCGCACGTCCGGCACAGCGTCAGCGGGGCGAAGCCGCGGCGATTGAGGAAGAGCAAGGACTGCTCGCCGGACGCAAGGTTGGCTTCGAGCTCGGCAACGAGGCTCGGCGCCAGCCAACGGCCGCGCGGCGGCGGGTCCTGGGTCAGGTCGATCGCCGCGATGCTGGGCATCGTCGCGCCGGCGTGGCGCTCGCTCAACTGCACTTCGCGGTAACGGCCGATCTCGACCATGTGGCGAGTCTCGATCGCCGGGGTGGCCGAAGCGAGGATGACCGGAATCTGCTCGAAATGCCCGCGCATCACCGCGACGTCGCGGGCGTGATATTGGACGCCTTCCTCCTGCTTGAAGCTAGGCTCGTGCGCCTCGTCGACGACGATCAGGCCAAGGTTCGCGTAGGGCAGGAATAAAGCAGACCGCGCGCCGACCGTCACCCGGGCCTCTCCCGCGGCGATCGATCGCCAAGCGCGCCGTCGTTGCGAGGAGCGAAGGTCTGAATGCCACGCGACCGGCTCGCAGCCGAAGCGTGCAGTGAACCGCGTCAGAAACGGCTCGGTCAGCGCGATTTCTGGTAGCAGGACGAGCATCTGCTTGCCCTGTCGAAGCGCCTCCGCGATCGCCTCGAAATAGACTTCGGTCTTGCCAGATCCGGTGACGCCATCAAGCAGCACCGGGTCGAACCCCTGGCCGATCGCGGCGGTCAGGCTGTCGGCCGCCTCGCGCTGTTCACCACGGAGCGTAGGCGGTGCGAAGTCCGGGTCGGGTTCGGGGAAAGGCGCGTCGCCGTCGACTTCGACCCGTTCGAGCGCGCCGACGTTAACCAGCCCGCGCATCACCGCGTCGCTGACTTCGGCATGTGCGGCCAGTTCGCGGATCGTACCCTGCCGGCCTTCGATCTTCGACAGTGCCTGTTCGCGTTGCGGAGTCAGCCGCGCGGGCACGTCACCCGTCAGCCGATATTCGGTCATCGTCCGTGGACCGGCCAGCGCGGACGAGGACGGCAACACCATCCTCAGCACGCTTGCCAGCGGGGAGAGATAATAGTCGGCGGTCCACTCGGCGAGGCGGCGGAGCGGGGCGGCGATGGGCGGGACATCGACCAGACCGGCGAGCGGCCTCAACCGATTGTCGCCCACTTCTTCGGTCGGAAGCCGATCGGCATCCCACGCGACCCCGATCAGCTGGCGCGGGCCGAGCGGGGCCACGACGACGCTGCCCGGCACGACCTCCAGCCCGTCGGGGACGCGATAGTCGAGCGGTCCGAGCGCGGCGTTGAGGGTCACGACTCTGGTGCGGGGAAGCGGCATCGCCCTCAGCCCTCCCTGCAACAGGGAGGGGCGCCCATCACTTGCCGCGTTTCTTGCGGTGCGAGTCCAGGTCGAGGACGGCGTTTTCTTCGCCCTCTTCAGGGAGGAGGCCGAGCCGACGGGCGACTTCCTGATAAGCTTCGGCTTCGCCGCCGAGACTTTGACGGAAGCGATCCTTGTCGAGCTTCTCGTTGGTCTTCATGTCCCACAGACGGCAGCCGTCGGGAGAGATTTCGTCGGCAAGGATCACGCGCGCGAAATCGCCGTCCCAGACCCGGCCGAATTCCAGCTTGAAGTCGATCAGGCGGATGCCGATCCCGGCGAACATCCCGCACATGAAGTCGTTCACGCGGATCGCCATGTCGGCGATGTCGTTCATCTCGTCCTGATTGGCCCAGCCGAAGCAGGCGATATGCTCGTCCGCGATCAGCGGATCGCCAAGCGCATCGTCCTTGTAATAATATTCGATGATCGTGCGCGGAAGCTGGGTGCCTTCCTCGATCCCCAGGCGCTTCGACAGCGAACCCGCGGCGACGTTGCGGATGACGACCTCGATCGGGATGATCTCGACCTGGCGGATCAGCTGCTCGCGCATGTTGACCCGGCGGATGAAATGGGTCGGCACCCCGATCGTCGCGAGCGACGTAAAGATGTGCTCCGAGATCCGGTTGTTGAGCACGCCCTTGCCGTTGATCGTGCCGCGCTTCTGCGCGTTGAAGGCGGTCGCGTCGTCCTTGAAATACTGGATGAGCGTACCGGGCTCGGGACCCTCATAGAGGATCTTAGCCTTGCCTTCGTAGATCTGGCGGCGTCGAGCCATGCTGAGGGGAACTCCGGCTGAAATCGAAAGAGGGGCGGCTATAGGCGAGCCGCCCCCCATCCGCAATTCACGCCGCCGCTATCGCGCCGCGGTAGTGATCAGCCCTGCATTGGGGGTCCGCACGCTGACGACCCGCACCCGGCGAAGCGTTTCGGGAAGGAGATATTGCTTCGCCAGCCGCTGCAGCTCGGCCGGTGTCATCGCGGCGTAAATCGCCTCCTGCTGTCGGACGCGTTCCAGCCGGGCGGCGCGGCCCTGCGCGCGGGCGGCTACGCCCAGCCACCAGCCATTTTCGCGGCGGCTGCGGGCAAGCGATTCGAGGATCGGGGCGCGGACGCGATTGAACAGATCCTGGTCGATCGGCTTGTCGCGCAGCGATTGGGTCGCGGCATCGAACGCGGCCTCGACCTCGTCGATCTTGTCAGGCGCAACGACGGTGCTGGCCGACAACGTGCCGAAATCGTCGTAGACGTCGGACATCGTCGATCCGACGCTAACGCCGTAGCTGGCGCCCAATTGTTCACGGATCGATTCGGTCAGCATCAGGTCGAGCGCCTGAGCGAGCATTCCCATCCCGATTTCCTTGCGGAAGTCGTCGTCGTCGTCGGTCGGCCAGAAAGCAGCGACAAGCGCCTGATCGGCCGGGCCGGAGTGAGTGAGGCGGATCGGCGAGCGATCGGCACGGAGCGTCACCTTGCGCGGATCCACAATCGCGCCATCGTCGCGACGCTTCGGCAGCGCGCCGAAACTGGCGGCGACGGCGGCGATCGCGGCGTCCTCATCCATGTCGCCGACGATCCCGATTTCGATCGGCGCATCGGCCAGCAACGGCGTCATCGCCGCACGCGCCTCGGCGAAATTGCGCTGCAGCAGCGCCTGGGCGGGCGGCGCGCCGAAACGATAATCGTTGTTGAGCAGGATGACGGGAACGCGCGTCGCGAACACCGACATCGGCTGGCTGTCGAACTGCTTATCGATCACGGGCACGATGTTCGACCAGCGCTGCGCCGCCTCGGGGCGATAGCCGGGATCGGTGAGATAGGCCGCGCTGACCTTCATCTGGAGCGCGAGGTCGGCGGGCGTGGTCGCGCCGCCGGAAGAAAAGGCATCGGGCCCGACCGAGCTTCCGGCCGAGTAGACGCGGCCGGCCAGCGCTTCCTTGATATCCTCGAACGACTGGCGGCCGGTCCCGGCCATGGTCGACAGCGACGACAACATGATGTTGAGCCCGGGCTTGTCCTGCGGAAGCGCCGCCTGACCTCCGGCCATCCTGACCGAGAAACGTACCCGCCCGGCTTCGAAATCGGTTTTCTTGATGTTGAGCCGCACGTTGTTGGCAAAGCGGACGGTGCGGATGCCGAGGTCGGCGATGCGCGTATCGCTGACGACCTTGCCGGGTTGGCCAAAGTCCTCATAGGCGAAGGCCTGATCGGCGGCGGCCGCGACGGCGGCGGGGAGAGGACGCATCTGCGCCTCGGCCCACGCCATCCCGATCGCGGCGGGGGTCACCGGCAATTTCTCGCTGACGTGGATCAGCGGCGCGCTTCCCTTCCACTTCTCGCGGAAGGCCGCATTGACGGCGTCGAGCGTGATCGTCGGCTGAATTTCTTTGAAAAAGGCCAAGCGCCAGGCAGGATTGGTCAGCACCGCGCGGTCGTCGCTGGCCTCGGCGATGGTGGCGGCGAGCGTGGCATTGCTGCGCGTGCCGGCCTGTTCGGCGGTCGTCCGGAAACCGGTCTCCATGCGCGCCAGTTCGCGCTTCAGTTCGGCAGCGGTGAAGCCATTGGCGAGCGCGGAGCGCAATTCCCTCTCTGCGGCGGCAAGTGCATCCGCCCACGCGCCGTCCTTCGCGCTCACCGTCAGGCTTTCGCTGAAGGCGAGGTCGCGAAATCCTCCCGATCCGGCCGAAGCACCGATCAGCGGCGAATCCTCGCGGTTGACGAGCCGCGTGAGCCGTCGCGAGAGGATGGCGGTGCCAAGGCTGTCGAGGAGGCTGTCGCGCCGTTCAGCCCGGGTGTCGATCGGTTCTTCGTAAGGCCGCAGCACCGTGACGCTCACGGCCGTGGCGACATTGGTATTGCGGAAGGTGTCGACCGCGGTCGGACGCGCGAAGTCGATCTTGCCGACGGCGGGTTTGGCGCCCGCAGGACCGACGCCGCGCCAGTCGGCGAACTTCGCCTTGATCTTGGCCTCGATCGCTTGCGGGTCGATGTCGCCGACCACCACCAGGGTCGCATTTTCGGGGCGATAATAGCGACGATAGAGCGCGCGCATCGTTTCCGCGCTGGCGGTCTGCAGCACTTGCGGCGTACCGATCGGCAGGCGCCGCGCGTGCAGCGCCTGCGGCATGGTGAAGCCGAGTTGGTCGATCAGTTGTCGAAGCTGAAACCCTTCGCGGCTGCGCCGTTCGCCGAGAATCACGCCCCGTTCGCGATCGACCGCGGCAGGATCGAACTTCACCTCGCTGGCGACCTCGCGCATCAGGAAAAGGGCGTTGTCTACCCGCGCCTGGTCGGCGACCGGAAGCTCGAGCATGTAACTGGTTGAATCGAACCCCGTCAGCGCGTTCGTGTCGGGGCCGAAGCGCAGGCCCTGCCGTTCGAGAATGCGCACCATCTCGCCCTCGGCGACATTGGTGGTGCCATTGAAGGCCATATGCTCGATGAAGTGGGCCAGCCCGCGCTCATTCTCCGCCTCGGCAAGCGAGCCAGCACCGATACGCAGGCGCACCGACGCCGCGCCCTTGGGCGTGCCGTTGCGCATGATCGCATATTTCATCCCGTTAGGAAGGTTGCCGAGGCGGATCGCGGGATCGGCGGGCACGTCGGTGGCCGGCACCCCCCAGCCGTTGGCCGAAACCGAAGGGGTCTGCGCGATCGCCGACAGCGAGAGAGGGAGCAGCGCGGCCAGGATGACCGATCGACCGAACAAATGTCTCAACGCGATTCTCTCCGCCCCCGGATTGATGATGCGAAGCTTAAGCGCCTGATTTAAAAGAACAAGCGTGAGGAAGTCTTATCGTCCGGCAATCGTCCGCACCTGATCGGCGTAGAGCCGGCCGACCGGCTGTTCGCTGCCGTCGGCAAGCCGCGCGATCCAGCGACCCGAGGCATTCCGGCTGAAGCCGGCGATGAAGTCGCGGCGAACGATCGCCGACCGGTGCAGGCGCACGAACCGTTCGGGATCGAGGCCTTCCTCCAGCGCGGTCATCGAATGATGGATCAGCCAGCTGCGATTGCCGACGTGCAGGCGCATATAATCGCGCTCCGCACTCACCCGGTCGATGTCGCGCGTGGCGATTCGGACCAGGCCGGTCAGGTCCGATGCCCAGAATTCCTCGAGATAGGGAGACGACGGCGTGGCGGGCTCGTCCGGCGTGCCCTCGGCGTCGCGGGTCGCGATGTAATCGACGGCTCGCTCGATCGCGCGTGACAGCCGTTCGGTGTCGACCGGCTTCATCAGATAGTCGATCGCGGCCACGTCGAAGGCCGCGACCGCGAACTGGTCGAACGCCGTCACGAACACGACCGCCGGCGAAACCGGCTGTCGCGACAGCGCGCGAGCGACTTCGATCCCGTCCAGTCCCGGCATGGCGATGTCGAGCAGGACGAGATCGGGCGCTAGCGCCTCGGCCATCCGGACGGCGCTTTCGCCGTCATGCGCAGTGCCGACGAGGTGGATCGAGTCGATCCGTGCCAGCATCATCTGCAATCGCTCGGCGGCGAGTGGCTCGTCGTCGGCGATCAGGACCTTCAAGGCGCGCTGCTCAGTCATCGTCCTCCACGGGAATTGCGATCGAGACATTATAGCCGCCGTCGATCGGACCGAAGCGACAATCGGCCTTCGCGCCATAATGCGCGGTCAATCGCTGGCAAACGTTGGCAAGGCCAAGGCCGGTTCCCTGGTGCGGGGCATTGCCGACGGCGCGGCTGCGGCCCTGTCCGTCGGCGACCTGGTTGGCGATGTCGAGCTGCATCCGACCATCGTCGAGCCGGTGCGCCGTGATGGTCAATTCGACCCGCGCCGTCGTGACCGACACGCCGTACTTGATCGCGTTTTCGATGATCGGCTGGAGGATCAGCGCCGGCACCCGCGCTTCGGCCAAGTCGGCGGGGATGTCGATCGTCACGTGAAGGCGATCCGGAAAACGCACTTTCTCGATATCGAGATACAGTTTCTGCAGCCGGATTTCCTCGGCCAAGCTGACGTCGGCAGACGGGTCGATCGACAGGCTGGTGCGGAAAAAGGTCGATAGAGCCATCAGCATGTTTTCGGCGCGATCCGACCGGCCCGACATGACCAGCGACGACAGGCTGTTGAGCGTGTTGAACAGGAAGTGCGGATTGACCTGATAGCGCAGCGCCCTGACCTGCGCCGCGTGGGCGGCGGTCTCGGCGGCGGCAAGGCGCGTCTCTGCAATGCGGGTGCGGCGCTGTTCGGTCATGGCGATGAAGAAGGCGCACCACGCCGCGAACATAAAATACCAGGTGACCGTGCCGTCGGCGATCAGGCGCGGAAGCTTGCTCGCGATGATTTCTTCCATCGGCGGCAGGTTGACCTCAAGCTCGTTGCCGTCCTGCCGGACGATGCGGACGTTATTGCCTCGCTGGACGATCGCCACGCCTTCCTGCGTCGTGATGCGGGAGGAGGGGCCCATCGGATCGGACACGGTCGCAAGCTTCAGGCTGAGCACCGACATGATCAGCGCCGCCGGAAGCGACGCGATCGCGGCAACGATCGCCATTCGCCGGACGGTGCCTTCGCGGGCGAGTAATCGCAGCCCGATGTAGATGGCAAAGGTCAGCAACAGGCCGACCCCGGCGTTGAGAAAGCGGAACGCGATTGCGGAAGCAGCCTCCGGCCCCATCAACCCGCGCAACAGGACGGTGACGAGATAAAAGGCCCAAAAGCCGATGATCGATTGCGTTGCGAGCCGCCAGTCGGCGAAGCGACCGTGCGGCGAAAATGCGGAAAGGGCAGCCATGTCCGTCCTTCCTATGCCTTGTGCGGTCCCCTATTCAATCGCCCAACCGCCCGTTGGCAGAGCGCAGCCCGCCGCCGGTCGAAGCGCGGTGCAGGAACGGGCGTCGTTGACGCTCGTTGACCGAACACAAGGAGCGGAAGACCAACATGACCAGCAATGACAATGACCAATCGGCGCGCGAGCCGACCCTTTCGGGCGCGCCGAACCGCGAACTCGAACTCAAGGTGAAGAAGGAACCGCGCAACGACGATGCGAAGGCCGATCTCGGTAGCGATGAATCGATGGACGCGTCCGACCCCAGCTCGGCGACGCAGCCAAGCACCAAGAGGCCTGTGCCGTCTTCGGGCTTTCCCGAGGATAAGTCGAAGGCGTAATAACAGCGTGCCTCAAACATCACACGCACCGGCAGAAGTCGGTTCGGTGACATTTTAACATTGCGACGATCCCACCCCTCTGATTCAATCTGAATGGGGGGTGGGATTTTGGTTAAGCGTTTCGCAACCACGCTGGCCGCATGATCCACCCAAGGCAAAAGGAGTTGGGTGGATGACGACCAGGACGAGTCAACCCGCGAGTGGCGCGTTGTTGATCACCGAGATAAAGGAATTCGCAGCGTTCCCGAAGGCGACGCAGCGCTACATCCGCCGGTCGCTCGACGTCGCCTATGGCCGCTCCAGTCCCGTCGACACCTGGGCCCGAGACGAGATCGAAGCCGCTTCGATCAATGCGCAGGCACGCTTCTACAAGCAGATCGAGCACCTTCGCCTGCAGATCCCCGACGACAGCGGCCTCGACATGATCGAACCGTTCCTGGGGATGCTGGTGACGCTGTCGGCCTATGACCTGGGGCAGGATCGCCTACTCAACTTCGCGGCGTATCGCTTCCTGTACGAGCGACTGCTTGGCGCGGGCGTGCGGCCGTGGCTGCCCGCGGCTTTCTGCGCGGCCGCGTCGCTTCCGCACCTCCACCCCGACCGTCGCCGCGTGCTGCTTCAGTCGATCAGCGAAAGCGCCGCGACCGCGCCCGGCTGGTCGACCCGCGAGCCGGTGTTCTGGCCCGAATGGGTGGAAAAGGTCGATCAGGCCGCCGCCGCCTAATCGGGCAGCTTCACCGACGGAAAATGGCGGGTGAGCTCTGCAATGCTTGCCCGTGCACTATGCACCCAGACGCGCGACGATCTCCGCGGCGAATTCGCTGAGGGTGTCGTCGCGCGCGCCAAGGATCGCGATCGTGTCGCCTTCTGCCGCTTCACGAACGAGTTTGTCTCCGATGGCGGCGCGTTCGGCGATGTGAATGGCGTTGCCGCCGGCATCGCTGATAGCGCTGGCGAGCCATTCCGATCCTTTCGACCGGTCGACCGTTCCGCCCTGATAGACGGGATCACTGAGGTAGAGCCGGTCGTCGGCGCGAAGACCCTTGGCAAAGGTGGCGGCAAGGTCGTCGCCCATCTTGGCGATGGGACCGTATCCGTGCGGCTGGAAAATCACCAGCAGGCGGCCGGGACGATGGGTCAGGGTGGCAAGCGTCGCGGCGATCTTGTCGGGATTGTGCGCGAAATCGTCGATCACCGTCACGCCGCGTGCGACGCCGACCGTCTCCAGCCGCCGCTTGAGGCCTGCAAAGCCGGTTAGGGCCGCTGCTGCATCGGCCACCGGAACGTCTAGCGCCACGACGGCGGCGAGCGCCGCCAACGCATTCTGCGCATTGTGGCGCCCCGGGAGCGAGAGGCTGACCTCTGTGCTGTCGCCGCTAGTCTGGACGCTAAAGGTCAGGCCGTCGGCGGACAGCGACAGGTTGCGGCCGCTGACCGCGGCGCCGGGACTATCGAAGCCGAAACCGACCCGCCGATCCGCCGGCACCGCTTCGGCCAGCGCGCGGCTTTCGGGATCGTCGAGATTAACAACGGCTTTGTCGGCCGCCTCGAGAAAACCGGCGAACAACCCGCGTAACTCATCCATCGTCTTGTGATCGAGGCTGATGTTGCCCAGCACCGCAACGGTCGGTCGATAGAGCGCGATCGAACCGTCGCTTTCGTCGACCTCGCTGACGAACAGCCCCGGATCGCCGACCAGCGCCGATGCGAAGGGCGCGTCGTCGGTCACGAAATTCTTCATCACGGCGCCGTTCATCACGGTCGGGCGGCGACCGAGCTCGTGAAGGATGAAGCCGATCATCCCGGTCACAGTCGACTTGCCGCTGGTCCCGCCGATGGCGACGCTAACCTGTGCGTCGTTCAGCAGTCGCGCCAGCAATTGCGGGCGGGTGACATGCTCCAGACCGAGTTCGCGCGCTCTGACCACGTCGGGGATCGAGGATTCGACCGCCGCGGAGGTAACCAGCGTATCGCCCGTAACCAGGCCCGACCCGTCCTGCGGATACAGCGAGACCCCGAGCGAGCGGAGATAGTCGAATTTCGCGCCCAGGCGGCCGGCGTCGAGCGAGCGGTCCGATCCTGCGACATCGGAACCCTGTGCGCGCTGGATGGCGGCGAGGGGCAGCATTCCGCTGCCGCCGACGCCGCAGAAATAATATCGATTGGTCATTGTCTCGCAGCCCTATTCGGCGCCCGCGCCATGTGCAATTGCTGCATGCGATGAAGATCGCCGTCGTCGCGCCCAGTTGCCCGCTCAGCCCGATCGCCGCCGAGCGCGTGGCCGCCATCCTCGCCGAGCGCGGCGGGGCAGCCCTAATGGTCCATCCTCAATGTTTCTTCTCCGACGGACACTTCGCCGGAAGCGATGCCGCGCGGTTGGCGGCACTGCGCGAGGTGATGGCCGACGAGACGGTGGACGCGGTCTGGTTTGCGCGCGGAGGCTATGGATCGAACCGGATTGCCGAGGCGGCGATGGCCGACCTGCCACCGGCGGCGCGGTCCAAGACGTATTTGGGCTTTTCGGACGGGGGCTTCCTGCTTGCCGCCTTCGACCGCGCTGGCCTGCAGGTCGCGCATGGGCCGATGGTGCAGGACGTGCTCCGGGACGGCGGAGCGGACGCGGTTCGCCGTGCGCTCGATTGGCTGATCGATCGCGACCCGGCATCGCTTGAGGGCGGACTTTCACCGACGCGGCGCTCGATGGCGTTTAACCTGACCGTCCTGTCGAGCCTGCTGGGCACACCGCTCGAACCGGACTTCACCGGTGCCGAGCTGCTGATCGAGGATGTCGCCGAGCATGAGTATCGGATCGACCGGATGATGTTCCACGTCACCAGCAGCGCGGCGGTCGCGCGATGCGCCGGCATCCGGCTGGGGCGCATCACCGAAGTGCCGGACAACGACCCGGTCTTCGGCAAGGACGCCGAAGCGATCGTTCGCGAGTGGTGCGGACGCAGCGGAATTGCCTATCTGGGGCCGGCCGATATCGGTCACGACGCGGCGAACAAGGTCGTCCCGTTCCGCCCTGCGCTCGACTGAGCGGGCCTCTTGCGTCGCCCCTCTTGCAAGGGGGTGCCGTTTGCGCTCTACCACTCTGCAGAACAACAGGAGGGCCTCATGGCAAAAGCAGCATCAAGCGGTACCGGTCGTAAAGCAGGTGGCGGTCTCGCCCGCCCGGTGACCCCGTCGCCCGAACTCGCAGCGGTGGTCGGATCGGACCCCTTGCCGCGCAGCGAAGTGGTGTCGAAGGTTTGGGATCACATCCGCAAGAATAACCTCCAGAATCCGCAGAATAAGCGGGAAATTCTGGCCGACGACAAACTGAAGAAAGTCTTCGGCGTCGACAAGTGCACGATGTTCGAAATGAACAAGCACCTGTCGAAGCACCTCAGCTAAGACAGCTTCTTCCGCTCATCGGCGGGAAACGAAAAACGGGGTCTGCGGCCAAGTCGCAGGCCCTTTTTTCATGCCCGAGTGATTCGTTTCAGCGGCAGCCGCGCCAACCGGTCGCGCCGCGAGATGCCTGATCGAAGTGAAGATGGTCGGCATGCGCCGCATTATAATCGGGCGACAGGACGGTGGAGAACAGGTCGCAGGCGCCATCGCGAACGTCGCGAAGAAAGGCTTTTTCGTCCACCTTGCCGTTCCAGTTGCCGAGAAGGGTGATGCGGCGGCCGTCGGCCAGGCGGAAAGCGACGATGTCGACCGCATCGGCGGTGGCATGCTCGCTGAACGGGCCGTCGCTGCGCCCGTAGAGACGCCGGCAACTGTAGCTTCCCGCATGGTCGATGCGCGTGACGCGGCTGTCGAAATGGCGACGCGCGGCGAGCTGGACCACATCGTGTTCCCAGATCGCCAGTGCCGCCGCGACCGGGCAGGCGGTGACCAGTCCATCGGGCCGGAAATCGATCGACCGGTCGGTTTCGGGCGTCAGGCGCACGCCGTCGTCGTAACCGCACTGGCCGCCTTCGGCCGACCGGGGCGGGGCGGCGACCTCCGCGAAGCCGGCAGCGTCCAGTAGGGCTTTGCACGCCGGACCGTCGTCGGTGAGCGCGGCGAGCTTGCGACCGGTAAAGGGCCCCACCGGATCGTCGAGGCTTAGCGGCGTCCAGGGGAAGCGTTCGGGCTCTTCGACCACCACCCGCTGATATTCGCGCCACCCGAGGAAGAGTGCGCCCACCAACAGGAGGATCGTCAGCCAGCATCCGATCCGGGCGCTGCGGGGTTTAGGCACGAAAGGCGGTCGTGAGCGGTTCGAACAAGATCGGATAGCCGCGATCGCCGGGAATGCGGACGTGAGGCACGCCGTCGATGTCCTCGACCCACGGGATGATTGTATCGAGCGAGTGATCCTTCGCATCTTCGATCGCGGCGGTCAGCAGGCGATGCCGCGCCAGCCGTTCCAGGTTACGTTTGGTCGGGAAGATCGCGTGGGCGTCGCCGCGCTCGATCCGCTTCAGAATGTCTTCTGGCGATGCCCACTCGGCGGCGACGCACTCGCCGGGTTGTGGCGTGGTCGGCCAATCGCCCTTAGGCGAGGGCGCCAGATAGAAGATCGTGTCGAACTTCCGTGGCTGCTTGAATGCCGGCATCCATCGCGCGAACGGCACGAGCAGGTCGAGGTCGAGGCGCAGCCCCATCGTCGCGATCGCGTCGGCGAAGTCGTCGCCGGCGAGTAGTCGCCGCTGAAGTTCGGGACCGGCCTCGGGAGCGGCGTCCGCAGCGACCAACACCGCGCTCTCCTCGACCGTTTCGCGAATCGCGGTGATCTTGGCCGCCTCATCGGGCGAGCCCAGTTCCGCAGCGAATCGACGGTCGGCGTTATCCACCCGGCCGCCGGGAAAAACGGTCGCGCCAGCCGCGAAAGCCATGCGCGACGACCGCTCCACTACGAGAATTCGCGGATCGGCGAAAGTGGGAGTGGGGTCGCGCCAGACGATCAGGGTGGCGGCGGGAATGGCGTCGTCGTGCATGAAGCCTGCTGTAGAAGCTGTTCGATCCAAAGAAAAAGGGCCGGCAGCCCGAAGGCGCCGGCCCTTCCTTTTCCACCCCCCGGAAGGGATGGTATGGCTTACATCGCGTTGACGTCGGCCGGGGTCGTCGCGGACGCGTTCACGTCTGCGTCGTCGATGGCGTCGGCCTTGCGGTCGCCTTCGGCTTCAAGAGCGTCAGCCTGGTTCTCGAGGGCAGCGGCTTCACCAGTGTTGGCGGTGTTGTCGGCCATCATTTCGAGGTTGTCGGCGGCGGCTTCATAGTTGTCCTCGACGTTGTCGGCGAGGGTGTCGTCGCCCTTACCGCCACAAGCGGCCAGAGCGAGAGCGGAAGCGCCAACCAGCGCGAACGAAAGCTTCTTCATTGGAAAAATCCCCTTTTAATCGTGTGGTGGCGCAGCGCCGTCCTCACATGAGCGGTTCAAACGCAACCACATCCGTAACGGTTCCCCGGAAGCGTCGCTTTTGTCAATCGCTTGTCTCGCGGAGCAGAGGAGCCTATCTTGGCCATGCCGGGCAACCGGCTACGTCGGTAGATGATTGGGTGGAATAGGCATTTCGGACCCGGGGGGCAGTACCCCGGCGCCTCCACCACCAGCGGATCATGCGAATTTTTCAATTCGGGTTGGCTGCTGATGGGGGCGAAATAGGATCGACGAGTGCAATAAAGTCCCAGTTGCCGATCGGTATGAGACCACCGCGACGGCTCATTCACACAAGTGCCAACGATAACGAGGCTCTTGCGATTGCCGCGTAACCCAATGCCTCACGGTATAGGTTACTAACGATGGCGGCGAGCCGGCCGAAGGGTGGCATGGCGGCATCACGCCGCGCCTCGGTCTCGGCGGCGTAGAAACCGGCGACGTCGCCCGACACCAGCGCCTCGATCACCGGCGCGCCGGGATCGTGAGTCTGGACCAGCACGCGTCCGGGCTTGTCGCCGCGGCCGGCGCGGCCCGCGACCTGCTGAATCTGCTGGAAACTGCGCTCGGCGGCGCGAAGGTCACCGCCTTGAAGGCCGAGGTCAGCATCCACGACGCCCACAAGCGTCAGGTTGGGGAAGTGGTAGCCCTTGGTAATCAATTGGGTGCCGACGACGATGTCGATCTCGCGCGCATCCATCGACCGGACGAACTCCGCGGCACGGGCGGGCGACCAGATCGTGTCCGAGGTGACGATGGCAGTTCGTGCATCTGGGAAGAGAGCCGCCACTTCGTCGGCGATGCGCTCGACGCCGGGCCCACACGCAACCAAGCTATCTTCGTCGCCGCACTCGGGGCACAGCCGCGGCGGGGGGCATGACGTGACCGCAATGGTGGCAGGCCAGTCGATGCATCAGCCGATGCTCGACCATCCACGCAGTGCAATTCGGGCATTGGAAGCGGTGGCCGCACGTCCGGCACAGCGTCAGCGGGGCGAAGCCGCGGCGATTGAGGAAGAGCAAGGACTGCTCGCCGGACGCAAGGTTGGCTTCGAGCTCGGCAACGAGGCTCGGCGCCAGCCAACGGCCGCGCGGCGGCGGGTCCTGGGTCAGGTCGATCGCCGCGATGCTGGGCATCGTCGCGCCGGCGTGGCGCTCGCTCAACTGCACTTCGCGGTAACGGCCGATCTCGACCATGTGGCGAGTCTCGATCGCCGGGGTGGCCGAAGCGAGGATGACCGGAATCTGCTCGAAATGCCCGCGCATCACCGCGACGTCGCGGGCGTGATATTGGACGCCTTCCTCCTGCTTGAAGCTAGGCTCGTGCGCCTCGTCGACGACGATCAGGCCAAGGTTCGCGTAGGGCAGGAATAAAGCAGACCGCGCGCCGACCGTCACCCGGGCCTCTCCCGCGGCGATCGATCGCCAAGCGCGCCGTCGTTGCGAGGAGCGAAGGTCTGAATGCCACGCGACCGGCTCGCAGCCGAAGCGTGCAGTGAACCGCGTCAGAAACGGCTCGGTCAGCGCGATTTCTGGTAGCAGGACGAGCATCTGCTTGCCCTGTCGAAGCGCCTCCGCGATCGCCTCGAAATAGACTTCGGTCTTGCCAGATCCGGTGACGCCATCAAGCAGCACCGGGTCGAACCCCTGGCCGATCGCGGCGGTCAGGCTGTCGGCCGCCTCGCGCTGTTCACCACGGAGCGTAGGCGGTGCGAAGTCCGGGTCGGGTTCGGGGAAAGGCGCGTCGCCGTCGACTTCGACCCGTTCGAGCGCGCCGACGTTAACCAGCCCGCGCATCACCGCGTCGCTGACTTCGGCATGTGCGGCCAGTTCGCGGATCGTACCCTGCCGGCCTTCGATCTTCGACAGTGCCTGTTCGCGTTGCGGAGTCAGCCGCGCGGGCACGTCACCCGTCAGCCGATATTCGGTCATCGTCCGTGGACCGGCCAGCGCGGACGAGGACGGCAACACCATCCTCAGCACGCTTGCCAGCGGGGAGAGATAATAGTCGGCGGTCCACTCGGCGAGGCGGCGGAGCGGGGCGGCGATGGGCGGGACATCGACCAGACCGGCGAGCGGCCTCAACCGATTGTCGCCCACTTCTTCGGTCGGAAGCCGATCGGCATCCCACGCGACCCCGATCAGCTGGCGCGGGCCGAGCGGGGCCACGACGACGCTGCCCGGCACGACCTCCAGCCCGTCGGGGACGCGATAGTCGAGCGGTCCGAGCGCGGCGTTGAGGGTCACGACTCTGGTGCGGGGAAGCGGCATCGCCCTCAGCCCTCCCTGCAACAGGGAGGGGCGCCCATCACTTGCCGCGTTTCTTGCGGTGCGAGTCCAGGTCGAGGACGGCGTTTTCTTCGCCCTCTTCAGGGAGGAGGCCGAGCCGACGGGCGACTTCCTGATAAGCTTCGGCTTCGCCGCCGAGACTTTGACGGAAGCGATCCTTGTCGAGCTTCTCGTTGGTCTTCATGTCCCACAGACGGCAGCCGTCGGGAGAGATTTCGTCGGCAAGGATCACGCGCGCGAAATCGCCGTCCCAGACCCGGCCGAATTCCAGCTTGAAGTCGATCAGGCGGATGCCGATCCCGGCGAACATCCCGCACATGAAGTCGTTCACGCGGATCGCCATGTCGGCGATGTCGTTCATCTCGTCCTGATTGGCCCAGCCGAAGCAGGCGATATGCTCGTCCGCGATCAGCGGATCGCCAAGCGCATCGTCCTTGTAATAATATTCGATGATCGTGCGCGGAAGCTGGGTGCCTTCCTCGATCCCCAGGCGCTTCGACAGCGAACCCGCGGCGACGTTGCGGATGACGACCTCGATCGGGATGATCTCGACCTGGCGGATCAGCTGCTCGCGCATGTTGACCCGGCGGATGAAATGGGTCGGCACCCCGATCGTCGCGAGCGACGTAAAGATGTGCTCCGAGATCCGGTTGTTGAGCACGCCCTTGCCGTTGATCGTGCCGCGCTTCTGCGCGTTGAAGGCGGTCGCGTCGTCCTTGAAATACTGGATGAGCGTACCGGGCTCGGGACCCTCATAGAGGATCTTAGCCTTGCCTTCGTAGATCTGGCGGCGTCGAGCCATGCTGAGGGGAACTCCGGCTGAAATCGAAAGAGGGGCGGCTATAGGCGAGCCGCCCCCCATCCGCAATTCACGCCGCCGCTATCGCGCCGCGGTAGTGATCAGCCCTGCATTGGGGGTCCGCACGCTGACGACCCGCACCCGGCGAAGCGTTTCGGGAAGGAGATATTGCTTCGCCAGCCGCTGCAGCTCGGCCGGTGTCATCGCGGCGTAAATCGCCTCCTGCTGTCGGACGCGTTCCAGCCGGGCGGCGCGGCCCTGCGCGCGGGCGGCTACGCCCAGCCACCAGCCATTTTCGCGGCGGCTGCGGGCAAGCGATTCGAGGATCGGGGCGCGGACGCGATTGAACAGATCCTGGTCGATCGGCTTGTCGCGCAGCGATTGGGTCGCGGCATCGAACGCGGCCTCGACCTCGTCGATCTTGTCAGGCGCAACGACGGTGCTGGCCGACAACGTGCCGAAATCGTCGTAGACGTCGGACATCGTCGATCCGACGCTAACGCCGTAGCTGGCGCCCAATTGTTCACGGATCGATTCGGTCAGCATCAGGTCGAGCGCCTGAGCGAGCATTCCCATCCCGATTTCCTTGCGGAAGTCGTCGTCGTCGTCGGTCGGCCAGAAAGCAGCGACAAGCGCCTGATCGGCCGGGCCGGAGTGAGTGAGGCGGATCGGCGAGCGATCGGCACGGAGCGTCACCTTGCGCGGATCCACAATCGCGCCATCGTCGCGACGCTTCGGCAGCGCGCCGAAACTGGCGGCGACGGCGGCGATCGCGGCGTCCTCATCCATGTCGCCGACGATCCCGATTTCGATCGGCGCATCGGCCAGCAACGGCGTCATCGCCGCACGCGCCTCGGCGAAATTGCGCTGCAGCAGCGCCTGGGCGGGCGGCGCGCCGAAACGATAATCGTTGTTGAGCAGGATGACGGGAACGCGCGTCGCGAACACCGACATCGGCTGGCTGTCGAACTGCTTATCGATCACGGGCACGATGTTCGACCAGCGCTGCGCCGCCTCGGGGCGATAGCCGGGATCGGTGAGATAGGCCGCGCTGACCTTCATCTGGAGCGCGAGGTCGGCGGGCGTGGTCGCGCCGCCGGAAGAAAAGGCATCGGGCCCGACCGAGCTTCCGGCCGAGTAGACGCGGCCGGCCAGCGCTTCCTTGATATCCTCGAACGACTGGCGGCCGGTCCCGGCCATGGTCGACAGCGACGACAACATGATGTTGAGCCCGGGCTTGTCCTGCGGAAGCGCCGCCTGACCTCCGGCCATCCTGACCGAGAAACGTACCCGCCCGGCTTCGAAATCGGTTTTCTTGATGTTGAGCCGCACGTTGTTGGCAAAGCGGACGGTGCGGATGCCGAGGTCGGCGATGCGCGTATCGCTGACGACCTTGCCGGGTTGGCCAAAGTCCTCATAGGCGAAGGCCTGATCGGCGGCGGCCGCGACGGCGGCGGGGAGAGGACGCATCTGCGCCTCGGCCCACGCCATCCCGATCGCGGCGGGGGTCACCGGCAATTTCTCGCTGACGTGGATCAGCGGCGCGCTTCCCTTCCACTTCTCGCGGAAGGCCGCATTGACGGCGTCGAGCGTGATCGTCGGCTGAATTTCTTTGAAAAAGGCCAAGCGCCAGGCAGGATTGGTCAGCACCGCGCGGTCGTCGCTGGCCTCGGCGATGGTGGCGGCGAGCGTGGCATTGCTGCGCGTGCCGGCCTGTTCGGCGGTCGTCCGGAAACCGGTCTCCATGCGCGCCAGTTCGCGCTTCAGTTCGGCAGCGGTGAAGCCATTGGCGAGCGCGGAGCGCAATTCCCTCTCTGCGGCGGCAAGTGCATCCGCCCACGCGCCGTCCTTCGCGCTCACCGTCAGGCTTTCGCTGAAGGCGAGGTCGCGAAATCCTCCCGATCCGGCCGAAGCACCGATCAGCGGCGAATCCTCGCGGTTGACGAGCCGCGTGAGCCGTCGCGAGAGGATGGCGGTGCCAAGGCTGTCGAGGAGGCTGTCGCGCCGTTCAGCCCGGGTGTCGATCGGTTCTTCGTAAGGCCGCAGCACCGTGACGCTCACGGCCGTGGCGACATTGGTATTGCGGAAGGTGTCGACCGCGGTCGGACGCGCGAAGTCGATCTTGCCGACGGCGGGTTTGGCGCCCGCAGGACCGACGCCGCGCCAGTCGGCGAACTTCGCCTTGATCTTGGCCTCGATCGCTTGCGGGTCGATGTCGCCGACCACCACCAGGGTCGCATTTTCGGGGCGATAATAGCGACGATAGAGCGCGCGCATCGTTTCCGCGCTGGCGGTCTGCAGCACTTGCGGCGTACCGATCGGCAGGCGCCGCGCGTGCAGCGCCTGCGGCATGGTGAAGCCGAGTTGGTCGATCAGTTGTCGAAGCTGAAACCCTTCGCGGCTGCGCCGTTCGCCGAGAATCACGCCCCGTTCGCGATCGACCGCGGCAGGATCGAACTTCACCTCGCTGGCGACCTCGCGCATCAGGAAAAGGGCGTTGTCTACCCGCGCCTGGTCGGCGACCGGAAGCTCGAGCATGTAACTGGTTGAATCGAACCCCGTCAGCGCGTTCGTGTCGGGGCCGAAGCGCAGGCCCTGCCGTTCGAGAATGCGCACCATCTCGCCCTCGGCGACATTGGTGGTGCCATTGAAGGCCATATGCTCGATGAAGTGGGCCAGCCCGCGCTCATTCTCCGCCTCGGCAAGCGAGCCAGCACCGATACGCAGGCGCACCGACGCCGCGCCCTTGGGCGTGCCGTTGCGCATGATCGCATATTTCATCCCGTTAGGAAGGTTGCCGAGGCGGATCGCGGGATCGGCGGGCACGTCGGTGGCCGGCACCCCCCAGCCGTTGGCCGAAACCGAAGGGGTCTGCGCGATCGCCGACAGCGAGAGAGGGAGCAGCGCGGCCAGGATGACCGATCGACCGAACAAATGTCTCAACGCGATTCTCTCCGCCCCCGGATTGATGATGCGAAGCTTAAGCGCCTGATTTAAAAGAACAAGCGTGAGGAAGTCTTATCGTCCGGCAATCGTCCGCACCTGATCGGCGTAGAGCCGGCCGACCGGCTGTTCGCTGCCGTCGGCAAGCCGCGCGATCCAGCGACCCGAGGCATTCCGGCTGAAGCCGGCGATGAAGTCGCGGCGAACGATCGCCGACCGGTGCAGGCGCACGAACCGTTCGGGATCGAGGCCTTCCTCCAGCGCGGTCATCGAATGATGGATCAGCCAGCTGCGATTGCCGACGTGCAGGCGCATATAATCGCGCTCCGCACTCACCCGGTCGATGTCGCGCGTGGCGATTCGGACCAGGCCGGTCAGGTCCGATGCCCAGAATTCCTCGAGATAGGGAGACGACGGCGTGGCGGGCTCGTCCGGCGTGCCCTCGGCGTCGCGGGTCGCGATGTAATCGACGGCTCGCTCGATCGCGCGTGACAGCCGTTCGGTGTCGACCGGCTTCATCAGATAGTCGATCGCGGCCACGTCGAAGGCCGCGACCGCGAACTGGTCGAACGCCGTCACGAACACGACCGCCGGCGAAACCGGCTGTCGCGACAGCGCGCGAGCGACTTCGATCCCGTCCAGTCCCGGCATGGCGATGTCGAGCAGGACGAGATCGGGCGCTAGCGCCTCGGCCATCCGGACGGCGCTTTCGCCGTCATGCGCAGTGCCGACGAGGTGGATCGAGTCGATCCGTGCCAGCATCATCTGCAATCGCTCGGCGGCGAGTGGCTCGTCGTCGGCGATCAGGACCTTCAAGGCGCGCTGCTCAGTCATCGTCCTCCACGGGAATTGCGATCGAGACATTATAGCCGCCGTCGATCGGACCGAAGCGACAATCGGCCTTCGCGCCATAATGCGCGGTCAATCGCTGGCAAACGTTGGCAAGGCCAAGGCCGGTTCCCTGGTGCGGGGCATTGCCGACGGCGCGGCTGCGGCCCTGTCCGTCGGCGACCTGGTTGGCGATGTCGAGCTGCATCCGACCATCGTCGAGCCGGTGCGCCGTGATGGTCAATTCGACCCGCGCCGTCGTGACCGACACGCCGTACTTGATCGCGTTTTCGATGATCGGCTGGAGGATCAGCGCCGGCACCCGCGCTTCGGCCAAGTCGGCGGGGATGTCGATCGTCACGTGAAGGCGATCCGGAAAACGCACTTTCTCGATATCGAGATACAGTTTCTGCAGCCGGATTTCCTCGGCCAAGCTGACGTCGGCAGACGGGTCGATCGACAGGCTGGTGCGGAAAAAGGTCGATAGAGCCATCAGCATGTTTTCGGCGCGATCCGACCGGCCCGACATGACCAGCGACGACAGGCTGTTGAGCGTGTTGAACAGGAAGTGCGGATTGACCTGATAGCGCAGCGCCCTGACCTGCGCCGCGTGGGCGGCGGTCTCGGCGGCGGCAAGGCGCGTCTCTGCAATGCGGGTGCGGCGCTGTTCGGTCATGGCGATGAAGAAGGCGCACCACGCCGCGAACATAAAATACCAGGTGACCGTGCCGTCGGCGATCAGGCGCGGAAGCTTGCTCGCGATGATTTCTTCCATCGGCGGCAGGTTGACCTCAAGCTCGTTGCCGTCCTGCCGGACGATGCGGACGTTATTGCCTCGCTGGACGATCGCCACGCCTTCCTGCGTCGTGATGCGGGAGGAGGGGCCCATCGGATCGGACACGGTCGCAAGCTTCAGGCTGAGCACCGACATGATCAGCGCCGCCGGAAGCGACGCGATCGCGGCAACGATCGCCATTCGCCGGACGGTGCCTTCGCGGGCGAGTAATCGCAGCCCGATGTAGATGGCAAAGGTCAGCAACAGGCCGACCCCGGCGTTGAGAAAGCGGAACGCGATTGCGGAAGCAGCCTCCGGCCCCATCAACCCGCGCAACAGGACGGTGACGAGATAAAAGGCCCAAAAGCCGATGATCGATTGCGTTGCGAGCCGCCAGTCGGCGAAGCGACCGTGCGGCGAAAATGCGGAAAGGGCAGCCATGTCCGTCCTTCCTATGCCTTGTGCGGTCCCCTATTCAATCGCCCAACCGCCCGTTGGCAGAGCGCAGCCCGCCGCCGGTCGAAGCGCGGTGCAGGAACGGGCGTCGTTGACGCTCGTTGACCGAACACAAGGAGCGGAAGACCAACATGACCAGCAATGACAATGACCAATCGGCGCGCGAGCCGACCCTTTCGGGCGCGCCGAACCGCGAACTCGAACTCAAGGTGAAGAAGGAACCGCGCAACGACGATGCGAAGGCCGATCTCGGTAGCGATGAATCGATGGACGCGTCCGACCCCAGCTCGGCGACGCAGCCAAGCACCAAGAGGCCTGTGCCGTCTTCGGGCTTTCCCGAGGATAAGTCGAAGGCGTAATAACAGCGTGCCTCAAACATCACACGCACCGGCAGAAGTCGGTTCGGTGACATTTTAACATTGCGACGATCCCACCCCTCTGATTCAATCTGAATGGGGGGTGGGATTTTGGTTAAGCGTTTCGCAACCACGCTGGCCGCATGATCCACCCAAGGCAAAAGGAGTTGGGTGGATGACGACCAGGACGAGTCAACCCGCGAGTGGCGCGTTGTTGATCACCGAGATAAAGGAATTCGCAGCGTTCCCGAAGGCGACGCAGCGCTACATCCGCCGGTCGCTCGACGTCGCCTATGGCCGCTCCAGTCCCGTCGACACCTGGGCCCGAGACGAGATCGAAGCCGCTTCGATCAATGCGCAGGCACGCTTCTACAAGCAGATCGAGCACCTTCGCCTGCAGATCCCCGACGACAGCGGCCTCGACATGATCGAACCGTTCCTGGGGATGCTGGTGACGCTGTCGGCCTATGACCTGGGGCAGGATCGCCTACTCAACTTCGCGGCGTATCGCTTCCTGTACGAGCGACTGCTTGGCGCGGGCGTGCGGCCGTGGCTGCCCGCGGCTTTCTGCGCGGCCGCGTCGCTTCCGCACCTCCACCCCGACCGTCGCCGCGTGCTGCTTCAGTCGATCAGCGAAAGCGCCGCGACCGCGCCCGGCTGGTCGACCCGCGAGCCGGTGTTCTGGCCCGAATGGGTGGAAAAGGTCGATCAGGCCGCCGCCGCCTAATCGGGCAGCTTCACCGACGGAAAATGGCGGGTGAGCTCTGCAATGCTTGCCCGTGCACTATGCACCCAGACGCGCGACGATCTCCGCGGCGAATTCGCTGAGGGTGTCGTCGCGCGCGCCAAGGATCGCGATCGTGTCGCCTTCTGCCGCTTCACGAACGAGTTTGTCTCCGATGGCGGCGCGTTCGGCGATGTGAATGGCGTTGCCGCCGGCATCGCTGATAGCGCTGGCGAGCCATTCCGATCCTTTCGACCGGTCGACCGTTCCGCCCTGATAGACGGGATCACTGAGGTAGAGCCGGTCGTCGGCGCGAAGACCCTTGGCAAAGGTGGCGGCAAGGTCGTCGCCCATCTTGGCGATGGGACCGTATCCGTGCGGCTGGAAAATCACCAGCAGGCGGCCGGGACGATGGGTCAGGGTGGCAAGCGTCGCGGCGATCTTGTCGGGATTGTGCGCGAAATCGTCGATCACCGTCACGCCGCGTGCGACGCCGACCGTCTCCAGCCGCCGCTTGAGGCCTGCAAAGCCGGTTAGGGCCGCTGCTGCATCGGCCACCGGAACGTCTAGCGCCACGACGGCGGCGAGCGCCGCCAACGCATTCTGCGCATTGTGGCGCCCCGGGAGCGAGAGGCTGACCTCTGTGCTGTCGCCGCTAGTCTGGACGCTAAAGGTCAGGCCGTCGGCGGACAGCGACAGGTTGCGGCCGCTGACCGCGGCGCCGGGACTATCGAAGCCGAAACCGACCCGCCGATCCGCCGGCACCGCTTCGGCCAGCGCGCGGCTTTCGGGATCGTCGAGATTAACAACGGCTTTGTCGGCCGCCTCGAGAAAACCGGCGAACAACCCGCGTAACTCATCCATCGTCTTGTGATCGAGGCTGATGTTGCCCAGCACCGCAACGGTCGGTCGATAGAGCGCGATCGAACCGTCGCTTTCGTCGACCTCGCTGACGAACAGCCCCGGATCGCCGACCAGCGCCGATGCGAAGGGCGCGTCGTCGGTCACGAAATTCTTCATCACGGCGCCGTTCATCACGGTCGGGCGGCGACCGAGCTCGTGAAGGATGAAGCCGATCATCCCGGTCACAGTCGACTTGCCGCTGGTCCCGCCGATGGCGACGCTAACCTGTGCGTCGTTCAGCAGTCGCGCCAGCAATTGCGGGCGGGTGACATGCTCCAGACCGAGTTCGCGCGCTCTGACCACGTCGGGGATCGAGGATTCGACCGCCGCGGAGGTAACCAGCGTATCGCCCGTAACCAGGCCCGACCCGTCCTGCGGATACAGCGAGACCCCGAGCGAGCGGAGATAGTCGAATTTCGCGCCCAGGCGGCCGGCGTCGAGCGAGCGGTCCGATCCTGCGACATCGGAACCCTGTGCGCGCTGGATGGCGGCGAGGGGCAGCATTCCGCTGCCGCCGACGCCGCAGAAATAATATCGATTGGTCATTGTCTCGCAGCCCTATTCGGCGCCCGCGCCATGTGCAATTGCTGCATGCGATGAAGATCGCCGTCGTCGCGCCCAGTTGCCCGCTCAGCCCGATCGCCGCCGAGCGCGTGGCCGCCATCCTCGCCGAGCGCGGCGGGGCAGCCCTAATGGTCCATCCTCAATGTTTCTTCTCCGACGGACACTTCGCCGGAAGCGATGCCGCGCGGTTGGCGGCACTGCGCGAGGTGATGGCCGACGAGACGGTGGACGCGGTCTGGTTTGCGCGCGGAGGCTATGGATCGAACCGGATTGCCGAGGCGGCGATGGCCGACCTGCCACCGGCGGCGCGGTCCAAGACGTATTTGGGCTTTTCGGACGGGGGCTTCCTGCTTGCCGCCTTCGACCGCGCTGGCCTGCAGGTCGCGCATGGGCCGATGGTGCAGGACGTGCTCCGGGACGGCGGAGCGGACGCGGTTCGCCGTGCGCTCGATTGGCTGATCGATCGCGACCCGGCATCGCTTGAGGGCGGACTTTCACCGACGCGGCGCTCGATGGCGTTTAACCTGACCGTCCTGTCGAGCCTGCTGGGCACACCGCTCGAACCGGACTTCACCGGTGCCGAGCTGCTGATCGAGGATGTCGCCGAGCATGAGTATCGGATCGACCGGATGATGTTCCACGTCACCAGCAGCGCGGCGGTCGCGCGATGCGCCGGCATCCGGCTGGGGCGCATCACCGAAGTGCCGGACAACGACCCGGTCTTCGGCAAGGACGCCGAAGCGATCGTTCGCGAGTGGTGCGGACGCAGCGGAATTGCCTATCTGGGGCCGGCCGATATCGGTCACGACGCGGCGAACAAGGTCGTCCCGTTCCGCCCTGCGCTCGACTGAGCGGGCCTCTTGCGTCGCCCCTCTTGCAAGGGGGTGCCGTTTGCGCTCTACCACTCTGCAGAACAACAGGAGGGCCTCATGGCAAAAGCAGCATCAAGCGGTACCGGTCGTAAAGCAGGTGGCGGTCTCGCCCGCCCGGTGACCCCGTCGCCCGAACTCGCAGCGGTGGTCGGATCGGACCCCTTGCCGCGCAGCGAAGTGGTGTCGAAGGTTTGGGATCACATCCGCAAGAATAACCTCCAGAATCCGCAGAATAAGCGGGAAATTCTGGCCGACGACAAACTGAAGAAAGTCTTCGGCGTCGACAAGTGCACGATGTTCGAAATGAACAAGCACCTGTCGAAGCACCTCAGCTAAGACAGCTTCTTCCGCTCATCGGCGGGAAACGAAAAACGGGGTCTGCGGCCAAGTCGCAGGCCCTTTTTTCATGCCCGAGTGATTCGTTTCAGCGGCAGCCGCGCCAACCGGTCGCGCCGCGAGATGCCTGATCGAAGTGAAGATGGTCGGCATGCGCCGCATTATAATCGGGCGACAGGACGGTGGAGAACAGGTCGCAGGCGCCATCGCGAACGTCGCGAAGAAAGGCTTTTTCGTCCACCTTGCCGTTCCAGTTGCCGAGAAGGGTGATGCGGCGGCCGTCGGCCAGGCGGAAAGCGACGATGTCGACCGCATCGGCGGTGGCATGCTCGCTGAACGGGCCGTCGCTGCGCCCGTAGAGACGCCGGCAACTGTAGCTTCCCGCATGGTCGATGCGCGTGACGCGGCTGTCGAAATGGCGACGCGCGGCGAGCTGGACCACATCGTGTTCCCAGATCGCCAGTGCCGCCGCGACCGGGCAGGCGGTGACCAGTCCATCGGGCCGGAAATCGATCGACCGGTCGGTTTCGGGCGTCAGGCGCACGCCGTCGTCGTAACCGCACTGGCCGCCTTCGGCCGACCGGGGCGGGGCGGCGACCTCCGCGAAGCCGGCAGCGTCCAGTAGGGCTTTGCACGCCGGACCGTCGTCGGTGAGCGCGGCGAGCTTGCGACCGGTAAAGGGCCCCACCGGATCGTCGAGGCTTAGCGGCGTCCAGGGGAAGCGTTCGGGCTCTTCGACCACCACCCGCTGATATTCGCGCCACCCGAGGAAGAGTGCGCCCACCAACAGGAGGATCGTCAGCCAGCATCCGATCCGGGCGCTGCGGGGTTTAGGCACGAAAGGCGGTCGTGAGCGGTTCGAACAAGATCGGATAGCCGCGATCGCCGGGAATGCGGACGTGAGGCACGCCGTCGATGTCCTCGACCCACGGGATGATTGTATCGAGCGAGTGATCCTTCGCATCTTCGATCGCGGCGGTCAGCAGGCGATGCCGCGCCAGCCGTTCCAGGTTACGTTTGGTCGGGAAGATCGCGTGGGCGTCGCCGCGCTCGATCCGCTTCAGAATGTCTTCTGGCGATGCCCACTCGGCGGCGACGCACTCGCCGGGTTGTGGCGTGGTCGGCCAATCGCCCTTAGGCGAGGGCGCCAGATAGAAGATCGTGTCGAACTTCCGTGGCTGCTTGAATGCCGGCATCCATCGCGCGAACGGCACGAGCAGGTCGAGGTCGAGGCGCAGCCCCATCGTCGCGATCGCGTCGGCGAAGTCGTCGCCGGCGAGTAGTCGCCGCTGAAGTTCGGGACCGGCCTCGGGAGCGGCGTCCGCAGCGACCAACACCGCGCTCTCCTCGACCGTTTCGCGAATCGCGGTGATCTTGGCCGCCTCATCGGGCGAGCCCAGTTCCGCAGCGAATCGACGGTCGGCGTTATCCACCCGGCCGCCGGGAAAAACGGTCGCGCCAGCCGCGAAAGCCATGCGCGACGACCGCTCCACTACGAGAATTCGCGGATCGGCGAAAGTGGGAGTGGGGTCGCGCCAGACGATCAGGGTGGCGGCGGGAATGGCGTCGTCGTGCATGAAGCCTGCTGTAGAAGCTGTTCGATCCAAAGAAAAAGGGCCGGCAGCCCGAAGGCGCCGGCCCTTCCTTTTCCACCCCCCGGAAGGGATGGTATGGCTTACATCGCGTTGACGTCGGCCGGGGTCGTCGCGGACGCGTTCACGTCTGCGTCGTCGATGGCGTCGGCCTTGCGGTCGCCTTCGGCTTCAAGAGCGTCAGCCTGGTTCTCGAGGGCAGCGGCTTCACCAGTGTTGGCGGTGTTGTCGGCCATCATTTCGAGGTTGTCGGCGGCGGCTTCATAGTTGTCCTCGACGTTGTCGGCGAGGGTGTCGTCGCCCTTACCGCCACAAGCGGCCAGAGCGAGAGCGGAAGCGCCAACCAGCGCGAACGAAAGCTTCTTCATTGGAAAAATCCCCTTTTAATCGTGTGGTGGCGCAGCGCCGTCCTCACATGAGCGGTTCAAACGCAACCACATCCGTAACGGTTCCCCGGAAGCGTCGCTTTTGTCAATCGCTTGTCTCGCGGAGCAGAGGAGCCTATCTTGGCCATGCCGGGCAACCGGCTACGTCGGTAGATGATTGGGTGGAATAGGCATTTCGGACCCGGGGGGCAGTACCCCGGCGCCTCCACCACCAGCGGATCATGCGAATTTTTCAATTCGGGTTGGCTGCTGATGGGGGCGAAATAGGATCGACGAGTGCAATAAAGTCCCAGTTGCCGATCGGTATGAGACCACCGCGACGGCTCATTCACACAAGTGCCAACGATAACGAGGCTCTTGCGATTGCCGCGTAACCCAATGCCTCACGGTATAGGTTACTAGGACAAAAGCGCGGTCGGACCCCACCGGGCAACAGAAGGGGAATCCAGCGGCCTCCAGGGGAGCCGGGCAACAGAATCCCCTGGACTATTTCCGTCATCGCCGACGCCTGATTGCCAGCGCACGTCCACGACGTTCGCGGTGGTTTACGGGCGTTTGCGTAGCTCGTCGCGGATTTCGCTAAGCAATTCGACCTCGGTCGGACCGGCGGGCGCTTGGTCGGGACGGCGAATCAGGCGGTTGGCGTAGCGGACGATCAGGAAGATGATGAACGCCAGGATCAGGAAGTTGATCACAACGGTCACGAACTGCCCCCAGCCGAGGACCGCGACGCCCGCCGCCTTCAGCGCGGCATAGCTGGTCGGATCGCCCTGAAAGGTTTCGGGGATCGGGCCGAGCACGGTGAAGTAATTGGCGAAATCGAGCCCGCCGAAGATCGCGCCGACAACCGGCATGATGACGTCGTCTGTCAGGCTGGCAGTAATGGTGGCGAAGGCCGCGCCGATGATGACGGCGACGGCGAGGTCGAGGACGTTGCCCCGGGCAATGAAGGCCTTGAATTCGGTCAGCATCGCGTTGCTCCCTGTTCCAGTGGCGAAGGAATCCAATCTATCGCATCGGCAGGTGATTGAAAGACGTAACACACTCCCCTAGATTCACTGCCTTGCATATGGGCTTTTAGGGGGCCGCACCGATGACTGCATTCTCTCGTACCGCTTTGATCGCACCGATTGCCGCGCTTAGCCTTGCCGGCTGCGGCCTCAATTCGGTTCCGACCGCCGAGGAAAACGTCAACGCCAAGTGGGCCGACGTTCAGAGCGAATATCAGCGCCGTTCCGATCTCATCCCGAACCTCGTCGAGACCGTTCGCGGTTATGCCAAGCAAGAAGCCAGCGTGCTCCAGCAGGTCACCGAGGCGCGTGCGAGCGCAGGCCGGGTGACGCTGAGCGCCGAGGACCTCGACGATCCCGCCAAGGTGCGCGCCTTCAACGAGGCGCAGAATCGCCTGACGCAGGCGATCATCCCGCTTCAGCGGCTGCAGGAAGCCTATCCCGACCTGAAGTCGAACCAGAACTTCCTGACGCTGCAGAGCCAGATCGAGGGCACCGAGAATTCGATCCTGGTGTCCCGCCGCGATTATAACGAGGCGGTGCAGGCCTATAACACCCGCATCCGGACCTTCCCCGACGCGATCGGCGCGAAGATCTTCTACGGCGCCAAGCCCAAGGTCCCGTTCGAAGCCGCTGCGGGCGCCCAGGAAGCGCCCAAGGTCGATTTCGACACGACGGGCTAAGATGGTCCGTTTCCTTGCCGGCGTGTGGCTGGCGGTGCTCCTTGTCGCCGCCCCCGCTGCCGCGCAGACCTTTCCGAAGCTGACCGGGCGGGTCGTCGACCAGGCCGGGCTGTTACAGCCTGCGCAGGTCGTCGACCTGACCAGCAAGTCGGAGGCCCTGGAGGCGGCGACGGGACGGCAGTTCGTGGTCGCGACCGTCCGCAGCCTCGAAGGGCGGACGATTGAGGACTATGGTTATCGGCTGGGCCGGGCGTGGGGCATCGGCGACGCCCAGGAGGATGACGGCGTAATCCTTCTGGTCGCGCCGAACGAGAAAAAGGTTCGGATCGAGACCGGATATGGTGCGCGCGTCTTCCTGACCGATGCGGTGTCGAGCGTGATCATCCGCGAGGCGATCCTTCCACGCTTCAAGGAAGGCGACATGCCCGGCGGGATTACTGCCGGTGCAGACCGGATCATCGAAACGATGCAGCTGCCCGCGGCCGAAGCGGCCAAGCGCGCGCAGGATATCGGCGCGGCCGAGGCGCGCCGGTCGGACCGCGGGGTCAATCCGATCCCGGTCATGGCCATCGTCATCATCTTCTTCGTCATCCTGACCAGCATCGCTCGCGGCGTTCGTGGCGGTCGCAAATATCGCAAGCGCGGAGGCTTCGATTCCGGCGACGCGGCGGTAATCCTGTGGGGCCTCGACGCCATTTCGCGTGGGTCGCGTGGCGGCGGCTGGGGCGGTGGTGGCTTCGGTGGCGGCGGCGGCTTTGGCGGCGGCGGCGGTTTTTCGGGCGGCGGCGGCGGCTTCGGCGGCGGCGGCGCTTCGGGGGGGTGGTGATGGACGTGATCCGGCTGAGCGCCGACGACCATGCCCGCGTCAGCACGGCGATCGCGGCGGCGGAAGCGAAGAGCGATGGCGAGATCGTCGCGATCGCGACCGACCTGTCGGACAGCTATCATGACGTCGGGCTTCACTGGGCGGTGTTGGCGCTGTTCGTGTCGCTTGGCATCTTCGCCGCGATGCCCGGTTGGCTGGAGGGCGCGCGCGACCTGATCAGTGGTTGGGCGGGCGAGCCTGCCTTGCGCGACCTGCTGACCCTGCAGCTGTTCGTGGCGCTGCTGGTGTTCCTGCTTGTGCTGTACGCATGCAAATGGATGCCGCTTCGGCTGGCGCTGACTCCTGCCTCGACCAAGCTGCGCCGCGTACGCCGCCGGGCGATCATGCTGTTCAGGACGGGCGCGGAAAAGCGGACGATCGGCCGCACCGGCATCCTCATTTATCTGTCGACGGCGGAGCATCGCGCCGAGATCGTGGCCGACGAGGCCATTACCTCGGTGACCAATGCCGACACGTGGGGCGAGGCGATGGCGGCGCTGCTTGCCGAGGTGAAGCAGGGGCGGCCCGCGGACGGAATCGTCGCGGCGATCGGCTTGATCGGCGAGGTGCTTGCCCAGCATTTCCCCAAGACCGCCGGGGACAGCAACGAAATCCCAGACAAGCTGATCGAATTGTGACTGCCGAATCGATGTGGCTCGGCCGCTACGTCGAGGTGGTGCGCGAGGGTCGGTGGGAATATGTCCGCCGCGTCGGTGGGGTCGGCGCGGTCGTGATCCTGGCGGAGCATGAGGGCCAGGTCGTGCTGATCGAGCAGTATCGGGTGCCGCTCGGCCAGCGCTGCATCGAGCTTCCCGCCGGGCTGGTCGGCGACGAGGACCCCGACGCGGGCGTCGACGATACTGCGATCAAGGAATTGGAAGAGGAGACCGGCTTCACCGCCGAGCGAATCGAGCGGGTCGGCTTCTTCCATTCGTCGCCGGGCATGGTGTCGGAAGGCTTCACGCTGGTTCGCGCCAGCGGGCTTCGGCGCATCGGCGAGGGGGGCGGGACCGAAGTCGAGGAGATCGTCGTCCACCTCGTGCCGCGCGCGGATATTCCTGCCTTCCTCGACTCCAAGCGCGGCGAAGGCTGCGCGGTCGACGTGAAACTGCTGTTGTTGCTGGGGCCGTCGGTCCTGACCGACTGATCAGTCGAGTTTGGCGGTTCGCGTCTGCGCCAGCGCGAGCTCGGCCAACGGCTCCAGTTTCTCGACCATTGCGGCTGCATGGGCCGAGGAGGCGTTTCCGCGAACGACTCGTCCCTTGATGCCGTGCAGGATCGCGGCGAGGCGGAACATGACGAACACCGCGAGATAATCGACGTCGGGCAGTCGCTCGCGGCCGGTGCGGCGGCAGTAAGCGGCGATATAGTCGGCCTCGCTCGGGATACCGAGCGGCTCCAGGTCGATACCCGCGAGCCCCGCGAAGATCGACGAGGGCATGCGGTACATCATCAAATGATAGACGAAGTCGGCCACCGGATCGCCGAGCGTCGACAATTCCCAGTCGAGCACCGCGACGACGACCGGGGCGGCGGGATCGAAGATCATGTTGTCGCAGCGAAAGTCGCCATGCACGACACGCGAGTCGCCCCGGTCGGGCGGGGCATGCGTGCCGAGCCAGTCGACCAGCGCGTCCATCTGGGGCAGGCGGCCCGCGTCGGTGTCCGCCAGGTACTGCTTCGACCAGCGCGCGACCTGTCGCTCGACGAAGCCCGCAGGACGTCCATAATCGCCGAGGCCGATCGCGGCGGGATCGAAGGAGTGAAGCTGGGCGATGGTGGCGTTCATCGCGTCGAAGTGCGCGGCGCGTGTCGCCGGATCGAGGCCGGGGAAATGCGCCTCCCACACGATCCGTCCCTCGACCATGTCCATCACGAAGAAGGGCGTGCCGATGACGCCTTCGTCCTCGCAAAGGCCATGGACGTGCGGCACCGCGAAGCCCTTCGCGCCCAGGGCGCTCATGACCCGCGCCTCGCGGTCGACGGCGTGGGCGCCGGGCAAAAGCTTGCCGGGCGGCTTGCGGCGAAGGACGTAGGACTTGGCCGGAGTGTCGAGGCGATAAGTCGGGTTGGACTGTCCGCCCTTGAACTGGCTGACACTCAGCGGGCCGGCGAAGCCGTCGACGTGATCTCTCATCCAGCGACCGAGCGCGTCGACGTCGAAGCGAAGCCGCTCGCTGACGTCGCGTGTGCCGCTGTTCGCTTCGGTCCTGTCCATGACAAAAGCCTAGACGCGCTTTCGCGCCGCGCAAGGTGAACGATGACGATGGTTCGGCGTTAATCCGCGCATGGCCAAGATCGTTCACCTTTCCGACGTCCATTTCGGTGCCCATGACGACCGCCTTGTCGAGGCGGTCGAGCAGCGCATCGACGACACCAAGCCCGACCTCGTCGTCGTCAGCGGCGACTTCACGCAGCGCGCGCGCAAGGAACAGTTCGAACTGGCCTGCGACTTTTTGGGCCGACTGAGAGGCGCGGGGCATGAAGTGCTCGCGGTCCCCGGCAATCACGACATTCCGCTCTACGATGTCCTGCGGCGATTCCTGTCGCCACTGACTCGGTACAAGCGCTTCATCGACGAGACGTTGTGTCCGTTTCACGAGCTACCCGATGCAGCGGTGCTCGGCATCAACACTGCCCGGTCGCTGACCATCAAGGACGGGCGGATCAACGACGAGCAGGTGTCGATGATCGAGCAGACCTTCCAGCGCGTGCCGGAAGAGACGACCCGGATCCTGGTGACCCACCACCCGCTGTTCGCGCTGCCCGTCGGCGATGGCCCGGAGCTGGGGAAGGCGATTGGCCGGCAGAAGCTGGCGCTCGGCGTCGTGGCAAGCGCAGGCGTAGACCTGCTGCTGGCCGGGCATAATCACCGCGCTTCGTCGCATCATGCGACCGACCTCGTCACCGGCGCGGGATCGGCGCTGGTCATCCAGGCGGGGACCGCAACCTCGACGCGGCTGCGCGACGAAGAGCAGAGCTTCAACATCATTGAGACCGGCCTAGGAACGGCCAAGCTGAAGGTGCAGGCGTGGGACGGGACGGGTTTCGCCAGCCGCGATGCGACCCGGTTCGTCCGGCGCGGAGAGCATTGGGAAACCGAGCAAGGCGAAGAACTGACCGAAGCCGCGACCTGACCGCTTGCAGCGTACGGCACGCTGCGCCAGAGCAGGGGGCATGCAGCTTCCTCAATTCGATCTCGCCGATTTCGTCGACCGCGTCCTTGCCGAGGATTTGGGATCCGGCGGGGACGTGACGTCACGCGCGACCATCGACTCGTCGGCGCGATTCACGGCCGAGATGAATTGCCGCGAACCGATCGTGGTCGCGGGCATCGACATCGCCGCGGCCTTCTTCCGCGCGCTCGATCGCGAGGTGCGGATTGAAAAGCTCGTGAACGACGGGAACGCGGTTCCCGCCGGGACGGTGCTGATGCGCCTGGACGGCAACGCGCGTGCAATGCTTGGGGCCGAGCGAAGCGCGCTTAACACACTCCAGCATCTGTCAGGGATCGCGACGCTCACCCGTCGCTATGTCGACACCATCGCCGGCACCGGCGCCACTTTGCTCGACACGCGAAAGACCATCCCGGGCCTGCGCCTGCTCGGCAAATATGCGGCGCGAATGGGCGGGGCGGACAATCACCGGATGCGGATGGATGACGGCCTGTTGATCAAGGACAACCATGTCGGCGTCGCGGGCGGAGTCATCGAAGCGGTCCGCGCCGCCAAGGCGTTCGACAGCGGCCTCCAACTCCAGGTCGAAGTGGACCGGCTGGATCAGATCGAGCCGGCGATCGAAGCGGGTGCGGAGCGATTGCTGCTCGACAACATGATGCCCGACATGCTGCGCGAAGCGGTGGCGATCGTTGGCGGACGTGTGCCTCTAGAAGCCTCGGGCGGGGTCAATCTCGACACGATTCGCGCCATCGCCGAAACCGGCGTCGACTTCATCTCGGTCGGTCGGATCACCCAGTCGGCGCCCGCGGTCGACATCGGCCTCGACTTCACGCTCCAAAGCTGAGGCCCCAAGTGGAAATCGGGCCCACTTTCCTGTAGGGTCCACGTTGGCCCGACGGGTCACTTCCCGTGCCCCGACGCGCCCATGCCGGCGCCCGACGCTTCCGCCGTGTGCCGGCCGCAAGCGAGGGGAGTGTGATGATGGTCAACAACATGGGTCCTGCCGACCGAGTCGTACGCGGCATCGCAGCGGTGATCCTGGCGTTGCTGGTATGGGCGCAGCCGATCGAAGGCTGGTTCGGCTGGCTGCTGATTGCGATCGCCGTCTACCTGCTGGCAACGGCAGTGCTGGGGAGTTGCCTGATCTATCGAGCGATCGACATCGACAGTCACGTCCACGGCGAAAAAGACGAGCGGCTGTCGCTGTAGAAATGAAAAAGGCCCGGCATCGCTGCCAGGCCTTTTCCTTTCGTCGATCTGACGTGGGTCGGATCGCTTAGTCGTCGTCGCGCTTCAGGAACGCGGGGGCGAACTCGGGCGCAGGGCCGTTGTCGCTGTCCTCACGTTCGCGGCGCGGACCGCGATCGCCGCGGCCTTCACCGCGCGGACCACGGTCGCCGCCGTCACGGCGCGGACCACGGTCGCGATCGCCACCACGACCACCGCCGCCATCGCGGCGCGGGCCACGATCGCCACGGGGACCGCGGTCGCCACGGTCGCCGCCTTCACGCGGTTCGCGTGCGGGGCGGGTGTCTTCCAGCTCGGCGCCGGTTTCCTGATCGACGAGACGCATCGACAGGCGAACCTTGCCGCGCTGGTCGACCTCGAGCAGCTTGACCTTGACCTCCTGGCCTTCGGACAGGACGTCGCGAACGTTCTCGACGCGGTCGTTACGGATTTCCGAAACGTGCACCAGGCCATCCTTGCCAGGCATGAAGGTCACGAACGCGCCGAAATCGACGATGTTGGCGACCTTGCCGGTGTAGATGGTGCCGGGCTCCGGCTCGGCCACGATGCCGTGAATCCACTGGCGAGCGGCTTCGATCTGCGAGACGTCGCTCGACGAGATCTTGATCACGCCTTCGTCGTCGATGTCGACCTTGGCGCCGGTCGTCGCAACGATTTCGCGAATGACCTTGCCGCCCGTTCCGATGATTTCGCGGATCTTGTCCTTGGGCACCGACATGGTCTCGATGCGCGGCGCGTGGGCCGACATCTCTTCGCGGGTGTGGTCGAGCGCCTTCGCCATTTCGCCCAGGATGTGCGCGCGGCCTTCCTTCGCCTGGCCCAGAGCAACCTTCATCACTTCCTCGGTGATGCCGGCGACCTTGATGTCCATCTGCAGGCTGGTGATGCCTTCCGACGTACCGGCAACCTTGAAGTCCATGTCGCCAAGGTGATCTTCGTCACCAAGGATGTCGCTGAGAACCGCGAAATCCTTGCCTTCGAGGATCAGGCCCATGGCGATGCCCGCGACCGGACGCTTGAGCGGAACGCCGGCGTCCATCATCGACAGCGAGCCGCCGCAGACGGTGGCCATCGACGAGGAGCCATTGCTCTCGGTGATGTCGCTGAGAACGCGGATCGTGTACGGGAATTCTTCTGGCGACGGGAGCATCGGGTGCAGCGCGCGCCATGCGAGCTTGCCGTGGCCCGTGTCGCGACGCGACGGGGCGCCGAAGCGACCGACTTCACCGACCGAGTAGGGCGGGAAGTTGTAGTGCACCATGAAGCGCGAGTAGCTCAGGCCTTCGAGGCCGTCGATCATCTGCTCGGCGTCCTTTGTGCCCAGCGTGGTGCTGCAGATCGCCTGCGTTTCGCCGCGGGTGAACAGTGCCGAACCGTGGGTGCGCGGCAGGAAGCCGACCATCGCCTCGATCGGACGAACGGTCTTGGTGTCGCGGCCGTCGATGCGGCGGCCGTCCTTGAGGATCGCACCGCGAACGACGTCGGCCTCAAGCTTCTTCACCAGCTTCAGCGTGCCGAGGTATGCGGCCGGATCCGACGTTTCGAGATCGGCGAACGCTTCGCGGGCCTTTTCGCGCGCCGCGTTGATCGCGGTCTGACGAGCTTGCTTGTTGGTCAGCTTGTAGGCGGCCTCGAGATCGGCGCCGATGACGCCCTTGAGCTTCGCCTTGGTCTCGGCCTTGTCGTCGAGCAGGTCGAGATCCCACGGATCCTTCGCGGCCTTTTCGGCGAGCTGGATGATGCCTTCGCAAACCTTTTTCGAGGCGGCGTGCGCGAACATCACCGCGCCGAGCATAACGTCTTCCGAAAGCTCCTTGGCTTCGGATTCGACCATCATCACCGCGTTGGGCGTTCCGGCGACGACGAGGTCGAGTTCGCCCTCGGCAACCTGCGAATTGGTCGGGTTGAGGATATATTCGCCGTCGATGTAGCCGACGCGCGCGGCGCCGATCGGGCCCATGAAGGGAACGCCGCTGATCGTCAGCGCGGCCGACGCGGCGCACATGGCGACGATGTCGGGCTCATTCTCTCCGTCGTACGACAGGACCTGCGCGATCACGAGGACTTCGTTGTAGAAGCCTTCCGGGAACAGCGGGCGGATCGGGCGATCGATCAGGCGGCTGGTCAGCGTTTCCTTTTCGGTCGCGCCACGCTCACGCTTGAAGAAGCCGCCCGGGATACGACCGGCGGCGGAGAATTTTTCCTGGTAATGGACGGTCAGCGGGAAGAAGTCCTGACCCGGCTTGACGCTCTTCGCGGCGGTGACGGCGCACAGCACGACGGTTTCGCCAAGGGTCGCCAACACGGCGCCGTCGGCCTGGCGGGCAACTCGGCCCGTTTCGAGCTTGAGGGTCTTGCCGCCAAGATCGATTTCCACGGTTTTGATATCGAACATAGTTTTTCCTTCGCTCGGCCGCCGGATGCGGGCGAGTTCATCATCCCCACCCACGAAGAATTCGTGGGATCCCGGGGTTGCGGGCGATCCGGCCCGCGGCGGGTCGAGGCGCTGCGGCCTCTGATGAACGCCCCACCGAATTGCGGGGCGCCCGATAGGACAAGGGCGCCTCTAGGGCGCCCTTGGTTGTTACTTGCGGAGGCCGAGCTTGGCGATCAGGTCGCTGTAGCGTTGGGCATCCTTGCGCTTGAGGTAATCGAGCAGGCTGCGGCGCTTGTTGACCAGCATCAGCAGGCCGCGGCGCGAGTGATTGTCCTTCGCGTGCGTCTTGAAGTGCTCTGTCAGCGTTACGATGCGGCTGGTGAGGATGGCCACCTGGACTTCGGGCGAACCGGTGTCGCCGTCGTTCTGGGCGTGTTCCTTGATCAGTTCCTGCTTCTTCTCAGCGGTAATCGACATCGTCAAACTCCTTGAAATCTATAGGTTGAACCCGCGAACGACCTTGCAGCCGTCGTCAGAAACCTCGACCAGCGCGACCGGCGTTTCGCCGTCTTTCGCAAGATGAGGTCCCTTGCCGGGGATCCCGAACAGCACCTGCCCCTGTCGGAGCAGACGGGCCTGTTCGGGGGTGACGGGGAGGGCCGGGATGTCGTCCAGCCCCGCGTCGAGCGGGAGAACCGTCCTCGTCAGTGCGCGCGCCTTAGCGGCTTCGTCCAGAAAGTCCAGCGATATTGCCTTTTCGAGGCCGAACGGACCCGCCCGCGTTCGTCGAAGCATGGTGACGTGCCCGGCCGTACCAAGCGCCAGCGCAATGTCCCGAGCAAGGCTGCGGATGTAGGTGCCTTTGGACACCGTGGCCGAGAGGGTGACGGCATCGGGCATCGGGCTGCCGTCGACGACCCTGAGGTCGAGAATGGTGACCGAGCGGGTCGCCAGTTCCACATCGGCACCCTCGCGTGCAAGGTCGTAGGCGCGGCGGCCATCGATCTTCAACGCGGAGTAGGCGGGCGGCACTTGCTCGATCGGCCCGGTGAAGCGCGCAAGGACCGCCTCGAGATCGCTCAGCGTCGGCCGGTGGTCGCTGCTGGCGATGACGTCGCCCTCAAGGTCGAGCGTGTCGGTCTGCGTCCCGAAGTGGACGGTGAAATCGTAGGCCTTGGTCGCGTCGAGCATCCGGCCGGCGAGCTTGGTCGCTTCTCCGAGCGCGATCGGGAGCACGCCCGTCGCGAGCGGGTCGAGCGTTCCCCCATGGCCGACCTTGACCTTGGGCTCGCCCGCGGTGCGCAAGGCGCGCTTGACCGCAGACACCGCCTGCGTCGAACCCAGCCCAAGCGGCTTGTCGAGAATGATCCAGCCATGAAGCGCCATGGGGCGCCCGATAGACAACCCCTCTGGCTTTGACCATAAGCCGAGCCGACGTGACCCGACCATCGAGCGCCCTTCCGCCGCCGCATCAGGCCCCTGCGAAGCGCGCATGATCGGCCGGGAACGCTTCAAGCGGCTGGCGTTGCGCGAATATGCGCCGCTCGCATTGACAGTCGCCTTGTGGGCGACCGTCGTGCTTATTCTTGGACACGCCGACGCCGCCCGCCTGTTGGCCGCGTCGGTGATGATCCGGGCGATCCAATTTCTGACCCGAGTATCGACCACACCATCGCTGCGCGCACGGGCAGGGGCGGCAAAGCCGATCCGTCAGCAGGCGAAGAAGCTTGCGCGGCTGGCGCAGGGCGGCTGCCTGTTATTGGCGCTCGGGCTCGTCGGGGGGCTGTTCAAACTCCTGCAGGCCCTCGACCAGGACCAGATTGCGACATTCCTACTGCTCATCGCGGTTGGGATGCCGTCGCGGGTGATCCGCTTCAGCGACGTGAAGTCGGACTCGCCGTACTATCGACTGGCGTTGGCCGGCGGCGGGCTCGCTTTGGCGTTGCTGGCGTGGGCCGCGGGCTGGCATGCGGTCGGGATAGGGCTGGCGTTCGGAATCAGGGAGTGGATCGCGTTGGCCGTGATCCGCTTCTGGCCGAAGACGAAGCGGCTTCCCGCCAGCCCGCGCGAAACACCGCTCGACTGGCCGGAACTGGCGAGATCGTCGATCATCAGCGGGCGCAAGCTCATCACCTACCGATTGTCGAAGATCGCGTTGACCGTCTTCGGCCCGATCGGCAACTTTGCCGCGCGGACCGGCCGGGGGATGGGCTGGCACGCGCGGATCGAGCCTTACCTTCCGCATCGCCTCTCGGGCTTCATCGCCATGTCGCTAGCGACGGCGACGGGGGCCTTTCTGCTTGCGCTCAAAAGTGGAGAGCCGGCTGCGATGATCGTGGCGGCGGGGCTGCTTCAGCTTGCAGGATCCTCGGCGAACATCGCGCTGCTGTGGCGCTACCTTCCCGACCGCGCCGACCCCGGGCTCCTGCTCGAGGATGAGGACGACGAGTAAGCGTCAGGCAGGGCGCGGGATATCCAATGCCAGCTGCCGCGCTTCGCCTTCCTTCAAACGATCGAAGAAGTGGCGCCGGCAAAGCGCGATGTAGCGATCGTTGCCGCCGATCTCGGTCTGCGCCCCCGCGGCGACGGCGTGGCCTTCGGCATCGACGCGCAGGTTCATGGTCGCCTTGCGACCGCACTCGCACACCGCCTTCAGCTCGATCAGCGCGTCGGCCAAGGCCAGCAGCGCGGCCGAGCCGGGGAAAAGGCTTGCCTGAAAGTCGGTCCGCAGCCCGTAGCAGAGCACGGGAATCTTCAACTCGTCGGCGATGCGGCAGAGTTGGAGCACGTGATCGCGGGTCAGGAATTGCGCCTCGTCGACGAGGATGCAGTCGAGCTTTCGCCGGAGCAGTTCGGCCACGATCGCATCGAACAGATTGACGCTGTCGTCATAGGTGTGGGCCGGAGCGGAGAGCGCGATCCGCGACCCGATGGTGCCGATCCCCGCACGATCGTCGTGCGCTGCGGTCCACAGCATCGTCTCCATGCCGCGCTCGCGATAATTATAGTCGGCCTGCAGCAGCGTGGTCGATTTGCCCGCATTCATCGCGGCGTAATAGAAATAGAGCTTGGCCATGGGCGTTACGGGCAGCTTCCATTGGCGTGGGCGGGTTTGAAGTCGGAGACCCGAATGGCGTCGGCGGCTTCCCGCCAATGTTCGAACGCGGGGCGGCCGTTGGGTGGAAGCGTGCACGAACGCTTGGCGACCAACGCACTGCCCCTGATCAATTCGGTGCGATAGGTGTAGCTGACGGGCAGGTTGCCGCTTACCGACATCGACGTCCCCAGTAGCGATCGAATTGAAATTCGAATATCGCCTTTTCGAGGCGCCGTGTCGGCGGCAACCTTGCGTGCCTGGTTAGGCTGCCCGCTCCTCAACACGAAAATCCATGTCTCACCGGTCCGAATGGTCAGGCCCGGCGCTCCGGCAAGTACAGGCGACGCCATAAATAGCGCGGGCAGGGCAAAGAACATCATCGGGGCGGTCATCGTCGCAAAGGCTAGCGAAGGCTTCTCGTTAGCGCCACTCGTCTCTCAGGATGGAGAACAGAACCGTGTCGCGGACGTGCCCCGTCCAGGTGATGCGGTCGGCGCGGAGAACGCCCTCGCGCGTGGCGCCGAGCTTGGCCATCGCTGCCTGGCTTCGGGCGTTACGGGCATCGACCCGGAATTCGACCCGGCGGATGCCGCAGTCGAAGGCTTGGGCCAGCATCATGTTCTTTACCCGACGATTGAGGCCGGTGCCGCGTAGCGGGGGGCGATAGTAGGTGCCGCCAATCTCAACCACTTGCCGGGCCTCGTCGAAGCCGAGGAAGCTCGACATGCCCGCGAGCGCGTCACCGTCGTAGAGCACGAAGGTCCGGTTGCGGGGATTGCCGACGTAGGAATCGATGCTGCCATCGAAGCCGTCGGGACCGAAGTCGTTCGCGTAGATCGACCAGATGTCGCGGTCCTCGGCGCAGGCCGCCTTGAGGTCCGCTCGATAACCTTCCGTCCACGGCTCGGCGCGGCAACCGTCCCCGGTCATCGGCCTGCCGAGAAGCTCGATCATTCCTTGTCGATGTCCTGTGCGACATGATCGCTGCGGAGCAGGCGATCGATGTGGCTTCCCTCGTCGAAGCTTTCGTCGGCGAGGAACTTCAGCTTGGCGGCATATTTGGTCTGCACCCGCGTCGCCACCTCGCGCTGAAGGAAGGCGGTGTTGGTGCGAAGCGCCTTGAGCACTTGCTCCTCATCCTGCCCCAACAGCGGCTTTACGAACACCGTGGCGTGACGAAGGTCTGGCGACATCCGCACTTCGGTGACGCTGACCATGTGCGAGGAAAGTGTGTCGTCGTGAACGTCACCGCGCGCCAGGACGTCGCTCAGCACGTGCCGCACCTGTTCGCCCACGCGAAGCAGGCGAACCGAGCGACCTTCCGTGGTCTCGACTTTGCGCATTCCTCGCGTCCCGACTTACAGCGTGCGAGCGCGTTCTTCGACTTCGAAGACCTCGAGGTTGTCGCCTGCCTTGATGTCGTTGGTGTCGGCCAGCAAGACGCCGCACTCCAGACCCGCGATGACCTGCGCCACGTCGTCCTTGAAACGACGGAGCGACGAGATGGTCGTCTTGCTGACGATGACGTCGGCGCGAGTAAGACGAGCATGCAGCCCCTTGCGGATGACGCCTTCGAGGACGAGCAGACCCGCCGCCTTGTCGCGCTTGCCCGCCGGGAACACTTCGCGGACTTCGGCGCGGCCGACGACCGTTTCGATGATCTCTGGCCCAAGTTCGCCCGCCATCGCTTCCTTCACCCAGTCGGTGAGGTGGTAGATGACGTCATAGTAGCGAAGCTCGACCTTGGTGCGGTTGACCGCCTCGCGCGCCTTGGCGTTCGGGCGGACGTTGAAACCGATGATCGGCGCCCCGGTCGCCGCCGCAAGGGTGACATCGCTTTCGGTGATCGCGCCGACGCCTGACTGCAGCACGCGGACCTTGATCTCGTCGGTGGAGATACGATTGACGGCGTTGATGATCGCCTCGGTCGAACCCTGAACGTCGGCACGGATGACGAGCGGGAATTCAATCACCTTCGACGACTTGTCGGCGAACATGTTCTCTAGGCTGATCGGGGCGGAGGTCGTCCGCTTACGATCGAGCAGGCCTTGGCGATACGCCGCGACTTCGCGGGCGCGCGCTTCATTCTCGACGACTGTCAGCGGATCGCCCGCCGAGGGAACCGACGACAGGCCGAGCACTTCGACCGGGAACGACGGGCCGGCTTCCTTGACCTGCTTGCCGTTGCTGTCGGTGAGCGCGCGGACCTTGCCTGCGGTTGCACCGGCGACGAACACGTCACCGACCTTGAGCGTGCCGCGCTGCACCAGCACGGTGGCAAGCGGGCCGCGGCCCTTGTCGAGCTTCGCCTCGACCACGGTCGCTTCGGCGGCGCGATCAGGGTTGGCTTTCAGTTCGAGCAGTTCGGCCTGGAGATGGATCGCCTCGAGCAGCTTGTCGAGGTTGGTCTTCTTGAGCGCCGACACTTCGACGTCCTGGACGTCGCCGCCCATGTCCTCGACCACGATCTCGTGCTGCAGCAGTTCCTCGCGGACCTTCTGCGGCTTGGCCTCATGCTTGTCGATCTTGTTGATCGCCACGATCATCGGCACGCCGGCCGCCTTCGTGTGTTTGATCGCCTCGATCGTCTGGGGACGCAGGCCGTCGTCCGCCGCCACCACGAGGATCACGATGTCGGTGACGTTGGCGCCGCGCTGACGCATTTCGGTAAAGGCTTCGTGACCCGGCGTGTCGAGGAAGGTGACCTTCGACTTGTCGGGCAGCGCGACCTGATAGGCGCCGATATGCTGCGTGATGCCGCCGGCCTCGCCCGACTGGACGTTGGCGCCGCGGATCGCGTCGAGCAGCGAGGTCTTGCCGTGATCGACATGGCCCATGATCGTGACGACCGGCGGACGCGTCTGCAGCGTGTCGTCGGCATCGACGTCGGCGGCAGTGTCGATGTCGACATCGCTTTCGCTGACGCGCTTGATGTTATGACCAAACTCGGTGACCAGCAGTTCGGCGGTGTCCTGATCGATGGTCTGGGTCAGCGTGACCGCCATGCCCATCTTGAACAGCGACTTGACCAAGTCGGCGCCACGCTCGGCCATGCGGTTGGCGAGATCCTGGACCGTAATGGCTTCAGGAACAACGACGTCTCGGACCTGCTTGGCCGAGGGACCCGCCGACTGGTGGGCACGCTTTTCCTTTTCGCGCGCGCGGCGAAGCGCGGCGAGGCTGCGGGTGCGATTATCGTCTTCGCCCGAAAGGGCGCGCGTGACGGTTAGGCGGCCCGATGGGCGGCGGTCATCGCGGCCACGGCCCGGGCGGGCAGGTTCGGGACGCTTCGGCGCTGGCGTCGAGGCGGGACGCGTGAAACGACGATCGTCGCCGGCGCTCTCGGTCGCGGCCGGCACGGGGGCCGCAGCTTCTTCAGCAGCCGCGCGCTCGGCAGCGACGGCTTCCTCGGCGGCGCGCTTCTGCGCTTCTTCCTCGGCCTTGCGATTGTCCTCCGCACGGCGCTTCTCGTCCTCGGTCTGGGCGACCTTGGCGCGATCCTCGCGGCGGCGAGCCTCTTCCAGGCTCTGCATACGTGCTTCTTCGGCCTCGCGCAGCAGTCGGGCCTGCATTTCCTTGCGCGCAGTGATGTCGTCGACCGGGCGACGCGTCGGCGCGGGCGCAGGCTTCGGCGCAGGGGCCGCAGGCTTGGGCGCGGGTGTCGGGGCCGGAGCGGGCGCGGCCGCTTCGACGGGCTCGGCGGCGGGCGCAGGCGCTTCGCCCGGCTTGCCGAGGATACGGCGCTTCTTGACCTCGACCACGACGGTGTTCGAGCGGCCATGGCTGAAGCTCTGCTTCACCTTGCCGGTCTCGACCGTGCGCTTCAGGCCCAGCGGAGGCCGGGTGCCAAGCTTGGGCTTGTCGGTCTGGTCGGTCATGCGTTTCCTTCGTCTTCAAGTTCGTCGGCCGACACCTGACCGGCAGCAGTCGCGCCGCCGTCTAGCCCAGTGTCGGGATCAATAAAAGCTTGCCACCGGTCGATGGCAGTCGCGACCCGCCTGGCGGCGGCCGCATCGGTCAGGGCGACATGTACCACATTTTCGCGTCCAAGCGCCATCGACAAGATGGTGCGCCCTTCGGGAAAAACCAACCCCGCGGCCGGACCACCGCCGACGCGCCAAGCCTGGTCAAGCGCGCGATTGCCGTCCGCGCCAGCGTCGGCAGCGTGGATGAGCAGGTGCACCTTACCCTGCCGGGCGGCCTGCTCGATCTTCTCGGCGCCGGTCAACAGAGTGCCCGAACGCGCTTCGAGGCCGAGCCGGTCGAGCGCCTGCGCCTTCAGCGCTGCCTCGACGCGCTCGCCGAGGTCGGCCGGAATGTCGAGCTCGCCGGTCTTAAACGCGCGAGAGAGGGCGCCTTTAAGCTTGCCCTTCGCGAGCGCGGTTTCAAGCGCGGGACGAGCGACTCCGATCCAGGCGCCGCGGCCACCCGCGCGGGCGCGAACGTCGGGCGCGACTTGGCCGCCGGGGCCAAGCGCCAGACGGATCAGCTCTTCCTTCGGGCGACAAGCGCGAGTGAGGATGCAGGTCCGCTCGGGACCCGTTCCTTCCTCCGTCTCGCTTGATGGAGTGGTTAGGAGATCATTGCTTTTCATCCGCGGGCGCGACCTCCCCGGATGTATCGGCATCATCTTCGAACCAGTGCGCGCGCGCGGCCATGATGATCTCATTGCCCTGGTCTTCGCTCAGGCCATATTCCGCCAGAACGCCGCCCTTGTCCTCGGACGTCCGCGACGGCGCATTTTCGGCGCGGCGACGCGGCTCCTGGCGCTTCTTCTGCACCAGTTCGTCGGTGGCGAGGTCGGCCAGATCGTCGAGCGTCTTGATGCCCGCTTTGCCGAGCGTGACGAGCATCGATTCGGTCATGTGCGGCAGTTCGGCGAGGGCATCGTCGACGCCTAGGCCGCGACGCTCTTCGCGAAGCGCGGTGTCGCGACGCTCGAGCGCTTCGCTGGCGCGGCTCTGAAGCTCGCCCGCGATCTCGTCGTCGAGGCCCTCGATCGAAGCGATTTCGTCGAGTTCGACGTAGGCCACTTCCTCAAGGCTGGTGAAGCCTTCGGCGACCAGGAGCTGGGCAAGCGTTTCGTCGACGTCGAGGTCACCCTGGAACAACGACGAGCGCTCGACGAACTCGCGCTGGCGCTTCTCGGACGCGTCGGCTTCGGTCAGGATGTCGATCTGGCTGGCGGTCAACTGGCTGGCGAGGCGAACGTTCTGGCCGCGGCGACCGATGGCGAGCGACAGCTGGTCATCGGGAACGACGACTTCGATGCGGCTCTCTTCCTCGTCGATGACGACGCGGCTGACGGTCGCGGGCTGAAGCGCGTTGACGACGAAGGTCGCGGTATCCTCGCTCCACGGAATGATGTCGATCTTTTCGCCCTGCAGTTCCTGCACGACGGCCTGGACACGGCTGCCCTTCATGCCGACGCAGGCGCCGACCGGGTCGATCGAGCTGTCGTAGCTGATGACGCCGATCTTAGCGCGCGAACCCGGGTCGCGGGCGGCGGCCTTGATCTCGATGATGCCGTCGTAGATTTCGGGCACTTCCTGCGCGAACAGCTTCTTCATGAAGTCGGGGTGGGCGCGCGACAGGAAGATCTGCGGACCGCGCGCTTCGCGGCGGACCGACATGATCAGGCTGCGGATGCGGTCGCCGACGCGGACCATTTCGCGCGGGATCTGCTGGTCGCGTCGGATGACGCCCTCGGCGCGGCCCAAGTCGACGACGACGTGGCCGAATTCGACGCGCTTGACGACGCCGGTGATCACTTCGCCGACGCGATCCTTGAATTCTTCATGCTGGCGCTCGCGCTCGGCGTCGCGGACCTTCTGGAAGATGACTTGCTTGGCGGCCTGCGCCGCGATGCGGCCGAATTCTATCGGGGGAAGCGGGTCGACGATGAAGTCGCCGATCGCGGCATCGCTCTTGAGCTTCTGCGCGCCCTTCAGGTCGACCTGCTTGAAATAGTCTTCGACCTCTTCGACCACTTCGACGACGCGCCACAGGCGAAGGTCGCCGGTGGTGGGATCAAGCTTGGCGCGGATGTCGTTCTCGGCACCGTAGCGCGAGCGGGCGGCGCGCTGGATCGCATCTTCCATCGCCTCGATCACGATGCCGCGGTCGATCAGCTTCTCCTTGGCGACCGCATCGGCGATCGCGAGCAGTTCGGCCTTGTTGGCGGAGGCGGTTGCAGGAGCGGCAGTGGCCATCTTAGTCTTCCTCTGTCTCGAATTCGTCGGCACCGGCGGAACTGAGCGGTGCAGTGGCGTGAATGAGCTTGTCGGTCAGCAGCAGCTTCGCCGACGCGATGTTGGCGAAGTCGGCCAGCCGCTCGCCCTTGGGCGTGGTGACACGGACGGTGTCGCCGTCGATGCCCTCGATGATGCCCGAAATCTGCTTCGACCCGTCGACCGGATCGACGAACTTGATGCGCGCTTCGTGGCCCGTCCAGTCGGCATAGTCGCTGCGGCGGGTGAGCGGGCGGTCAATCCCCGGCGACGACACTTCAAGGCGATACCCGCCTTCGATCGGGTCGCGGCCGGCGGCTTCCTCGGCGTCGAGGATTTCGGAAATCGCGCGCGACAGGTCGGCGCAATCGTCAATCGTTAGCTGCCGGGTCTCGCGGCGCTCGGCCATCACCTGAAGCGTCGGATCCGACGTCCCGCCGATCATCGCCACGCGCACGAGGTCGAAGCCCAATGCCTTGACGGCAGGCTCGATCAGCGGGGTGATGGTGGCAGTATCGGTCAAACTGGCTCCAGTTCATGCAGGTCTTCTCGCTGCCGGACCGATCCCGGCCCGGCCCCAACGTCTGACGATGTCGAGGAGAAGTGAGGGCGATATAGGCGTCTCCCAAGAGAGTCGCAAGGATTCAAATCGCTCGCCCCAGTGCGGCATTCTCCGCCCTGATCCGCACCCACAGGATGGCCCCGTTGAGCAGGGAGAATATCAACGCGACTTGCCACAGTCCGAAGACGAGCGGGAGGAGCGCGATTTCCGAGACGACCACCGCATAGTTGGGATGATTGACGAGGCGATAGGGACCGCGCCGCACCAGCGTCTCGCCGGGGACGACGATGATCCGCGTAGTCCAGCGCGGGCCAAGGGTGCGCAGGACCCAAATCCGGGCGATTTCGACCAACACGAACAAGGTGAGCAGGACGAGTGAGATCGGCCGCCCCGGCGCCCACCACCACAAGGCGGCGAGCCATGCCGCATGGAGCAGCACGATCAGCGGATAATGGCCGGGCGCGACCTCCCGCCCGCCGGCCGTGAGCAGTCGGGCGGTATTCGCCCGCGCGATCGGCAGTTCGACGGCGCGCTGCAGCGTCACGAAGCCGAGGATCGCGAAGTGGGGCCAAAGCTCGGTCACCGCTCGAGCACCAGGCCGGCGCAGGTAAAGCCTGGACCGAAAGCGGTCATCATGGTCCGCTCGGGCAAGCCACGCGACAGTAATTCGTCGAGAACGAACAGCACCGTTGGCGCGCTCATGTTGCCGAAGCGGCGAAGCACGTCGCGCTCGATATCCAACGCGCCGTCGCCAAGGCCCAGCGATCGTTCGATCGCCTCGACGACCTTGGCGCCGCCGGGGTGGCAGCAAAAACGATCGAGGTCGCTCCGTTCGAGGTCGAGCCCGGCAAGGATTTCGTCGACGGCCGGAGCAAGCTCGGCTTCGATGAAGGGCGGAATGGCGCGGTCGAAGATGACGGCGAGCCCCGGATCCTCGACCCGCCACCCCATGATGCCAAGCGTGTCGGGCCAAAGCTTTTCACCCGCGCCCCGAACCGACGCGAGCGCCGCGCCGTCCGAAGACAAGACTGCGGCCGCGGCCCCGTCGCCGAACAGCGCAGTGGCGACAATTGCCGCCGGATCGTCGCTGTCGAGCCGGATCGAGATCGAGCAGGTCTCGACGCACACGAACAACCAGCGCGATCCCGGGTCAGCCGCCGCGAGTCGCGCCGTCGTCGCAAGGCCGGTGACGCCGCCCGCGCAGCCTAGTCCGAAGACGGGAACGCGGCGCACGTCCGGGCGAAAGCCGAGCCGGGGGGCGAGCCGCGCATCTATGCTTGGCGTCGAAATGCCCGTTGTCGAGACGAAGACGATGCCGTCGATGTCGGCCGGGGTCAGCCCCGCCTTCGCGATCGCGCCGAGCGCCGCTTGTTCGAACAATGACTCGGTGGCCGCGACGTACAAATCCGTCCGCGCGGACCAGCCATGCTCCTCATGATACCATTCGATCGGTGCCACGGTGTGCCGCGTGTCGATCAGCGCATTATCGAATACGCCCGACAGGCGATCGAACAGGGCGATCCGGCCACGGAACATTGCGCGTGCTGCGTCTTTTGCTTCGGACTGGCGTACCGTAAACGGCGGGACCGCCGTGGCGATCGACAGGAGATGAACCGATGACAAGCGAGACCTTCCGAATGGAGCGCGACCATATTGCGGACCAAACGCCGCTGCGCGGAGTTCGGGCGCGTCGCCAGATTTGGCAAGGTGCGCTGCTGCTGTGCGCCGCCGCTTGTGGTGGGCCGGGGGGCGCGAGCTCGCAGCAGGGATCGGCGCCGGCGACTGCGGCAGGAACTCCCTTCCAGACCACGCAGGTCGCGCAGTTCACGACGCCATGGGCCATCGCCTTCCTCCCCGGTCGCGGCAATTCCGCACTGGTGACGGAAAAGGAGGGCAAGCTGTGGCTGGTCGACGCCGCGAACGGGCGCAAGACCGCGGTCGCTGGCGTTCCCATGGTTAAGGCCGACGGGCAAGGCGGTCTGGGCGACGTCGTCCCCCATCCCGATTTCGCCCGCAATGGCCGGGTTTATCTGACCTGGGTCGAAGGCGGCGCGAACGGCACCAGCGGGGCCGTGCTCGGCTACGCGCAGCTTGCCATGGCGGGCGGAAAGCCGACGCTGCAGGGATTGAAGACGATTTGGCGACAGTCGCCGAAGGTTGAGGGCAACGGCCACTTCTCCCACCGGATCGCCTTCGGACCCGACGGCCTGCTCTATCTATCGTCGGGCGATCGGCAGAAATTCGATCCCGCGCAGGATCTCGGCGGCAATCTTGGCAAGGTGCTTCGCCTGACCGCGGAAGGAACGCCCGCGCCGGGCAATCCCTGGGCATCGCGCGGCGGAGTCGCGGCCGAGTTCTGGTCGATCGGTCACCGCAACATCCTCGGCCTGTCGTTCGCGCCCGACGGAAGGCTGTGGGAAAGCGAGATGGGACCCAAGGGCGGCGACGAGGTCAATCTGGTCCAGCCGGGCAAGAATTACGGTTGGCCCAAGGCTTCCGACGGAAGTCATTACGACGGCCGCGACATTCCCGATCACCGCGCGGGCGACGGGTTCGAGCCGCCGAAGGTCAATTGGACTCCGTCAATTTCTCCGGGCGGCCTGATGATCTATTCGGGCGACCGCTTTGCCGCTTGGAAGGGCGACGCACTGGTCCCCGCACTGTCGGGCAAGTCGCTGATCCGCGTGGACATCAACGGCGATCAAGCCGCGAAGGCTGATCAGTGGGAAATGGAGGGCCGTATCCGCGCGGTCGCGCAGGGTCCAGACGGAGCCGTCTATCTGCTCGAGGATGGCGGGCGTGGGTCGCAGGGTCGAATGCTACGGCTGGATCCGCCCAAGCCTTAACGGCGGCGGTATCGAAACTGGTGGGGGACGCGGCCTTCGCGCCGCGCCTTCGCGGCATATCGCGTTTCCGGCCAGCCGCCGGGATAGTCCATCCAGTCGGCGGGCCGTTCGCCGAGCCACTCGAAAGCCTCGTCGTGGCGCTGCATGACCATCAGCATCCAGTCTAGATAGACCGGATGGTCGGTCGCGATGCGCAGTTCCCCTCCGGGTTTCACCTTGGCTGCGAGCAGTTCGATCGGGCCGTCGTTGACCATCCGCCGCTTGGCATGACGCACCTTCGGCCAGGGATCGGGGTGAAGCAAGTAGGCCATCGTCAGCGAACCGTCGGGAAGGCGGCGGAGCACGTCGAGCGCGTCGCCCATCCACAGCCGTACGTTCGCCAGATGCTGGTCGCGGATGTGGCCCAGCGCAGTAGCGACGCCGTTGAGAAATGGCTCGCAGCCGATGAAGCCGTGGTCAGGCAACAGGTCCGCGCGATGCGCAAGGTGCTCACCCGCGCCAAAGCCGATCTCGAGATGGAGCGGACGGTGGTCGCCGAACAATCGCTCGGCGGTGATCTCCCCCTCCGCCGGAACCGAGATGGCGGGGAGCAGATTCTCGACGAGGTCGGCCTGCCCCTTGCGAAGCTTGTGTCCGCTCGACCGTCCGTAAAGGCGGTTGATGGTCGTAGGATCATGGGGTGCGGGCGCTGACATGGCTGGCGCGCCTAGCCAGCACCCCCATCCTTCGCAAGCCCGTTACTTGATCGAACCGGCATCGATCGAAATTCTACTACCCTTGCCCCACGTCGTTGAGGAGAAGACGATTTTGCCGCTCTCCACGAGCTGCATGGCCTGCGTGGCAGGCGGCAGCGATGCAAAGGCTCCAAGGCCTTCATTGCGATCCATCATCATCATCTGCACCGAATAGCGTGGCGTCTTTGCCGTAGACATCAGCGACGCCAATTCGTCGCGCCCGACGACGGCTCCAATGCCGGCATCGTTGATGGCCAGAAGGTAGCGATCGGTCGCGCCGTCCGGCCGGTACACGGTCGCATTGGGCGATCCGCCCGGTTCGCGACACCAGATGGCCGGCGCCGCTGGCGCGACTTGTGCTTTGGATTTGGCCTCCATTGAAACAGCGCCGCCCAAGGCGGACATCAGCAGCGCGGAACTATCGGGCGGGGCAGGCTTCGCCGGACCCGAGGGTGCCAACGGTGTCTGGCAATCAGCAACTTCTGTCACCGGCTGAAGCTGCGCCTGCCGTGGCCACGACACCGCGCCGAACGCCGCATCGACGATCTGCGAAAGTTGCTCGGGAGTACGCGTCGTAGAAGATGCGCGGACTTTGACGTACCATTCGGGTGTGCCGGTTAGCGCGATTGACGTGCTGCGGAATTGTGAATTTGTCAGTGCGTAGTTCGCCTTCAGGGCCCCGGCTACACGCTGGCCATATGGCGCGAATGCCGCGACTGGACCAGCAAGGCTCGCCCTCCCAACTCGAGGGTTCGCTTCCAGCGAACGCCGGGCGCGATCAAACCATGGGCCAATTCCGCCGGTCACGTTGCGAAAGATGTAAAGTGTCACGAAATCGCCGCCGTCGGCAGAGCGATAATCGATCGCGACATTCAGCTCGTTCGCGTCGAACGACGTGACTTTCACTCGGAAGAAGCCGGCCGCGTTCGCGGCGAGGGTGATTCCGCTCGGCTTGTGCCGGTAGGGGCTGTCGCCTCTGACTGGGATCGGTCCGGGCGCCACTGCCGCGAAAGCCCAGCCAGGTGCCAGTGCTGAAAGGATCAGTGCCGAGCCGATCAAGGCCGCTTGCTTCATCACGCAACTCTCCCGCCGTAAACCGAGCGGATCAAGTCTCGCACCGGGCAGGAGCCGACGCAAGTCGTGCAACGCGACCAAATCGCCGGTCCGTCAACCCAACGGTGCATTCCCTTATGGCCGCCGCGATGGAGATCGAACGCGATCCGATCTCCTTCGCGGCAGGGATAGTCAGGTCCTAGCTGTCGACCGACTTGCGGGCCTTGCCCTTGGTCGGCTTTGCTTTGGTCGCCTTTGGCGGAGCGGGCGTGATCTCGAACACCGGCTGATTGTCCTTGATCCGCACCTTGACCTCGCCGCCGTCGACCAGCTTGCCGAACAGCAGTTCCTCGGCCAGCGGCTGCTTGATCTTTTCCTGCACCAGGCGACCCATCGGGCGGGCGCCGTTGAGCTTGTCATAGCCCTTCGTCGTCAGCCAGGCGCGCGCCTCGTCGTCGAGGTCGATGTGCACGTTGCGATCGGCAAGCTGCATCTCCAGCTGGAGAATGAACTTGTCGACGACCCGCGCGACCACCGCCGGCGGCAAATAGCCGAACGGAACCACCGCATCGAGGCGGTTGCGGAACTCCGGCGTGAACATCTTCTTGATCGCGTCTTCCTGGACATCCTCGCGGCTCAACGCCCCGAAGCCGATCCCTTCGCGCGCCATGTCGGCGGCGCCAGCATTGGTCGTCATGATCAGGATGGTGTTGCGGAAGTCGACGGTCTTGCCGTGGTGATCGGTCAGTTTTCCGTTGTCCATCACCTGCAGCAAGATGTTGAACAGGTCGGGGTGCGCTTTCTCGATTTCGTCGAGCAACAGGACCGAGTGCGGCTGCTGGTCGACCGCATCGGTCAGCAGGCCACCCTGGTCGTAGCCGACATAGCCCGGCGGCGCGCCGATCAGTCGGCTGACCGAATGGCGTTCCATATATTCGGACATGTCGAACCGCTGAAGCGGAATGCCGAGCACCGAGGCAAGCTGGCGCGCGACTTCGGTCTTGCCGACGCCGGTAGGGCCAGAGAACAAGTAATTGCCGATCGGCTTGTCCGGATCGCGCAGCCCCGCACGGCTCAGCTTGATCGCGCTGGCCAGCTTTTCGATCGCAATGTCCTGACCGAACACGACGCGCTTCAGGTCGGCCTCGAGCGTTTCGAGCACGCGCTTGTCGTCGGTCGACACCGACTTCGGCGGGATGCGCGCCATCGTCGCCACCACCGCTTCGATCTCGCGGGTGGTGATGGTTTTCTTGCGGCGTGACGGCGGCACCAGCATCTGCATCGCGCCGACCTCGTCGATCACGTCGATCGCCTTGTCGGGCAGCTTGCGGTCGTGGATGTAGCGCGCGCTCAATTCCACTGCTGATTTGATCGCATCGGGGGTGTAGCGGACCCCGTGATGCTGCTCGAACGACGAGCGGAGTCCGGCGATGATCTTGATCGTGTCTTCGACCGTCGGCTCATTGACGTCGATCTTCTGAAACCGGCGAAGGAGCGCGCGGTCCTTTTCGAAGTGGTTGCGGAACTCCTTGTAGGTCGTCGAGCCGATGCAGCGGATCGCACCCGATGACAGCGCAGGCTTCAGCAGGTTCGACGCGTCCATCGCCCCGCCGCTGGTCGCGCCGGCGCCGATGACGGTGTGGATTTCGTCGATGAACAACACCGCGTGGGGCAGCTTCTCAAGCTCGGTCACGACCGACTTCAACCGCTCCTCAAAGTCGCCGCGATAGCGGGTGCCGGCGAGCAACGCGCCCATGTCGAGCGAGTAGATCACCGCTTCCTTGAGCACGTCGGGAACGTCACCCTCGACGATCTTGCGCGCCAGGCCTTCCGCGATCGCGGTTTTGCCGACGCCGGGATCGCCGACGTAAAGCGGATTGTTCTTCGAGCGGCGGCACAGGATCTGGACGGTGCGATCGACCTCGGACATGCGCCCGATCAGCGGATCGACCTTGCCGGCCTTCGCCTTCTCGTTGAGGTCGACGGTGAACTGCTGAAGCGCGCTTTCCTTTTTGTCGCCGCTCTTGGCCTCGGTCTTTTCCTCGGTGCCCTGAGGCGCCTGGATTTCGGTCGAGGGCTCGCCCTTGCCGACGCCATGGCTGATGAAGGTGACCGCATCGAGCCGGCTCATGTCCTGCTGCTGCAGGAAATAGACGGCGTAGCTCTCGCGTTCGGAGAAGAGCGCGACGAGCACGTTGGCGCCGGTCACTTCGTCGCGGCCCGACGATTGGACGTGCAGGATCGCGCGCTGGACGACGCGCTGGAAGCCGCTGGTCGGGGTCGGATCGGTCGCGCCATCGGACACGAGCGCGCCAAGCTCGTTGTCGAGATATTTGCGCACCTCTGCCTTCAGATCGTCGCGGTTCACGCCGCAGCTGGTCATCACTTGGCTGGCGTACGCGTCGTCGATCAGCGCGATCAGAAGATGTTCGAGGGTGGCATATTCGTGGCGACGCTTCGACGCTTCGCCGAGCGCATTGTGCAGGGTCGTTTCGAGGTCACGCGCAAAACTAGGCATGGGGGGAGGTCTCCTTGACCCTCAATGTCGGAAGGAAGCACCGCGCGATCAAGGGCGCGGCGCGAAGCGACCAGGCATCGCCGTGCTCACCTGTCCCCCGGACAGGCTGCGCGCGGCGCTTATCGCTTGAACAGCTCATCGGCGGCGGAACGATGTTGCTGGACGCGAGCGATATGGGCATCGACCCGGGCGATCTCGCCCTTCAACGCCTCGATCCGCAGCTGCAATTCCCCTATGGAAAGCGGATCCAGATCTTCGCGCACCAACAGGGTTAGCGGGTCGTCGGGTCGAGACGGAAAAAGCTCGTCGAGGTCCATGGGCAGCAGCGTTGACCCGCACGCCCCCCAAGTCAATAAGCTTGCCGCCAGGACGGGGCAGGGCAGGGGCGAGTGATGAGCGTGGACATTCCGGCGACGATGCGTGCGGTCGAGATTTCATCGCCGGGTGGTCCTGAGGTCTTAAGCCTTGCCGAACGGCCGACGCCGCAGCCGGGACCGGGCGAAGTGCTGGTCCGCGTCGCCGCGGCGGGGGTCAACCGGCCCGACGTCTTGCAGCGCAAGGGCGCCTATCCGCCGCCGCCGGGCGCGAGCGACATCCCCGGGCTTGAGATTGCCGGCACGGTCGTTGCGGCGGGCGCGGGCGCGACTCATTTGATCGGTACCCGGGTTTGCGCACTGGTCGCGGGCGGTGGCTATGCCGACTATTGCCTCGCGCCGGCGGGAACATGCCTGCCAGTCCCCGAAGTGCTGCGGATGAGCGAAGCGGCGGCAATTCCCGAAACCCTGTTCACCGTCTGGACCAACCTGTTTGAGCGCGGCTTCGCGGTCGAAGGCGATGCAGTGCTCGTCCACGGCGGGACGAGCGGGATCGGGACGATGGCGATCAAGCTGGGCACCCTGTTCGGCCTCGACGTGATCGTCACTTGCGGCAGCGACGAGAAATGCGCCGCCGCCGAAGAACTTGGGGCGGCCCGCGCGATCAACTACAACACCGCCGATTTCGTCGAAGAAGTGAAGAACCTAACCGAAGGGCGCGGCGTCGCCGTCGTGCTCGACATGGTCGGGGGCGACTATCTGCCGCGCAACCTGCAGTGCCTTGCCGATGAAGGCCGCCACGTGTCGATCGCGACCCAGCGCGGCGCGAAGACCGAAATTTCGATCATCGACGTGATGCGGCGGCGTCTGACCTTGACCGGATCGACGCTCCGGCCGCGGTCGGTCGAATTCAAGACGATGGTCGCCGACGAGCTCGCCCGCACCGTCTGGCCGTTCGTCGAGGCCAATCGGCTGAAGCCCGCGATCGATCGCTGCTTCCCGCTCGATCAGGCGGCCGCGGCGCATGCGCGGATGGAGGCCGGCGACCACGTCGGCAAGATCGTGCTGGAAACGGGGAATTAGGGGAGCGAGCCCTTCGCCAGACTCTGCTTGCCCTTCGACCCGCCCAAGACTAAATCATCGGGAACAGCGGCCGCTCCGGGAAGGGGCGGCCCTTCTTGTTTCTGGAGACGATGATGGTTCAGCCCCTGATGCCCCACGCGACCGCCGCCTGGCTGGTCGACAACACCGGGCTCACCTTCGAGCAGATCGCGGCCTTTTGTGGGCTCCACATCCTCGAAGTGCAGGCGATCGCCGACGATACTGCCGCGACCAAGCTGACCGGCCGCGACCCGATCCGCTCGGGCGAGCTTTCGCATGAAGAAATCGAAAAGGGCCAGGCGGACCCCGAATATGCGCTGAAGATGCAGAAGGCGCCCGATCCCGTCACCCGCACCAAGGGCCCGCGCTACACTCCGGTGAGCAAGCGCCAGGACAAGCCCGATGGTATCGCGTGGATCATCCGCAACCACCCCGAAGTGTCCGACGGCCAGATTTCCAAGCTAATCGGCACGACGCGCACGACCATCGCCGCGATCCGCGACCGCACCCACTGGAACATGGCGAACATCAACCCGAAGGATCCGGTGACGCTGGGCCTGACGACCCAGCGTGAGCTCGATGCCGCGGTGGCCAAGGCCCACAAGGCGGCCGGTACCGAAGTCGCCGGCGACACGCGCCTGGACAGCGATCGCGATGCCCTGATCGAGGAACTGCGGGCGCAGCGCCTTCAGCACGCGCGCGACGCCGAGGCGGCGCTGGCGGCCGAAGCCGGCATCGACACGTCGGACGAGATCGTCCCCGGCATCAAGGACCCGTTCAAGCATTGATCTGATCGCGCCGAGCGGCCAAGGATCACGCCATGGATGAGCCCGACATCGACACGCTTAGCTTCGAGGACGCGTTGCGCGAACTCGAAACGATCGTCCGCACGCTGGAGCAGGGGCAGGCGCCGCTCGACGAGTCGATTGGGCTCTACCAGCGCGGCGACCGGCTGAAGCGACACTGCGAGGCGCGGCTGAAAGCGGCGCAGGCGCGGATCGAGAAAATTGCGATCGGGCCCGACGGACGGCCGGCAGGGACCAGCGCGTTCGATGCCGGTTGAGGCGCAGGTGAAGGCGCCCGACCTTGCCGCAGAGGCGCGGCGCATCGCGCAAGGCGTCGACCGGGTCTTCTCCGACTATCTGTCGAGCCAGGGCGATGGGCGCGACCAATTGTTCGCGGCAATGCGCCATGCCGGCATTGGCGGTGGTAAGCGGTTGCGGCCGCTCCTCACCGTTGCCGCATCGCGCTTGTTCGGCATCGATGAGGACCGCGCGATCCGTGCCGGAAGCGCGATCGAGGCGATCCACGTCTATTCGCTGATCCACGACGATTTGCCGTGCATGGACGACGACGACCTTCGGCGCGGCAAGCCGACCGTCCACAAGGCGTTTGACGAAGCGACCGCGGTGCTCGCGGGCGACTGCTTCCACGACCTCGCCTTTGAGATCCTTGCCGACGAGGACACGCATGAGGACCCGTTCGTTCGGTCCGAGCTGGTGCTGGAACTTGCGCGCGCGTCGGGTCCTAATGGCATGGCCGGGGGGCAGATGCTCGACCTCGCCGCCGAAGGGCAGACGCTCGACATGGGGCAGGTGACACGCCTCCAGCAGCTGAAGACCGGCGCGCTGATCGAATATTCGGTCGAAGCCGCCTGCATCATGGGTCGGCTCGATCCCCACGCCCGCACGCCCTATCGCGGCTACGCGCGCGACATCGGGCTCGCTTTCCAGATTGCCGACGACCTGCTCGATCATTCGGGCGACGAGGCAGCGGCGGGCAAGCGGCTGCACAAGGACGAAGAGGCGGGCAAGGCGACCTTCGTTTCCTTGCTGGGCGAAGAACGTGCTCGCCAGCAATGTTCGATGCTTGTCGAGCAAGGCATTGCGCACTTGCAAGGTCATGGCGAAGAAGCCGACCTGCTTCGCGCAATTGCTCGCTACGTCGAGGAACGGGACCGCTGATGCCCGACCCGCGCAACCGCATCGGCGTCTACCCGGGCACGTTCGACCCGCTGACGCTCGGCCATCTCGACATCATCCGACGCGGGACGCACCTCGTCGACCAGCTCGTGATCGGGGTGACGACGAACCCGTCCAAGTCGCCGATGTTCACCGTCGCGGAGCGCATTGCGATGGTCGAGCGCGAGACTGCCGACATCGCCGGTGTCAGCGTGGTCGAATTCGACTCGTTGCTGATGGATTTTGCCGAGCGCGAGGGCGCGTCGCTGATCCTGCGTGGTCTGCGCGCGGTCGCCGACTTTGAATACGAATATCAGATGGCTGGCATGAACCAGCAGCTCAACGACCGGATCGAAACCGTTTTCCTGATGGCCGACGTGTCGTTGCAGCCGATCGCGTCAAGGCTGGTGAAAGAAATCGCCTGCTACGGCGGTAAGATCGAAAAGTTCGTACCGCCCGGAGTGGCCGCCGACGTGGCGGCGCGTCTGGCGGAGAAAAAGCGGTAGCGCGCGCAAAGACGCTGCGATAATCGGGCGGCCAGTCGAGGGCCGGGGAGAGACCATGTTCAAACGTTTGATTGCCTTGCCTTTTGTCGGCCTGGCCCTGATCGCGGCAGCCAAGCCGGCGCCGGCCCCGGTTACGCCGCCGCCGTCGCTGATCGCCCCTGCGACCATCGCCGCCGACCCCGCCAACCGCTGGACGCTCGAACTGTCGAACGGAGGCCGCGTGGTGATTCAGTTGCGCCCCGACCTGGCGCCGCAGCATGTGTATCGTATTCAGCAACTGACCTCGCAGGGCTTCTACAACGGCCTCCCGTTTCACCGTGTCATTCCCGGCTTCATGGCTCAGGGCGGCGATCCCTTGGGAACCGGCGAAGGCGGATCGAAGCTGCCCGACCTTCCCGCCGAATTCACGACCATCCCGCACGTTCGCGGCGTCGCGTCGATGGCGCGGGCCGAGGACAAGAACAGTGCAAACAGCCAGTTCTTCATCATGCTGGCGCCGCGCTTCAGCCTCGACCGCAAATACACTGCGTTCGGCCGGGTGATCGAGGGCATGGCCGGCGTCGATGGCATCGCGGTCGGCGAGCCGCCCGAGCAGCCGACGCGGATCGTCAAGGCGTCGATTGGCGGACCTCTGCCGGCGCCGCCTGCTGTCGCCCCTGCCGCTGCTTCTGCCCCGGCTGCTCCCGCTGTGGCGACTCCAGAGCCCGCGCCTGCTCCTGCTGCAACGGCAGCTCCGGCGACGGCTGCGGAGGCACCCGCGCCTCAATAATGCGCGTCGACCTGTTTGATTTCGAGCTTCCGGCGGAGCGGATTGCGCTTCGACCGGCAAGCCCGCGCGATTCGGCGCGGATGCTGGTCGTCGAGGGCGGGAAACTGACCGACGGTCATGTGCTCGACCTGCCCGATCTCCTCAATCCCGACGACCTGCTCGTCTTCAACGACACCCGCGTCATTCCCGCGCAACTCGAAGGCCGGCGCGGCGACGCGAAGGTCGGCGTAACCCTCCACAAGCGCGCGGGGCCGCGTCGCTGGTGGGCATTCGTGCGCAACGCGAAGCGGGTGCGGATCGGCGATGTCGTCGAATTCGGCGAAGGCGTGTCGGCTTCGGCCGTCGAGCGCGATGAGGCGGGCGCCCTGCTGTTCGAGTTCGCCGGTGACGAGCCGGTCGAGTTGTTGCTCGAGCGAGCGGGAAAGATGCCGCTTCCCCCCTACATCGCCGCCCGGCGCGGGACCGATGAGGCCGATGCAAGCGACTATCAGACGATGTTCGCTGCAGAGGCGGGCGCGGTCGCGGCGCCGACGGCCGCGCTGCACTTTACCGATCGCCTCGTCGCGGCGCTTGATGCCAAGGCGATCAAGCGCGAAACGCTCACGCTGCACGTCGGCGCGGGGACGTTTCTTCCGGTGAAGGTCGATGATACGGCCGACCATCGGATGCATGCCGAATGGGGCCGGATCGACCAGGCGACGGCGGACCGGATCAACGCCGCGCGCGCGGCCGGCGGGCGGATCATCGCCGTTGGCACCACCTCGCTCCGGTTGCTGGAAAGCGCGACGGGAGAAGACGGCATCGTTCGCCCCTTCGAAGGCGACACCGCGATCTTCATCACGCCCGGTTATCGCTTCAAGGCGGTCGATGGGTTGATGACCAACTTCCACCTCCCGCGCTCGACGCTGTTCATGCTGGTGTCGGCACTGATGGGACGCGAGACGATGCAGGCGGCCTACGCTTACGCCATCGATCGGGATTATCGCTTTTACAGCTACGGCGACGCGTCGCTGCTGCTACCCTAGGCGCCCTTCGCGCACTTCCAGCCAGTGCGACAGGTCGCGGCCAAGCAGGCGACCGAGGTGCGCGATTTCGTCCGAGAGGCGATCGCGGATGTCCTGTTGGATTTCGACGGGGATCGGTTGCTTCACCAGCGGCACTCGATTCCAGCGGAGCAGCCGCTTGCGGATCGAAAAGATTTTCTCGGTGACCTTTGAATCATCGTCGTCGAGCGACCGCTCGCGCTGAGCGAAATGCTTGCCGGCCAGGTAATTGCGCGCCGCAGCGGGCGGGCGCTTGAGCAGGCGCTGAAGCCAGCCGTAGCGGAAGCCCTTGCTCTCACGCCGCGACTTCATCTTGGTGCCCGCTACCGGCTCCAACCCGACGAAGTCACACATCGCCCGATATTGGCCTTCGGGATCGGCGACCAGATCGTCAAACAACGAGACGAAGCAGCGCTCGCGACCAATGACATTGAAGAAGCGCTCGACATAGGTGCCGAAACGTCCCGCCTCGTCATAGCGAAGCCAGCGCGGCTCGAGGCAACTACGCGGGATCCGACGGCCCGCCACGCGATCGGGGATCGCCGCCCATGCCTTGTCGAACCGCTCGATGGTCTCGTCGCCGGTATATTTCAGGCGCTGGTGAAGCGACGGAAGCATCGTCATCGGATCGCGAAGCGCGATGACGAACTTCGCGTCGGGCCACAGCGACAGCGCCGGCAACAATTCGTCGGGCGCGTAAAGGTAGCTGACCGAACCGTCGACGCCCGTGTCGCGCGAGGAATCACATTGGGCGTAGAAGCGGTCGAGATATTCGCGCTCGACCAGCCTGCGAAGCGCCTCCGCGTCAAGCCCGCGCGTATCGTGCTGTAGGAAGAAGTGCGGCTCCTTCACCAGAGGGAAGCAGACGCGTGGATGGCCCTTCAGGAAACCGGCGAGCGTCGTCGTTCCGCAGCGCGGCGCGCCGACTATGAAGACGAAGCGGGGGAGGTCGTCGATGGTCACGCCCCGCGCCTTAGGGCAGTCGGTGCCGGCGCGCAAAGTCGGCCCTCACGCGAAGTAGCCCCACAGCAAGCGCGCCGTGAGCCCAAGCGATAGCGTGATGAGCAGCGGCCGGATCAGGCGGGCGCCAAAGCGCATTGCCGTGTGGCTGCCGATCCATCCGCCGATCATCGCGCCTGCCGCCATGCACAGGCCGAGCAGCCACCACATCTTTCCGCCGAGCGCAAAGAACAGGACCGCGGCGACGTTGCTGGTCAAGTTGAACGCTTTCGTCAGCGCGGTCGCGCGGGTCAGTCCGAGACCGCGTAGACCCACCAAGGTCGCGGTGAAAAAGCTCCCGGTGCCCGGTCCGAAGAAGCCGTCATAGGCACCGATGGCCGCGCCCACCGGCGCGTAGCCGCGCATCGACAGCCGCTCGTGCGCATCCTCGTCCCCCATGCGCGGGCTGAACAGCACATAGGCCGCCACGCCGAGCAGGAGCAGCGGAATGAGGAGGGAAAGCAGCGACGTGTCGATGCTCTGGACGACGACCACGCCAATGCTCGACCCAATGAACACCAGCGCGATCGTCAGGCGATTGGCGCGCCAGTCGATCAGCCCTTTGCGGGCATAGGCGAATGCCGCCATCGCTGTGCCGAACATCGATTGCAGCTTGTTGGTCGCGAGCGCATTCACTGGCGGCACGCCCGCGAACAGCAGCGCGGGCATCATGATCAGTCCGCCGCCCCCGGCAATCGCGTCGATGAAGCCGGTCAGCACCGCCACCGCGGTCAGGACGGCGTAGAGCCAGGGTTCGATCATCGCGCACCCTGTAGCGGCGCTCCTTGCGACCCGCTAGGGAGCGCGGCGATGACCAGATTTTCCTTTTCGATCGCGGCGACCGAAGGCGCCGCGCGCACCGGCGCGATCACGATGCAGCGCGGAACGATCCGCACACCGGCCTTCATGCCGGTCGGGACCGCCGCCACCGTCAAGGCGATGCGCCCCGGCGAAGTGCGCGCCTCGGGCGCGGACATCCTGCTCGGCAACACCTATCACTTGATGCTCCGCCCGGGTGCGGAGCGCGTGGCGCGTCTCGGCGGGCTTCACCGTTTCATGGGATGGGAGCGGCCGATCCTGACCGATAGCGGCGGGTATCAGGTGATGAGCCTGAGTGACCTGACCAAGGTCACCGAAGAAGGCGTGGCGTTCAAGAGCCATCTCGACGGGTCGCGGCACATGTTGAGCCCGGAGCGATCGATCGAGGTCCAGCGTCTGCTGGGGTCGGACATCGTCATGCAGTTCGACCAGTTGGTGCCGACGATCTCGACGCCAAAGGATCAGGTCGAGGCGATGGACCGGTCGATCCGCTGGGGACGCCGAAGCCGCGAGGAGTTCGATCGCGGCGGTGAGCATGCGACCCGCGCCGCGCTGTTCGGGATTCAGCAGGGTGCGCTCGACGAAGGGTTGCGCCAGCGTTCCGCGGAAGGGCTGCTCGAAATCGGCTTCGATGGCTACGCGGTCGGCGGGCTTGCGGTCGGCGAGGGGCAGGAGGCGATGCTTGCCTGCCTCGACTTCGCGCCGGGGCAACTGCCGGCCCACAAGCCGCGCTACCTGATGGGGGTCGGCAAACCCGACGACATCGTCGAGGCGGTCCGGCGCGGGATCGACATGTTCGATTGCGTGCTGCCGACGCGGTCGGGCCGCAACGGGCAGGCGTTCACGCGCGATGGGCCGATCAACCTGCGTAACGCCAAGTTCGCCGAGGATCAGGAGCCGATCGACGCCGAATGCAGTTGCCCGGCCTGCACGACCTTCAGCCGCGCCTACGTCCATCACCTCGTGCGGTCAGGCGAAATACTGGGCGCGATGCTGATGACCGAGCATAACCTGTGGTTCTACCAGCAGCTGATGCAGGGGCTTCGCGACGCGATCGCGGAAAGCCGCTTCGCGAGCCACGCGGCCAGCTTCCTCAATCGCTATCGGCGGGCTGCCGCCTAGAGCGCGCTGAACGCCAGGAAGCTCGGCACCGGGCCATTCCAGTCGGCGTTGGCGTCGTCCACCGGACGGGGCGCGACGTGGACGGGCTCGGCGACCGGGGCAGGCTTAGGCGGAAGCGGCGCTTCGACCGGCTCACGCTCGTCGCGGGCGACTTCGGCCTTCGATTCAGGCTTGGCCTTGCCGCGACCACGCGACCGCGCCGGCTTTTTCGGCGCTTCGTCCACGGGGGCCTCGACGGCGTCCGCGGCTTCGGCAACCGGCGCGGGCTGCGCATCCTGTACGGCGCCGACGCGAGCCAGCTTCATGCCCGTCAGCTTTTCGATCGCGGCGATCGCTTCGCCATCGGCCGAAGTGCCGAGCGTATAGGCGATGCCTTTCATCCCCGCGCGACCGGTACGACCGATGCGGTGGATGTAATCGTCCGGTTGCCACGGAACGTCGAAATTGACGACGTGGGTAACGCCCTTCACGTCGAGGCCGCGCGCGGCGACGTCGGATGCGACCAGCACGGTGATCTCGTCGTTCTTGAAGCGGTCGAACTCGGCGATGCGATCCTTCTGCTCCATGTCGCCCTGGATCTGGCCGACCGCGAAGCCCGAGCGCTTGAGGCTGGTGTAAAGTTCGCGAACCGTCACCTTCTTGTTGCAGAAGATGATCGCGTTCTTGAACCCGTCCTCGCGCAGGATCGAACGGAGCGCGTCGCGCTTCTTGGGCCCCGGACAGATGATCAGGCGCTGGTCGATGTTGACGTTGGCCGTTGCCGGACGCGCCACCTCGACCACCTTGGGATCGGTCAGGAACTTGTCCGCCAGCTTCTTGATCGGCGGCGGCATGGTCGCGGAGAACAGCAGGGTCTGGCGGCTCTTCGGCAGCTTCGAACAAATATCTTCGATGTCGGGGATGAAGCCCATGTCGAGCATGCGGTCGGCTTCGTCGATGACCAGCAGCTTGCAGTCGTTCAGCATGATCTTGCCGCGCGAGAACAGGTCCATCAGCCGGCCCGGCGTAGCGATGAGGACGTCGACGCCCTTTTCGAGCGCCTTGACCTGGTCGCCCATCTGAACGCCGCCGATGAGCAGCGCCATCGAAAGCTTGTGGTACTTGCCGTACTTCTCGAAATTCTCGGCGACCTGCGCAGCGAGTTCGCGCGTCGGTTCGAGGATCAGCGAGCGCGGCATGCGCGCACGGCTGCGACCCTCGGACAGGATGTCGATCATCGGCAGGACGAAGCTGGCGGTCTTGCCCGTTCCGGTCTGGGCAATGCCGATCATGTCGCGTCCCATCAGGACGGGCGGGATCGCACCTTTTTGAATGGGAGTCGGTTCGTCGTAGCCGCTATCGGTGATAGCGCGCAGCAATTGGTCGGATAGGCCGAGGTCGGCAAAAGGCATGAATGTTCCGGAAAAAAAGGCAAGCGGGTTCAACCCATGAACGCGCCGCTTGGTCCGCTACAGGCAAAACCCTTAAAATGTCAAGGAAACCGACCGATTAGCCGGCGACCTTGGCCTGCGCGATCCGCTCGTCGATCCGCCGATCGAGGATCGTCAGCGGCATCGACCCATCCTTGAGCACCTCGTGGAACTGGCGGATGTCGAAGCGCGGACCCAGGGCCGCCTCCGCCCGCTTGCGCGCGCGTTCCCAGGCGATGTGACCGACCTTGTAGCTGCAGGCCTGCCCGATGGACGCGCAATAGCGTTCGACTTCGCGCTGAACGCGGGTGCGCGGAAAGCCGGTGGTCGCGGTCATGTAATCAACCGCCCGCTCGCGGCTCCAGCCCTTCGAGTTGAGGCCGGTGTCGACCACCAGGCGCGCGGCGCGGAACAGGAAGGACTGCAGATATCCGGCGCGTTCGATGCCGTCATAGCCACCCAGTTCGTCAGCGAGTGCTTCGGAATAGAGCGCCCATCCTTCGCTGTAGGACGAATAGAAGCTGATCTTGCGCAGCATCGGAATGTCCTTCGATTCCTGCGACAGGCTGAGCTGGAGGTGATGGCCCGGAACGCCCTCGTGATAGGTCAGCGAAGGCAGCGAATATTTGGGCCAGTCGCGCACCGACTTCAGGTTGATGAAATAGATCGCCGGCCGCGACCCGTCGAGCGAGGCGAGGTTGTAATAGCCGTTCGAGGCGCCGTCCTGGATCTCGGGCGGCACGCGGCGAATGTCGAGTGGCAGCGTGGGCAGGGTGGCGAAGGCGCGCGACATCTTCGCGTTCATCGCCTGGTAGCTGGTGTTGAGGTCGGCGATCAGTTGCGCCCGTCCGGCGTCGGTCTCTGGATAGAGCTGAGCCGGGGAGGCGTTGAGGGCCGCGAGCCGTTCGCCGACCGAGCCGCGCGTGTAGCCTGCCTGCTTCAACAAAGTGTCGAGTTGCCCGCTGATATCGGCAACCTGCTGCAGCCCAAGCTGGTGCACTTCGTCGGGCGTCATGTTGGTCGTGGTCGCGGCGGCAAGCGCCGCGGCATAGATGGCATCGCCATCGGGAAGACGCTGCGCGCCGTCGCCCGGCGCGGTCGTCGGCCGAAGCGCCTTGATCGCCGCCACCTGACGGTCGAGTGCGGGATAGACACCGCCTTCGACGATGCGCGTCGCACGCGCCGCCCAGTTTCCGGCGATACCCTTCTTCGCAGTGCGCTCGACGATCGAGCGGACCATGCCGTTGGTCGCCGCCGGCTGGTTGCGAAGCTTTCCGATCTGGCCGAGCGCGAGATCCAGCGACCATCCGGGCGCCAGGAACCCTCGTGCCGCCATCGCGCGCTGATCGGCGGTCTGATTGTCGAGAATCGTCGGGAATTCGGCCAGACGCGACAGATAGGCCTCGGCATCGGCGGCGGTTTCGATCGGGTGAGAACTGTCGAGGAAGTCGGGGATCTGGAAATAGGCCCCGTCCTGCTGGGTGATCAGATAGGGGTTCTGCACCCCATCGAGGCCGAAGCGCTCCAAGGGCAGGATTGACGTTTCGAGATCGTAGATGACGATGTCGCGGTTGAGGTTCGCGGCGGGCGACAGGGTAGCAGGGTCGACGCCCTTGACCGCCGCCAATGCCGCCTTGTCGCGCGCCAATTGTTCGGCGCGGGCCTGCGGGGCAGGCTTGGGATCGAAGGTCGAGCGCAACGCCGCGTTCGCGCCCGTGTCGATGCCGAGGACCGTTGCGAAAGCGGGCTGCGCCTTCATCTTCTCTTCGAAAATGCGGGTGAAGATCGCATTCAACGCTTCGTCGCTGCGACCGGCCAGCGGCGGGGGCGGGGGCACCGTCGGCGGCACCATCGGAGCGGTCGTGGTCGCCGGCGCGCAGCCGCCGAGGAGGGCGAGACCGATGGCGGTCATGCCGCCGTTCACCAAGAATTCGCGCCGTTCCATGTGAGACTCCCCCGAATGATGTCGGGGCGGAGACTAGAGCGGGGGCGCGATGCCGCAACCCCCGCTGGTCGAAACGATCAGCCCGCCTGCAGCTGATATTGCTTCATCAGGTCGTACAGCGTCGGGCGGCTGATCCCGAGCAGCTTGGCGGCGCCGGAGATGTTGTGGTCGGTCCGGGTCAGCGCCTGATGGATCACCCGGCGGTCGATCGCCTCGCGGGCGGCGCGAAGGTTGATTGGAGCGATGTCGCCGTCGCCCTCGCGCGCGCCGGGAAGGTCGAGGTCGTCCGCCGCCACCAGCTTGCCGTCGGCCATGATGACCGCGCGCTTCAACCGGTTTTCCAGTTCGCGGACGTTGCCCGGCCAGGGATAAGCATCGATCGCGTCGATCGCGTCGGGCGCCAGGCCCGCCACCTTCGGGTTCATCTCGCGCGCAAAGCGATTGACGAAATGCCGGGCGAGCAGGACCGCGTCGCCCGAACGCTCGGCCAGCGTCGGAATGGCGATGACGATTTCCGCGAGCCGATAGTAGAGGTCTTCGCGGAAACGACCGTCGGCGGTCATCGCGTCGAGGTTCTGGTGGGTCGCGCAGACGATGCGCGTGTCGACCGAGATGGTCGACCGCCCGCCGATCC